>DASUGW010000029.1:0-24151 GCA_036273805.1 Mycobacterium sp.
GACCCGGTGCAGACGACCACCTACACCTACAACAACGCCGGCGCCGGCTGGCGGTTCCCGGCCGACCCCGCGCAGCGACGCGCCGACGAGTCGTGGACGGAATGGCGCGGCTACAGCAACGTCACCGTCACCAACGGCGACGGCGCCCAGACCCACTCCACCGGCTACTACCTGTTCCAAGGCCTCGACGGCGACCGCAAAGTCATCGCCCCCGCCGGCCCCAGCGACTACAAGTCGGTAACCGTGCACGGCTCATCGGCCGGGCCATCTCTTTCACTGACGGACTCGCTGTGGTTTGCCGGCCGCACCTATGAGGAGTCCCACCGCGACAACCAGGCCCAATCGCAGCGGTACGTGGTGCATGAGTACGGCTTCGCCGAAGACACCGCCGTCTACACCGGCACCCCGGACGCGATGATGGTGCGTGAAACCAGCACCCGCACCTACGACAGGCTGTCCGACTCCACCTCCGACATCGCCACCTGGCGGGAGCGGGAGATCGAGAACAACTTCAACAGCGGCCAGGCCTCCACCCTGTTCGGCCTACCCTCCTCGACAGAAGACCACGGCCTGGGCGGCGCCAACGACAACACCTGCACCACATACCAGTACGCACTCAACGTCGACCCGGCCAACAACCGATGGGTCGCGCTGCAAGACGACGCCGCCCACTACGACGCCACCTGCGCCAACGCCGCGGCGGCCAACCAGGACGGGGACACCCAAACCTTCTACGACGGCGCCACCACGCTGGCCAGCAACCATCCGGTCGACTCCAACCCCACCGAGGTCGACACCTACACCGCCGCCGGCGCGCACACCTCAACCCAGGCCAACTACGACCAAGCCGGGCGGCCGGTGTCTGCCACCGATGCCCGCGGCCACACCACCACCACCAGCTACACACCGGTAATCGGCTGGCCCACCACCGGCGCCACCGTCACTACACCACCACCGGACCCCAGCGGCGTCACCGGCTCCGCCACACCGCTGACCACCACCACCGTCACCGCCCCCGACCACGGACAGCCGACCACCATCACCAACCCCAACGGCAAACTCACCACCCTGCGCTACGACGCGATCGGCCGGCTGACCAGGGTGTGGAAGCCGGCGCAACAGCCCACCACCAACCCGGCGTCGATCAAATACACCTACCTCAACCCCACCGACTCCACCTTCGTACCCGACGCACCTAGTGGGCCACCAGAACTGCAGAGCCAAACCCTGCAGACCGGATCCACCTTCGTGACCACCTACGCCTACGTCGATGGCCTGGGCCAGGCCCGGGAAACCCAGGCACCCGGCGCCACCGGCACCGGGCGGATCATCACCTTCACCCGCTACGACTCGTCAGGCTACGTCGAAGGCAATGCGCCGGCGTTTTTCAACTCCGCCGCCCCCGGCTCCGACATGCTCGACACCGACGCGTCCAACCTGGTCGCCTACACCGACATCGTGCCCGACTGGGCCGGCCGCACCATCGAAACCCAACTGCTCAAAAACAGCATCCCCCAACCCGACGGCGACATCACCACCGACTACCAGGGTCCGGACCTGACCACCGTCACCGACCCCGACGGCAACAAGACCGACACCAGCTACGACGTGTTCGGCCAAACCACCACCATCAGCCAACGCATCCCGGACATCGACCCCGGCCACCCCATCACCACCAGCTACGACTACACAGACACCCACAAACTCGCCTCGATCACCGACAACGCCGGCCATGTCACCAGCTACACCTACGACTGGGCCGGCCGGCAAACCCAGGCCGTCGACCCCGACACCGGAACCACCACCACCACCTACGACGCCGACGGCGACGTCAAGACCACCACCGACAACAACGGCCAGCTACTCACCCACGTCTACGACCGGCTCGACCGGCCGACCGCCCTATGGCTCGGCGCCGCCGACACCGGCACCAAACTCACCAGCGCCACCTACGACACCGCCACCCTCGGGAAAGGCCTGGCCGCCACCTCCACCAGCTGGAACGGCAGCGCCGCCTACGTCACCGGAGTCGACAGCTACGACCCCGACGGCAACCCCACCGCCGTCACCACCACCATCCCCGCCGCCGAGGGGGCCCTGGCCGGCAGCTACCACACCAGCTACACCTACAACGCCGCCGACCAACCCCTTACCATTACCTATCCGGCCGTCGGCACCGCCGGTGTCTCCCTACCCGCCGAAACCGTCACCACCGGCTACACCGACCAGGGCCTGCCCAACACCCTCACCAGCCCCCTAGCCACCTACATCGGGGCTACGTTCTACGCCAACTACGGGCCGCTGACCCACCGCACCTACGGCGCCACCGGCGCGACCCTGACCGCGACCCGCGACTACACCTGGAACCAGACCACCGGTCACCTCACCGGCATCACAACCGCCATCACCAATGCCGGGACACCAGCCACCGCACAGAACGACACCTACAGTTACGACCCCGCTGGCAATGTGGTCGAAATCGCGTCCAGCGTGGACGGTCAGCAGCAGTGCTTCGGCTACGACGACCTCAACCGGCTTACCCACGCGTACACCACCACCACCGCCAGCGCCACCAGCTGTACCGGCGCGGCGCCCGACCACACCGGCGGACCCACCCCCTACGACCTGGCCTACAGCTACGACAAACTCGGCGACATCACCAGCGTGCTCGACACGATCACCTCCACCACCGCGAATTACGCCTACCAAGACCCGAACCACGTGCACGCGGTCACCGACGTACAACACACCGGCGGCTCCACCAGCCACGACACCTACAGCTACAACCCCAACGGCGACCAGGACGCACGCACCGTCTCCGGCATTGCAGGTAACTCGATCTTCGACGCCCAACAGCACATGACGTCGATGACAACGGGCGGCGCCACCACGTTGTTTGTCTACGACGCCGCTGGCAACCGGCTGCTACGCAAGAGCGCCGGTGACAACGTTTTGTACCTGCCCGGACAGGAACTGCACGCCAACGGCGCTACCGTAACCCCCACCCGCTACTACACCTCCGGCGCATACACCTGCGCCATGCGCGTCGGAGGAAATGGCACCACCGGCGCCCTCATCTGGCTGACCGCTGACACGCAAGGCAGCGCACAACTGGCCATAAACGCTTCATCCGGGACATCCACCCAGCAACGGTACCTGCCCTTCGGCGCACAGCGGGGCCCTCAGGGACCGCCCACCGGCTCCGACCGCAGCTTCCTCGGCCACAGTTTGGATCCGAGTGGACTCCTACTGGATGGCGCCCGCTATTACGACTCCACGCTCGGTATATTCCTTAGTCCCGACCCGATTGTCCGGCTAAACGAACCGCAGAGCCTGAACGCATATGGATATAGTTACAACAATCCGGCCACCGTCAGTGACCCCACGGGCCTAAGCCCACTTCAATGTCCTGGCGGCGGTCCCGACGGGATTTGCGCACCTGGGAGCAGCACGACACGCGGGCAGCACCTTACCTGCGATGCGGCATGCCAAACAAGGAACGCGCCTGGACCGTCCAATCCGCCTCCAGGCCCCATTTTAGGCCCCGATGGCACGAAGCTGGTAGCTCCAGGCGTATTGTTGACTCCCGGCGGACTACAGTACTTCGACAAGACGATATACATGGATGCGTCGATCGACACCATCTACGCTATTGCGGATAAGTATGGACTCGACGTCCAAGACGTACAGATTGTAGTCAAACGAGCGTACTATCCAAAGTGGGCCGCTGCGACGTCGAGAAGGTTGGTCATTACGTTCTCGCAGAAGGCGTTTAACAGGGGCGAGCTCTACCTGGCTTCAACGATCTACCACGAGCTCTACCACATCAAAGATCTAAAGGCCGGCCTGCCCTACCCTGCCACGGAGGACGACGCCGAGAGTAGTGGGTTCGAACCGAGAGCTAGGGCTGCCACAAATGAATGGGTCAAGACAACGGCGGAGCCGATTGCCACGCGAGATGCCCAAGCGTGGGTTCTCGCGGAGAATCTCGCCGCCGACCAAGCCGAGGCAGCCTTCGACAAGATAGCTGTGGACATTGCAGAAGAGGTTCTGGGCGCGATTGAAAGAGTCGCCCGCTAATGGCATCGCGGAAGGGGGTTCGTCTTTGACCACGCAGGAGCCCGATTATATTCGGCTGAACGGACGCAGTTACGTTATAGCGGCAGTGGATGGCCATGGCCTGGTTGAGCCTGCGGCGTTGGACATCGAACTCGTTGCCATTAACACTGGATGCTGGCGCGGATACCTATGCGAGTATTCCATTGTCAACGACGGCCTCATTCTTGAGCATCTGGAAGTCGGAAGCAACACTCAACCTCCACCAATCAATGGCGTAGCTCCAATTCAAGGAGACGAAGCATGGCAGTATGCGAATCTTCACCGGCAGGTCGCCTTCACCGGCCGGCTGCTCGCCGCGACAGGTGAGGAAGTGGTGGGTGACCTTAACATGATGGGCTATCCCCCGGCTTGGCATTATCCCGAAGTGCTCGAACTAGTGTTCGAAGCGGGTAGGCTGACATCAATACAAGACCGCTCCCTGGAGGCCGAACTGGTGAGAAGTAAGCCGCCGACCGACAATCCCAATGAGACCCCGATGGAACGCGTCAAGCGTGCATATTCCTTGAGCTTCGCTTACAGCCTTCCTGGCTAACGGAGCTCATGGGTGTTGCAGTCAATGGGTCGGTCTGCAATCTTGCCGGGTAGCCTTGCCGACTGACACGTATATCGAGACTTCGGCGGCTGTGCTGTGGCGGCTGTCGCAGGCCGAGCACCGAGCGCGGCATGCCGGCAGCACCCTGTCCACGCAAGCACGCTGCGGAGACGATCGTGCGCAGGCGTATGCGACTGGCCAGGGTTCATCCGTCCTCTACTGTTTGGGCGGACGGTGGCCGCGTCACGTCGATGATCTTGCAGGTGTCGTAGGGCTCCTCCCCGTCGACGCTGAGCGCCTCGGCCACGGGGTAGGACATGCGGCCCGGGGGCAGATCGACGACGGAGGTCTCGGCCGTGTCTACCCGGGTTGCGCCATTGTCGGTGAGGAACGCGACGTCAACGAGGTAGGACGCCGTGTCGTGGCCGGAGTTGGCGATGCGCAGCTTGGCGGCCGGCCCGTAGTCGGTCTTCGTGCACGCGACCAGGATCACCTCGCTGAGGGCGATGGTCCGGTCGTCGCTGACGTCCTTGACGACGTCGCCGACCGCGGCGACGCGCGCGGCGATGATGCCGCGATGTGCGGGCCGGCACCCTGGTAGGCCGCGTCGCCATAGGCGGCCACACCATGGCGAGCCAGCAGCTCGGGGATGTGGTGGCTGCGGGCTGCGGCCATGTCGTGCACGGCGCCGGCAGGGCGGGTGAGGCCCACAGCAGTTGACCCCGGCTGCCGGCCAGAACCTGCACGTTTACCCCGTGCCGGTGGTGCTTTCCGGAGAAGTACGGCCGGTCGATGGCGATGCGGTCGATCGGGACCAGGGTCCCGTCGACGATGACGTAGATGCGCCGGGCGGCAGCCGCTATCACCTGTTGCAGGCTGGGTGCGGCGGCCGCGAGGAGATCGACCACCTCGCGCACGTACCGAAAGACGGTGGCGACGCTGATCTCGAACCCGCCGGCCAACCGGGCGTAGGTGTCGCCACAGCGTAGATGGGCCAGGACCAACAGAGCCTGGCGGCCCGGTTCCAGCCGTCGCCATCGCGATCCGACCGCGACCCGGTGGGTGCGGATCTGCTCGGTCAGCCAGGCCAGCGCGTGCGCGGACAGCGGCAGGCTGCAAGGATAGGCGAGCATCGGGGCTCCTCGGTAAGACGACCGGATCGTAGTTGACCAGTCATCTACCAGGAGCCCCGGTCCTATCCAGACACCAACCCCGTCACGACCACCTGACCTGCACCATCAGGATGAAAAACGTTCAGTGTCCGCAGGTCCAATCACCGCTGACGGACATGCCCAGATTGCCACGGAGTCAAGGGTCTGCGGCTCAGTCCAGATAGTCGAATCGCAGGCCGGCAATGCGAACGGTTCTCCGGCGTGGGATCGTTGTGGCGCGTATCAAGGCCCCCATCTCAGATCGGCAGGCCGTTGTGGACTTCTGGCAACCCCTCGAATCGGTCGGCACCGTGGCCGCCGCCGGCATCGCCGCCTGGGCGGCATTCCAGTCGCGCTCGTCCGCGAAGGAATCCAACTCAGCTGCCAGCCAGTTGACGGCCATCGAGAGTCAGCGCCGTCAAAGCGAGCTGTGCCCGCAGTTGCGGCTAACGTGCGAACGATGGGGGTCTGGCGTCGACATCCTTCGCCTGCGTGTCGCCCTGGTGGGGCCGCCTGGTCTCAACCGTCTCGACCGGTTGACTGCTGCCATCCGCAACGACCACTTCCGGCGCGGCGAAACTCACCAGGAGCACATGGGCGGCCCAACCGCCGAACAAGTCAAGGCGCACATCTGGGGGCCTTACCACTTCACGCCCGCTACCGGACCTGACGACGCGCGATCTGATGGAACTGGTCGCACGACCATCTACGACACGCCGATTCCGACCGGGGAACAACTGGTGTACCAGCTTGAACACACCCTGCCGGGGCAGTGGATGACCAGCATGGGTCAGTCGGATTGGATTCGGCAGCAGGGAACGCTTATCCGCATGGCCTTCACTGCCGAGCACAACGATTACGGTGTGTGGTACTTGCCCTGTGAGATCGAAACCGCGACGCTGCCGGTGACTGTGTACGTGCCGCTGGCACCGGGCGATAGGTAGGGCGGCACCCTGCGTTACGGCTCCGACAGCGAGTAGCCACCACCCGACAACATGGCGACCTTCTGGCGTGTATCGACCACCAGGGCGAGCACTGGCGTCTTGACGTCGTTGGCCGCGAGTTCTGCCGCGCACTTCGTGACCAACGTGGACCAAAGCAGTTTGGCTAGTTCGGGCTTGTCTTCGCGTACGCGCATGCGACCCATCGGTACTTTGATGTCGTGGTGAACCACCCGTGCTGCCTGAAGTTCAGCCCGGAGATCCTGCTCCCAAGTCGGGGACGTGACATTGGGATTCGACTGCATCGTGGCGAGTTGCGTAATCGCCGGTACCAGCTCATTGTCGGTGAAGTTGGCCAGCTCGTACTTGTCGTCGCCCCACACCCGTACCTCCACCAGGTAGTCAAGGTCGGCCTGCGCGATCTCGCCGCCCTGGAACGCCACCTCCTTGCTGATGGCGTTCTGGAGCTTGCGTCGCTCGTCAGCACACTTGGCAGGAGTCTCGAACTTGTTTTCTGCATCCATGGCGACGATGAGCGCGGTTGGCGTTCGGTCGATGAGTTGGGTGCCTTGTATCTTCTTGCCCAGGCGCGGCGTGATCCCGTAGCGCGCGATGAGGTGAGCGTTCACTTTCGAGCCTTCACACTGCTGCACTCTCACCTGCTCCGGTTGGGTCAATCCGAATTCGGCTAGAAGGCGAGGCACATGATCGAGTTCCGTTTCGCCTTCCACGAGGAGTAACACCCGCGGATGCGGTGACAGGCCGAAGGTGCCGAGTGCGCGTTCGAGGCTGTCGCCGTCGCCATCTCTGGGCGTGAGCCGGTCGTGCAGCGCAACGTGCCAGCTGAGATCGGCGACGTTGGGTAATGGCTCCAGGTGGCCGCTGACGGCCAGGTCCTCGTGAGCACGCAGGAGAACTTCGGCACCGATGCGTGCCCACATGCAGTCCAGCGCTAGACCCTTGAGTTTCGACCAGCCCAGATGGCCGGCGTGGCGGATCAGTGGCAGCCAATCAGCAATCGGATCACTGTGGCCGGCATCGAGGAGCAACCACTCCGCTTCTTTGCGAAGGTCGGCAGGATCGAATCCAGCCGTGCCGAGCAATTGCAGCGTGTCGGCTTCACCCCGGAAACGCAATAAGCTCTCTTGCGTCACTCCCGGCGGCATGCTCAGTTTGCCGAGCACACCGGATAGGAAACGGGGGGATAACACTGCCAGCGCACAGACGACCCTGTCAACGCCGGTCGAAATCTGACCCTCGGATGCCGGTTGAATTCTGACCCCTCGCATCGGTTGATCTATTCGTCGGTTGGTGCGGTGGTGGGGACGCGGCCGAGGTCGCGGTCTTTGAGCCGGTAGCTGTCGCCTTTGAGGGCGATGACTTCGGCGTGGTGGACGAGTCGGTCGATCATGGCGGCGGCGACGATGTCGTCGCCGAAGACCTCGCCCCAGCGGCCGAAGACCTTGTTGCTGGTGACGATGAGGCTGGCGCGTTCGTAGCGGGCCGAGACGAGTTGGAAGAACAGGTTGGCGGCCTCGGGTTCGAAGGGGATGTAGCCGACCTCGTCGACGACGAGCAGTGGGTAGCGGCCCAGTCGGGTGAGTTCGGTCTGCAGGCGTCCGGTGTGGTGGGCCTCGGCGAGGCGGGCGACCCATTCGGCGGCGGTGGCGAACGCGACCCGGTGTCCGGCTTGGCAGGCGCGGATGGCCAGGCCGATGGCCAGGTGGGTTTTGCCGGTGCCGGGTGGGCCGAGGAACACCACGTTGTCGCGGGCGGCCACGAAGTCCAGGGTGCCCAGGTGGGCGATGGTGTCGCGTTTGAGTCCGCGGGCGTGGTCGAAGTCGAACTCCTCCAACGATTTGCGGGCGGGGAAGCGGGCGGCGCGGATGCGGCCTTCGCCGCCGTGGGACTCCCGGGCCGAGACTTCCCGTTGCAGGCAGGCGACCAGGAACTCTTCGTGGGTCCAGGATTCGGCGCGGGCGCGTTCGGCCAGCCGGGTCACCGACTCGCGCAGCGTTGGCGCCTTCAGCGCCCGGGTCAGGAAGCCCACCTCGGCGGACAAGTCCCGGGCGGGGGTGGTCTTGGTCGGCATCAGGCCACCTCCTCGGTCAGGCCCAGGGCGACGTCGTAGTCGGCCAACCGGCGCACTTCAACCTCGGGCTGGGTGGCCGGGCGGGGCAGCTCCAGACGCTTGCGCCGCAGGAGCTTGGCCGCGGCCACGTGGGCCGGGTCGGACACGCTCTGGTGGCGGGCCCACAGTCGCCCGTGGTCTGCCACGGCGCGTCCGTCGCAGAGCACTCGGACCCGGTGCAGATCGGCGATGACCTCCACCCGGCGGCCGATCACTGTGGGGTGCACCGAGTAGTCGTTGCTGTCCAGGCGCACGTAGTGGTCTCGGGGCAGGCGGGTGGCGATGCGCCAGCCGGTCGCCGGCGCCACCGGCGGCAGGGCCAGCATCGCGGCCCGGTCCGCGACGATCCGGTCGGCCGGTGCGCAGCCCAACACCCGGCGGGTGCGCCGGTTGACCAGCTCCAGCCAGGCCTGCAGCTGGGTGTTGAAGTCCGCCGGCGAGGCGAACACCCGGCCGGGTAGAAACGAGCGTTCCAGAAAGTCGTGCGCCCGCTCCACCAGCCCCTTGGCCTCCGGATCCCCGGGCCGGCAGATGACGACCCGAGTGCCCAGCGTCCCGCGAAACGCCTGACAGTCACCGGAAAGCTCGCTGCGTCCGGCCCGCCACCGGCCGACCGCGGCCTCCCCGTCCCAGACCAGCACCCGCGGCACCGCCCCCAGCGCGGCCAGATGCTGCCACCAGCCGGCGAACAGATCCTGCGCACCACGGGTCGGCACCAGCACCGCCGACAACCAGCGCGAATAGCCACACACCATGGTCAACACCGGCAGGCGGGTAGCAGTACGGGTCTGTCCGAAGCCCACCGGCAGCCGGACGTCGGGGAACCAGAAGTCACACTGGGCGATCTCCCCGGCCGGATAGGCGGTCCGGCTGGCCGGATCCGGCGGCAAATACACCGGCCGCAGCTGCCGCACCCGATCGGCGAACACCGTCTTACCCCGCGTCCAACCGACCCGCTCGGCGATCACCGTGGCCGGCATCGTCGGGAACGCCTGCAGCAACTCCCGGATCCGCGGCTCGAACACATCCACCGCGGACCCCAACGGCCGGCGCACATACCGCGGCGGCGCATCCGAGGCCAACGCCGCCCGCACCGTGTTGCGCGAGACCCCCATCACCCGCGCGATCATCTTGATCGGCAACCCCTCCGCCCGACGCAACCGGCGGATCTCAGCCCAATCCTCCACGGACAACACCCCTTCACCCTCCGGCCCATCCAGACCAGAAGGGACTGTCAAGGGGGTCAAAATTCGACCGGCGACACGGGGTCAGTTTTCACCCGGCGCCGACAGACCCGCCGCGTGCGCTGGACACGATCGGGATCAACACGGGGAGTCCAGCCAGCCTGGATGATCTCGTGCTCGTTCAAGATGTGACGCAGGTCGAGCAGTTGCCACGGTGAGTAGGTGTAGCCGTTCCACCAGAACGTATTGCCCTCATCAACCACGCCGGGCGGGCGTTCGAATGGCCACGCCTCCGAGTAGCCCTCCTGCGCACTGTCACGCAGCCGGCCGTCGTGGGCGGCGGCGACCGTCCAGCCGCGCGCGTTCATGACAATCCCAGGTTCGACGTCGATGCGCAGCTCCTCCACGGCGTCGTCGTGGACGCGGTATAGCGGCATCAGCAGACCGATCTCATGCAGCTTCCGCAGGCCCTCCAGCGATAGGCTGATGCCCCGCTGCTTAGCTTGCTTGAGGAAGTCATCTGTCCCGAGCAAGCCGTCCTGCGTAAAGATGAAGGGGACGGTCAGCAGCGCGAGCGGGCCCGGTGGTGGTGACAGCATCTTTGGGACGGGTGCTGGATCGGAAGTCATGAACTGAAGACGCTAGCAGCGAGTCGGCCGGGGACGCATCGTGATGTCCATAGGCACGGGAGGCCTCTGCGTCGGTGTGACTAACGGTGTGACTACCGGCAAGTTCAACGTCGAACAACCACGGACGTCGGCGGACTTTTTTCGCAGCTGGCGACGCCGTCGAGAGCAGGTCGGAGACGTCTCCGGATTGCCTGGCGGCCAAGTCGTCTGAGAGCGTTATTCAGTCGATGGGTGTCGATGGTGGTGGCTTGATCGACTTGTGATGTGTCCATGATGGACGCGGTGGCCGGCCACGGGTAGATCACCTGGTTTGTGACGACTCAGATCATCTTCGCGGACCGACCACCGCGCATGCAGATTATGGCCGGACTGTGCCCGCAGCAAGCCGACGAGCTGGTCGCCGCCGTATACGCCGCCGGCGGTATCGACCCCGCGACGGCGGCGGGTGGTCGGCCCGTACCGCACGGTCCTGATGGTGCTGATCTACCTGTGGCACAACGTGTCGCAGGCGTTGATAGCGGAGCTGTTCGGCTGTTCCCAGCCGACGGTGTCGCGGTGGATCGGGCGGCTGGCCCCGCTGATCACCACCGTGCTGACCCCGACCGCCGACCTGCGTGCCGAGCGTGACCTGCGCTCGACCGTCCGGGTGGACGGATTCCTCGCTCCGATCGGCGACCGCCGCCACGACACCTTCACCGCCGGCATGTACTCCGGAAAACGCCATCGCTGCGGCTTCAACATCCAGGTCGTCGGCTCCGCCTACGGTCGACTCATCCTGGCCGGCGACCCACAACCAGGCGCCATGCACGACGCCAAAGCCTGGCGCCAAAGCGGCCTGGCCGCCCGGTTGGCCGGTCGCCTGAACTCCGACGGCGGACCCGGTGGCTTCGCTGACACCGCCTACCGCGGCACCGGCCTGACCACACCCCGACCCAGGACCGCCGGCCAACCCCGCACCGAATCCGAGGTCGAGTTCAACCGGGCCATCGCCGCCCGCCGCGCCAACGTGGAACGCGTCATCGCCCACCTCAAGAACTGGAAACTCCTGGCCACCGGCTACCGCGGCATCCTCGACCGATTCCCACAGCTCCTGGACACGATCGTCAAGCTGGAGATCTACCGAACATCATGACCATCGATTGAATAACGCTCTGTAACTGTTCAGGTGGTTTCTGGTAGCCAGGTCCGTCCGGCGTGGAGTTGGGTCAGGACGTCCAACGCGGTGAGGCCGTGTTTGCGGGCGGTGGATAGATAGCTGCGGATGGCGGTGAAGGCATGGGCGCCGGCCCAGGTGCGCAGGCAGCCGGAGATCTTCTGCCGGAGTTTGACCATGCGGATGTCGCGTTCGGCGAGGTTGTTGTCGAACGGCACGCGCAGGTCGTAGGCGAAGCGCAGGACGTCGCCGGCGAAGCCGGACAGTCGGGCGAGGAGGTTGGTGGCGGGGCTGCGTTTGGCGCGTAGGCCGGGTGGTGGCGGGTTCGCGGCTCGGCCGGTGTCGATGATCGTCTGGTAGCGATGTCGGTAGACGTCGAGAAGCCGGTCGTCGATCTGGTCGGCGGCGACGGTGTGGGCGTGGCGGGCGAGGTCGTGGATCTCGGTCAATAGTCGGGTCAGGTCCCCGGCCCAGGTCTGGGTCGGGTCGATGTCGAGGATTCCGGCGAGTTCACGCAGGTGGTGGGCGTTACATAGCTGATGGGCGGTCGCGTAGCGGCGGTAGGGGGTCCAACTGTCATGCACCGCGATACCAGCGAACCTGGGCAGCACACCGCCGGCGGCCAGGCCGGCGTGACCGCGGCTTTCATGCACGGTAAACAGCGACAACATGCTGGTGGATGCGCTGTGCACCCACGCACCCCGACCGGCGACCCGCAGCCCGGTCTCGTCGAAATGCACGACCGGCGCCGCGGTGATCCGCTCGCGGACCAGGTCGCAGAACCCGTCCAGAGCGGCAGCGGTGCGGGCGGTGACCGCGACCAGGGTGCCCACCGACATGCCGACACCGAGCAGGTCGGACAGCGTCTCGCAGGCCCGCTCGTAGGGCAGATGCTGATAGCCGACCAGATACCCGCCGATCGCCCGGATCCGCGGCCCGTACTGCACCGGTCCACCGACACCGTCCGGCGGCGCCGCCATGGTGATGACCCCGCAGCGGCAACGGCGGTGCTGCAGCCGATGCTCGGCCACCTCCAACACCACCGGCGGCAGGTCGAAGACCTGCCGGGCCTCGGTCGAGGACACCAGCGCCCGGCGCAGCGACCGGCCGCAACCCTCACACGCGGCCGGCCGATGCACGATGACCCTGTCCGGGTCGGTGACCTGCCGCAACGTGAACCCGGGATCGCCGGGCTGCTTACCCGGCGAGCGACCCGACGGCTCCCGCCGTGATCGGGGCGGCGGCTTGCGGGGACCGTCCGCCGACGGCGGCTTCGACGACGTCCGCGAATCCTTGCGCAGCAACGCCTCCAACTCGGCAACCCGAGCCGTCAACACCCCGATCCGCGTATCCCGCTCCACCACCGCGGCTTCCAACCGTGACAGCCGCTCCAGCAGCTCCACAATCGACGGTGAACCGGACACACGAGCATGATTCACCGGACGAACGCCAAGATCAAGCCGCGCCGCTCACGGAACCACCTGAACAGTTACACGCTCTCACCCGCCCAGGGGGACCAGATGGGGACCACACGCTATGCACGCAACCGCACCGACCGCGCGACGAGAGACGCCAGCCAGCATTGCGTATCGTGCCTGAGCTGCATGAATGCCTGACCCGTCGTACTGGGGGTCAAGTGCGCCTGGGCCGACATCTGTCCGGCGCGGGCCGCGGGTCAAGTGCGCGCCTCCGGCGGGGCCTCGGGCCCCGGATCAGGAAGCACCGCGGGGCGGCCCGGGTTCGTCGTGGCTGGGCAGCATTCCGCACGCCATCGGCCCGGGCGAAGCCGAGCAGACCGGCCCCGACACCGCAATCGTCCGCCGGCAGCTCACGGTCCGTACGCAGTTGCGGCGCCGGGGCCGGCCCGCTCCCCGGGTGGCGGGCCGACGGCGCACGGAATGAAATCCACGCTGGTCGTTGACACGTAGGTGTCAATGCGGCACGCCAGCGAGACACACCTCTGCGTTGCAGTTCGACGCGATGTCGCAGTCACGCTGGCTAGCGGAGGTCGAGCAACGTGCCAAGGGCATCGATCAGCGCCTGTGTCTGATCCGGCGTGAGCGGATACCAGCGCGACCGGCCGTTCTCAGTCAGCTGAAGACCGACGATCGCCCCATCTGCGGGCGGCCAGAAGCGGTGAAGTCGGGCGCCGACGCCGACCAGTTCGTCGGCGGTGGGATTGCAGTCCACGAGCGCCGAGACGTGGGTCTGATGTTGGCCTTCATCTGGTGGGCGCATGCACCAGCTCGGGTGGATCACAGGGGCCTCCAGGAAGTCGAGATGCCAGGCGACCGATCCCGTTGGGCTGGTGTCGCGGGCGCCGAAGGCCAAGTCAGTGACCTAGGGTCAACTTAGGTGCCGTAGCCGCCGTAGTCAACGTAGCCGCCTATGTGATCACCTGAATGGGACTCCCTGGAGGGCGTATGGGCCGGCAGCCGCTGTATCAGACGATCGTGGCGGACATTCAGAACAGCATCGCCACGGGTGCGCTCCGCCCTGGCCAGAAGTTGCCCAGCATCACCGAGCTGTCGGCGCAGTACGACTGCTCGGAGACCGTGGTGAAGACGGCGCTGACCGTGCTCAGAACTACCGGGGCCGTGGAGGGTCACCAGGGCAAGGGTGTATTCGTCGCCGGCTGACTCATGTCCGGAGCATCGGCTGGATTCTGAATCGGGCGTTCGTTGCGCGGACGAAACCTCCCGCAGCATCGAGGTTGTGCTAACGGATTTGCTAACGAGACACTGCGGGACGGACCGACACCGGTGCGACGCGGATCGCCTCATGCATCAGACATGCGGGCAATGACGTGCCGGTCTGCGACGCGATGGGGTACTCGACACGCAGCTTGACCATCTCATAACCCAGAGGTCGCAGGTTCAAATCCTGTCCCCGCTACCACCACGAAGGCCCCCGAAACCGGACAGGTTGCGGGGGCCTTCACCATGATCAGGACCTATTCTGCCGGGGCCGCCTGGCATCGCAGTCGTGATCCGGGCAGTTCGATCAGTTCGGCGCGGCGCGGCCCGGCGAAGTGGTCACACAGATGCTGACCGATGAGTCCCAGCAGATGCTTGACCGCCGAAGTCCGATGACCATGGGGGATCCGACAACGAGCATCCGCCCTTGCCGATGAGGACCCATCACACCCCGGTCAGGCGCGTGCGCATGAGTTTCGGGAACCGGTCTTCCCATGCCGTACGGAGGCGACCTGGAAGCCAGAGGGACGGCCACAGCCGACGAAGTAGCGCAGCGTTCAGCCACTTTCGCAGTTCGTCGCGAGTGACCGCCTCGTTGAGGACCGTCTGGTACATAAGCTGGAGGTCGCCGGCATCGTCTAGGTCATAGTGCGGGTCGGCAGACCAGTCGAGCGTGCGATCCAAAGCGACGATGCCTGCCGTGGGGCCGTAGAGATCGACGAGGTTGTCCGCGACGGTGTATCGCCGCTGGTCCTGGTAGCGCGAACCGGACGGCGCCCTTTGCCCGCTCACGTTGTACCTCCTCCGTCAGTTCCTCGTTGAGCTTATCTTCGGTGGACGCGAAGCCACTGCTTGGCGGTAGACGAGGCGGAGTAGATCGCTGTATCCGATCATGGGCATCGGTGATCTGATCCACTCGACGTGTTCGCCTGATCATGCCGCCGGCCACCAAAGTGGGAACGGTTTTGGGAACGAGACAGGCCGGCATCGCGCAGACCCGTGAGACAGCGTGGACGCTCGAAGTTTCGAGGTGTCGGTCACCTGGACATGAGCGCCGTCGCGGGACTCATGAGACTTCCGTGGGGTCGCTCATAACCCAGAGGTCGCAGGTTCAAATCCTGTCCCCGCTACCAGGGAAAACGCCCACCCGGAGACCACTCCGAGGGGGCGTTTTCCGTTCGGGGGAAGCCAGAAGTGAAGCGACACTACTCCCGACCTGGCGCTCCGAAGATCAGACCGGTCACCTGTCGTGCCCGACGGCGGATCGGCCATGAAGCCCTCGAGGGCGGCCCACTACCGGGTGCGTTAACGCACGTTTACGCTATAGGCGTGGAACCACAGTTCAGTTTCACCCCGGAGACCTGGGATCGCTTCGACCTGGCCGGCATCACTGTGATGTCGGTGCTGCACGTGCTTACCGTTCCCGGGCCGTGCGCCGGCACATCGGCGCCGTCCTGCAAGTGGCCGGGCAGGACCAGGATGGCCGCTGGCTGGCTGTCGCCTCCATCGAGCAGGAGGACGACACCTATCAGGTGGTCGGTGCCCGGTGGCTGGACGACGACGAGGTGAACAGCGTGAGCAAGATGCTGAGAGGTGACTTGTGAGCAGGGCAGAGGAAGCGATGAGGGCACTCGAGGACCGCGATTGGTCGACGGCAGAACGCGTCGCGCAGCCGGCGACGACATCGGCGCCGATGGCTGTGGTCGCCACGAGGCTGCCGGTGCCGCTGCTGGAGCTGCTGAGTCAGGAGGCGGCCCGCCGCGGTGTCACGCCGAGCACGCTGCTTCGGCAGTTCGCGGAGGAGAAGCTACAGCGGGTGCCGGACAGCGTCACGGTACGGCTGTCCGATGTTGTGCGCGCCTTGGAAGATCTAGGACGCCACGCCGCCTGATCCCGAGGCCGGTGGACTGAGACAGTCCAGGGGCTGCAGGCTGGACAGGTTGATATCGCCTGGACTCAAGGGACACGGGTACCGCTGCTCACAACCAGAGGTCGCAGGTTCAAATCCTGTCCCCGCTACCAGGAGAAGCGGGCACTCAGATGACCATCTGAGTGCCCATTTTTCGCCGGGATCTGTGTAGCCGGCCAGACCCCGCCGATATGGTCAATCAGCGGCCGAGTCGGCGCGTGGCAGGCCCGGAAACACGCAGAACGGGTGTCCGACCGGGTCGAGCAGCACCCGGGTGTGGTCCTGCGGCTGGTGCGCGGTAGCGGTGGCCCCACAGTCGAGCGCCCACGCGACGGCAGTGTCGACGTCGGTGGTCTGGATGTCCAGGTGCAGCATCATTGCTGGCTCGCCGGAAACGGGTGGCCAAACCGGTGCGACATAGTCCGGCTCCCACTGGATGGAGATCGCCATGACGCCGCGCTCCTCCGGCGAACGCAGCATCGCCCAACCGTCCTCGGGCGGCATACCCGGTCGGGCCGGCTCGTCGGCGACCACCGACCAACCCAGCAGCCGCGCATAGAAGGCCGCGAGCACCCGCGGCTCGGGCGCCCCGATGACGATGGAGGTCACCAGCATTGGCGGGCGCTGCACAGACCGCACCATACTCCGAGTGACCGGTACGCTCGACAGCCCATGACAAGACCGTCAATAGTGTGACGACTCAGATCGAGCCTCCGCGCGATCTGGTAGTTCGACAATCCGCGGGCGATGCCGACGACCGACGACCACCATCGACAGACGATGGCGGCTGAAACCACACAGCTCACCGGCCGCGCACCAGGCCACGATCAAGCCCGGCCCCGAGACTTCTTCTCATCCCGTACCAGCAACAACGGCCCGACCTTCGCACGCAAGCTACAACGGGTCGGTAAAGCCGAGCTGGGCGCCGGGACGGTCCTCGTCATCGTCGTACGCGACGTTGTCTTGGTCGGCCTGAAAATCGTCCAGCTGTTGCTCGTACCACTGCTGAAAGTCGAACTGGTCGTCGTCCTTGTCGGCGAGAAATTTACGGGCTTCGCCGTCGTGCACGGCATCGCCAGGCTCGGCACCACCGGCGACACTCCTGTCGGTCACCGCCTCATCGTAATTGGACGACGCGGCGCCGGGCCAGAGTCCACAATCGATCTGGGATCACGCCTCGTTAGACCTGCGATACCATCTCTGGCCACTGACGCGGCGCCCTCGATGCGGCTCCACAGTGAAGCCGGAGATGAAGCCGAGACACCCTCGAACGGGCAACGCCGACCGCGACGCCTTGGACGGTCGGACATCGGCCAGCAGGATGCGTCCTGACCGCCGAGACCCCGATACCGCCGCTCATAAACTCAGAGGTCGCAGGTTCAAATTGAGGCTGACGCCACCAGCAGGATGGCCGCGGTCGTGGCGGGTCAGGGCGACTCGACAGAGCCCGCGAACCGCCACGACGAGTGCGGGCGTCAGGTGATCGGTACGAACGCCATCGAGGTGTCGGTGAGCTCGAATCGGAGCAGCGCTCCGGGCGACTGGTATGTGGCGCCGCATTGAAGGATCACCCGACCGCTCGCATCGGCCGGGAACGGCACCAACGGACCGTCGGCGATCAGGTTGAGGTCGAACGAGGGCGTGTCGAGTTCTTGCAGCATGAGAAAGTGCTCGGGGTCGGCCTCGTAATGGAGCTCGCACTGGACTTGCTCGTCGGGCACGCTGGACAGGAGGTCGATCTCCAGATGCCAGGTCGCGTGGGGGAACGGGAGCGCCGTCGGAAATGGGTTGGCTGTCCGGCCGACGGTGACCGGAGTGCCGAGGTTAACCGTCTTTTGGAGTTCCCACGTGTAGATGGTCTGTGTGGCGGTCCCGGCTGGTCCCTGCGGGCCGGGGGGCCCAGCCGGTCCGGTCGGCCCGGACGGTCCAGGTTGGCCGGCAGGGCCCTGCTGGGACCAGGTGATCGCAGTCTCTGCGTGCGGGCCGCTGGTGACGCAGTGCCCGAGGGTGCCGGACTTCGTCGGGTCGATGACGCGCAGGTCCCCGCTGGAGTTGTTCACACAACCGGAGAACGTACCGTCAGGGCTGGGCACCGATGCCGAGGCGGCGATGGCGCCGGTGAGCACTAGCAGGGCGGAAATGCCCGCCACCGTTACCTTGCGGCTCATGAAGCCTTCTCTCTGATCGTCAGCGAGCTCGCGCCGGCATGACTGGACGGGACCTCCGGGGCCTCCCCGACCTCGACGGGCGAGGTGCTGATCAGCACACGCCGGAGTTCCCGCGAAAGGTTTACCCGTGGTCGCGCGAACGCCGATCGAGTAACAGCCGTGGCACGGCGGTCCGCCGGCTTCCGGGCGCGGCCCGCAACCCGCTGGGCGGGCCCTGCGTGTACCGGTCGGGAGCCGCGATGTTCCAGTCGACGCTGCGTCCTGCGGGCGTGCCGCCGGGCGCCGCCCCGCCATACCCAGAGGAGCGAAGCATGAGCGCACTACTGACCAAGGGCGCGTGCGCGGTGGCGGTGGGCTGCGCTTGCCGCGCAGTATGAGTGCTCCGAGACGGTGGTAAAGACGGCTCTTGCCGTGCTCAGGGCTACCGGCGTAGTCGAAGGCCATCAGGGCAAGGGCGTGTTCGTCGCCGGCTGGTTAGCCGTACGAGCGTCGGTCCCCCTGGCTCATGATGCGCTCCCACCGGCTGCAGGTCGGACGGGCGAAACCCCATTCTGGCCGGGTGCCGGGTACGTGTTGTGGGACGCGATCCACGTGTCTGGTAGAAGGTAGCGGTGCTTGTTGACGCACAGCGTACGCACGTGTAGTACGGGTCCGTTGCTACTGCCGGCGACCGCCCACGGATTGATCTCCGCCGGTGCGTCGCAATCCGGGTCGGGACAGGCTGCGGTGAGCATCCGGGACTCCTTTCCGATCCATCGGGGGAGCGGGTTCTTGGTTCACGATCGCGGGCCTGCATCCGCCGCTGGGCTTGTTGACATGCGTTACGGCCGGTGCGTCGGGCCGAAAGCGCTGGTGGCCGAGGTGCGGGCTGGGCCGGCGGTCACCGCCACCGCGGTGGTGGCGCCGCCCGAACGCGCCGGCGTGACGGCAGCAGCGGTGATCCACAGCGCCGTGAACAGGCTCAGCCACGCGGTCCAGGTGCAGGCGATGAAGAAGTGCAGGATTGTCGAGTCACCGAAGGCGATGAACCCGGGCAGTTCAACAACGAAGGGGACGATGCCGCACAGCAGCGGCGCGAGCCGCCGCCAACCGGTCCAATACCCGGTGCGGATGGTGGCGACGCCGGCGGCCACCATCCCGATGCCGGTCAGCGGAACACTGACCGGATGCAGCGTCTCACCTGCGCTGGCGTTGCTGAAGCCGAGGACGGCGGCGAGCGCGAAGACGGTCAGGCCGGCGAACGCCAGGCTCAGCCCGATCCGGGCGAGCCGTCCGCGGGCGGCTCCGCTGGCGGCGAACCCGGCCAGGCCAGCCACCAGCAGCACGTCGGTGACCAGGTCGATGGAGTTCCAAGTCGGGGAGGAGTCGTCGGACACGAGGCCGGCCGGCACCGCCAGCGAGGTGACGATGGAGATCAGCGCGGCTACCGCACCTGCGGCAGCGGCGCCACGGAGTGCGCGCGAGGTCAATGGCGTGATGTCCCTTTCGGTCGACAGCGGATATGGCTGCGTGGGGTGGCGCGATGGTGGGTTGACCGGGTAGTGCGTTGCCGCCGGGCCGCGTCGATCAGCTGGGCTGCCAGGTGTCTGGATCGGTGATCGTCTTGCCGTAGCCGGGACGATCCGATACGTCGATGCCGTGCTCTGCCCAGGTGTACAGGTGCAGCGTGAGCCCGTCGGGATCGTCGAAGACCAGCAGCCAGCCGATGGACGCCTCAATCAACGGCGAGTGCTTCACGTCGATGCTGTCCAAGTGCAGCGCCCATGCCTGAAGGTCGTCGCGGGTACGCACGGCGAAGCTGACCGGATCGAAGCCGCGGCTGCCCTCGGCCGCCGTCGCGTTGACCCGGAGCCCCACGAGGGTGGGGCTGAGCCCTAGGACTTCACCAGAGAAGCCGCGGACGACGCCGTCCGCGTCGCGGAACTCCAGCGTCGGGCGCAGCCCGAGCACCCGCCGGTACCAGTGCAGCGACCGGGCCAGATCAGTCACCGGGATCTTGACGTGGTGTACACCGGCCAGTTCGCGGGTTGTCATCGCCGCTCCCAAATTCGATGCAGCAGGGCTGCTGCTAATATGTGTGTAGGATCCACCTCATGGCCCCCCGAGTCAAGAGACCCAGCCAGGAGCCGGACGTACCGGGTGCCCGGCGCTATCACGCCCCCCAGCGCGAGCAGGCCGCCGCCCAGACCAAAGTCCGCATCCGCGAAGCGGCATCTGCACTGTTCGTCGGGCAGGGTTACGTCGCCACCACCATCCGTGATATCGCACGCGCCGCAGGCGTCGGCGAACGCACCGTCTATGCGGCCTTTCCCAGCAAGGCCGATCTCTTTCGGTATGTCTTGAACGTGGCCACGGTCGGCGACGAACAACCCATTGCTGTCGCCAACCGGCCAGAGATCCAGGACGCCTTCGCCCAAGCCGACCCACACGTCGCAATTAGCCAGACCGTCGACTACACGGTGGCGCTATTCGAGCGGGCGGGTGACCTGATCATGGTCACCGTGCAGGCCGCCGACGCTGACCCCGACATGCGCGCCGCCGCCGACGCCGGTTCCCTCGCCACCCGCGAGCTGTGGCGCGCCTTGGCCCAGACCCTGCACGACACGGGCAAGCTACAGTCCGGCCTGACCCCGCAAGCGGCCGCGGACATCCTCTACGCCCTGGCCTCGCCACACACGTACCAGCTCCTGCGCCGGCACTGCCGCTGGCCTCGGCGGCGCTACCAAACCTGGCTCACCGGCATCGTGACCCAGCAGCTCCTCTCCGACACATAGATCTGGAACCGTAGGGGCATCGTCGCCTATCCGATCCACAGTGCTAACGCATTTGCTAACGAGACGTCCCGGGACCGGGCGCCCCAGATGGGACGTAGACCGTGTTCCGGGTTCAGGCATAGCCCAACGACGTGCTCATCTGCGACGTGATCGAGCAGTCGGGATGCCGCGTGACCATCTCATAACCCAGAGGTCGCAGGTTCAAGTCCTGTCCCCGCTACCACCACGAAGGCTCTCGGCGGGAGATCGAACACGAGATTGCCGTGGTCGACGCGGTCCACGCCCGGGGCGAGCAGCTCTACCCTGACCTCGACGGCTGGGTTCGCGCCGCCGACTTCACCGATGTGGACGACGCCTGATGCGGGCGATCCACCTCGTGCGCGGCGTCGACAAGACCCGATCCGCGCTGGTGTCCGCGTACTACCTCACATGTCGCTCCGCGTACGACCTCACGTGTAGGTCGGTCTTCGGCGAGTTGTGGTCCTACTCGCTGTGAGTCGGGATCACCCTTCGGTCTTGTAGCTGCCAAGCGTTCAAGACCGAAGGGTGTCCTGCTCCATGATCCTGGATGCGGAGTCCTGGATGAACATCAGAAGGTTCAAGGCGTTGCGCGCCGCCGGCGCCACGTATGCCCAGATCGCTGCCGAGGTGGGTTGCGACTGGCGGACGGTGCGTAAGTATCTGCGTGACCAGGTGGCGTTGCCGCCGGTGGCGCCGTCGCGGCGGGGTTGTGTGCCGCGGCTGATCGACCCGTTCGTCGGGGTGGTGGAGGGCTGGCTGCGTCGCGATATCGGGCTGCGGGCCAGTGTGATCCATGAGCGGCTGGTGGCCGACTACGGGTTTTCGGGGTCGTATCAGCGGGTCAAGCTGTTCGTGGCCGAGGCCCGGCCGCGGGTGGCCGCCGAGTTGGATGGTGATGAGAACCGGTTGCGCGGGTTGCATCGCCGGTTCGAGGTGGTGCCCGGTGCCCAGGCCCAGGTCGACTGGGGAGACGAGGGTGGCATCCTTTCCGCTGCCGGTATCGCCACCACGTACTCGTTTCACATGGTGTTGTCGTATTCGCGGGATCCGTTCTGCTGCTATGTGACCTCGATGGACGCGGGCACGTTCTTCGACTGCCATCGGCGGGCGTTTGCCCATTTCGGCGGGGTGCCGGCGGCGATCGTGTATGACCGCACCAAGACGATCGTGAAGCGGCATGTGCGCCCGGGTGCGGCGGTGCCGATCCTTGCGGAGGCGGCCGCGTTCGCCGACCATTACGGGTTCGCTATCGACGTGTTGGCCGCCTACCGGCCGACCGGCAAGGGCCGGGTGGAGCGGCAGGTGGGTATCGTGCGCCAACACGTCACCGCCGGACGAAGGTTCACCTCGGTGGCCGAGCTGGACGGGGCGTTCGCGGCGTGGCTGCCCGTGCGCCGCGGCCAGGTGCATCGCACCCACGGCGAAGTCATCGCCGACCGGGCCGCCGTCGACCGGGCCGCCCTGTTGCCGCTGCCCGGGCTGGCCTATCTGGTCGCCGAGACGCACCTGCGCCGGGTCGGCAAGGACTGCCTGGTCTCGTTCGAGACGTCGTGCTACTCGGTGCCCGCGGCGCTGGTCCGCGCCGGGCAACGCGTGCAGGTCCGCGCCGGCGCCGACACCGTCACCATCCACGCCCTTTCCACCGACGGCGGTAGCTTGCTGGCCGCGCACCGGCGGGCAGCTACCCGGGGCAGCTGGATGGTCGACCCGGCGCACTGGGCCGGGCTGCCCGACGGGCATACCCGAGCGGTCACCCTGGACCCGCCCCCGACACCGGCACCGGCCATCCCCGGTCGCCACGACCGGATGCTGGACGGATTGATCGCCGGCAACACCGCCGCGGCGATCCCGGTGGCCCGCCGACCCCTGGCCGTCTACGACACCGCCGCAGGCCTGGCCGGTGTGTCATGAGTGAACTGATCACCACCCGGGTCCGGGACAACGCCACCCGCCTGGGCCTTACCCACCTCGCCGACACAGTTCAGCAGCTGGTCACCCGCGCCGAGGCCGACACCCTGGGCTATCTCGACCTGGTCGACCTACTTCTGGAAGAAGAACTCGGCATCCGTGAAGGACGCCGGTTCCGCAACGCCCTCAAGCTGTCTGGACTGCCCCACCACAAGAGCCTCGACGAGTTCGACTTCGCCTTCCAACCCGACCTCGACCCCCGCAAGATCAAAGACCTCGCGGCGTTGACGTTCGTCACCGCCAAGACCAACGTCGCCCTACTCGGCCCGCCCGGAGTCGGCAAGACCCATCTGGCCATCGCCCTGGCCGTGGCGGCCTGCCAAGCCGGCTACTCCATCTACTTCACCAACCTCGACGACCTGGTCCGCCAACTCACCCTCGCCGAAGCCGGCGGCCGGTTCGCCAAGAAACTGCAGACCTACCTACGCCCCGCCGTCCTGGTCGTCGACGAAGTCGGCTACCTACCCCTGGGCCGACAACAGGCCAACATGGTCTTCCAACTGGTGTCCCGCCGCTACGAACGCGGCTCCATCATCCTGACCTCGAACAAGGCCTTCAGCGAATGGGGCCAGGTCCTCTCAGACGAAGTCCTGGCCACCGCCATCCTCGACCGGCTCCTGCACCACTGCGACGTGATCTCCATCAACGGCCCGTCCTACCGGCTCAAAGACCGCCTGTCGCAAGCACCCCCCAGCCCAACCATGTCATCATCGTGATGCCGAGGACCGACACGTGATCTCGTACCACGAACGACACGTCAAGTCGTACGCCGACA
>DASUGW010000030.1:0-2265 GCA_036273805.1 Mycobacterium sp.
TCACCTACAACGCGGACGGCTCGCCGAACACCACCCGCATCCCCAGCGTCGATGGCGGGGCGATGCCCACCGAGACGCTCACACAGCACTACACCGCGCTGGGACAGCCCTCTTCCCTGTCCACGAGCATCCCCACCGCGACCACGCTCGTGCCGTCGGTTCAGTACACGGGCTACGGCGAGCTGGGCGTGCTCACGCTGCAGACCAACGGCGGCTCCGCCGCCTACGTGGCCGACAGCTATACCCCAGGCACCCGCACCCTGGCGGAGCAGCAGGTCACCCGGCAAACCAGCCCGGCCACGGTCGCCGACACCCACTTCACCTACGACCCGTCAGGCAACCCGACCGAGATCACCGACAGCGTGTCCGGGGACAGCCAGTGCTTCCAGTACGACTACCTGGATCGGCTGGTCTCCGCCTGGACTCCGGCGAGCGGTGACTGCACCGCGGCCAAGAGCATCGCCGGCCTAGGCGGCCCGGCACCCTACTGGACCGACTGGACCTACAACGCGACCGGCACCCGCACCAGCCAGGTCCAGCACGACACCAGCGCCGGGGTGCGGACGACCAATTACTCGGTGCCCGCGCCAGGTGCCGCGCAACCGCACACCGCGACGGGATTCACCGCCACCGACAACGCGGGAACCCACACCGCCAGCTACACCTACGACCAGGTCGGCGACACCACCTCACGGCCCGACGGCGGCGGCGGCACGCAGACGCTGACCTGGAACGCGCAAGGCCACGTCGCCACGAGCACCGACAACGACACGACCACCAGCTACACCTACGACGTCGACGGCAACCGCCTGATCGAACGTGACTCGACAGGCAAGACGCTCTACCTGCCCGGCCAGGAACTGCGCTATACAAGCTCATCCGGCACCAAGTCCACCGTCCGCTACTACACCGAGGCCGGGCTGACCGTCGCGATGCGCACCACGGCCGGCGTGACCTGGCTGGCCACCGACCCGCAGGGCAGCGTCAACATCACCATCGCCGCCGCCACGCAGAACACCTCGATCCAGCGCCAGGATCCGTTCGGCAACCAGCGCGGCGCGCTTACCGGCACCCGGCCGGCTAGCCTCGACAAGGGCTACGTCGGCGGCATCACCGATCCAGCGGGTCTGACCCATCTCGGCACGCGCGAATACGACCCCACGCTCGGGCGGTTCCTCAGCGTCGACCCGGTCCTGGAAAAGGGCATCCCGCAGCGCTTCGACGGCTACGCTTACTGCTCCGACAACCCGGTCCTGTCCACCGACCCAGGCGGCACTGACAGCAAGCCTGTGACGCTGGACACCTGGGTCTACCAGGGCTCATGGTTCAGCTACATCGACGCCGACGGCTACCGCCTGTGGTTCGAACTCGACTGGTACGCGCTGTGCGACAAGTCGGCGACCCAGTGCCTCGGCGTCGACTCGAACAACAACCTCACCCTTGTCGGTCTCGGCGCACCGAACGAGCTTGTGTTCGGCCTGTCCGGCTGGTACTTCATCGGCGCCGAGCGCCTCGCCCCGCCACCGCCCCCCGCGGCCACCTGCACCAACACACCCGTGGCCTACGTGGGCGCGGCGGACCCCAACTCGGTGGCGATGCCCGCTCAACAGTCCGCGCAGGCCTGCGCACCCGGCGACTGGGGCTGTTCGCTGGGCCAGCTCGCCCTGGGCCTGGTCGGCGTAGCCGCCATCGGCGCCTGCGCCCTGCTCACCGACGGGATATGCGGGTACGCCGCCGCAGCGCTGCTGGCCGCACAGCCCGCCTACAACCTGCTCAGCGGCCGCGACGCGGGCAACAACGACGCGATCATGGGCGACGCCCTCGGCCTCGGATTGTCGGCACTGGACCTGGGCGACGGCTTCGCCGCAGCAGACGAAATCCCGGTCGGAGCGGGCGGCGGATGGCAGACGATCGGAGAAACACCTGGTGGCGCGGTGGGGCAGCTTACCGAAAAGTCCTGCGTCGCGGCGTGTGGGGAAATGCTCAGCGGCGGTACTATGTCGCAACAGGAGCTGATCGACAAGATCGGTGAACCAAGTGATGCCGCGCTGCTAGCCAGCAACTTGGGCCCTGGGTGGCGAGGCGGTTACGTGGGCCCTAGGCAGTTTAACCTGCTGCTCGGACGGGGCGGCCCCTTCGCAGCCGAATTGTATGAAGGCGGCTCAATGGCGCACATGGTCGTTGTCAACGGGATGAACGACGCCGGAAACCTCATGATCATGGATCCATGGGGTGGTGGCTCCACTTATTCCATGACCAATGCCG
>DASUGW010000031.1:0-25352 GCA_036273805.1 Mycobacterium sp.
TGCGTACCCGCCGGTGGTGCGCGACCGGATACCGATCAACGCCACCGTCCCGGCAGTGCCGGACAGTCAGGTGCCCGAGGTGATGGCCCGTTTCCCGGGCGCGGGGACGGCCAAAGTCAAGGTGGCTGAACCCGGTCAGACGCTGGCGCAGGACGTCGCCCGGGTGAACGCCGTGCGGGCACTCGTCCCGACCGTGCGCGTCGATGCCAATGGTGGATGGACGTTGTCCGAGGCGGTGGCCGCGGCCCGCGCGCTGACTGCCGACGGTGCGCTGGAGTATCTCGAACAGCCGTGTGCCACGGTCGCCGAACTCGCCGAACTGCGCCGGCGGATCGACGTCCCGGTGGCGGCTGACGAAAGCATCCGCAAGGCCGAGGATCCGCTGGCCGTGGTGGCGGCGAAGGGAGCCGACATCGCGGTGCTCAAAGTCGCTCCGCTGGGCGGTGTTTCGGCCCTGCTGCGCATCGCTGGACAGATTCCGATCCCGGTGGTGGTGTCCAGCGCTCTGGACAGCGCCGTAGGAATCGCGGCCGGTTTGCAGGCCGCTGCCGCGCTGCCGGCACTCAACCATGCCTGCGGACTGGGCACTGGCCGGTTGTTCGTCGAGGACGTGTGCGCGCCGGTCGAGCCGGTCAACGGTGCGTTACCGGTCACGGCCGTGCAACCGGATCCGGACCGGTTGGCCGCACTGCGCGCCCCGGCGGTGCGTCGCGACTGGTGGGCGCAGCGGATCACGGACTGCTATCCACTGCTGTCCCCGTACTGACCGCCAGTAGATGTCCTGATCTGTGGGGTCCATGGCGTAGACGCCACGCGGTTTCGAGGCCACGATGAAGGACATGACCCGAGACGTGCTGCTCCTGGGATTCGACGGCATCCAGTCGCTCGACCTGGTCGGCCCGTTCGAGGTGTTCACCGCCGCCACGCTGGTCCTCGGCGCCCAGGACAAGCCGGGGTACCAGGTCCGCGTCGTCGCCAAGAACCGGCAGGTGAACACCGGCACCGGCCTGGGGATCGTCGCCGACCCGCTGCCGGATCCCGCAGCAGAAGCCGACACCATCGTGCTGCCGGGCGGCATGGGCACCGACGCCGTGCGCAAGGACCCGGAGACCATGGCCTGGATCCGGGCCGCCGCCCCCCACGCCAGACGCGTGGTCAGCGTCTGCACGGGCGCCTTCCTGGCTGCGGAGGCCGGTCTGCTCGACGGCGCCCGGGCGACCACGCACTGGGCGTACGCCGAAATGCTCGCCGAACAATTTCCCGCGATAGACGTGGATCCGGAGCCGATCTTCGTGCGCAGCTCCGAGAAGGTATGGACAGCGGCCGGGGTCACCGCCGGCATCGATCTGGCGCTGGCCCTGGTCGAACAGGACCACGGCGCCGACACCGCACAGACGGTCGCCCGCTGGCTGGTGCTCTATCTGCGACGCCCGGGCGGGCAAACCCAGTTCGCCGCGCCCGTGTGGATGCCGCGCGCCAAACGCGAACCGATCCGCGAGATCCAGGAGGCCATTGAGGCCGAACCCAGCGGCAGGCACACCGTGCATACGTTGGCGCATCGGGCGGCGATGAGTCCGCGGCATTTCACCCGGGTGTTCACCGACCAGATCGGTGAGGCGCCCGGAGCCTACGTCGAACGCGTGCGCACCGAAGCCGCGCGACGTCAACTCGAGGAGACCGACGACACCGTCGTCGCCATCGCGGCGCGCTGCGGCTTCGGCAGCGCAGAAACCATGCGCCGCAACTTCATTCGCAGAATCGGAATATCCCCGGATCAGTACCGCAGAACACAGTCGAAGGAGAGGTCATGACCCAGATCGCCATTGTCATCTACCCCGGTTTCACCGCACTGGACTTCATCGGCCCCTACGAGGTGCTGCGCTGGCTGCCCGACGCCGAGGTCCGATTCTGCTGGCACGAGCCGGGCCCCGTCATCGCCGACTCCGGAGTGCTCGTCATCGGCGCCACCCACTCGTTCGCGGAGACCCCGCGCCCGGACGTCATCCTGGTCCCCGGCGGTTTCTCCACCATGGAGCATGCCCGTGACGAAAAACTTCTGGACTGGCTTCGCACGGCGGACCACACATCGACCTGGACCACCTCGGTCTGCTCGGGCTCGATGATCCTGGCCGCGGCGGGCCTGCTCGACGGCAAGCGCGCGACGTCACATTGGGCGGCCCTGCCCGTGCTCAAGACCTTCGGCGTCACACCGGTGAGCGACGAGCGGGTTGTCCATGAAGGAAAGCTGGTTACCAGCGCCGGCGTCTCGGCCGGTATCGATCTGGCGTTGTGGCTGGCCGGGCAGCTCGGCGGGGAGGACCGCGCCAAGGCGATCCAGCTGTCGATGGAATACGACCCGCAGCCCCCGTTCGACTCCGGGCACATGTCGAAAGCCTCGGCAACCACCAAGGCCACCGCCACCGCGCTGATGGCCCGGGAGATGGCGACCCCGACGCAGCTCAAAGCGGCGGTCCAGCTGCTGTGGGGCCGGGCGATCAACGCAGCCCGGACGCACCGCAAATACCGAGGTGTACCGTCTAGCGCGTGACAAATCTGGCGTATGAAGACCGTGGCACCGGTGAGCCCGTCCTTTTCATCGCCGGTCGCGGGGGCGCCGGGCGAACCTGGCACCTCTACCAGGTCCCCGCATTCCTCAAAGAGGGCTACCGCTGCATCACTTTCGACAATCGCGGCGTCGGCGCCACTTCCAACGCCTCGGCGTTCGGCACCGAGCAGATGGTTGCCGACACCGCCGCGATCATCGAGAAGCTCGACGTCGGTCCGGTTCGCATCGTCGGCGTGTCGATGGGGTCCTACATCGCCCAGGAACTGATGGTCGCCCGCCCCGAACTCGTCAGCGAGGCGGCGCTGATGGCCACCCGCGGACGCAACGACTACACGCGTGAGTTCTTCCAGCGCGCCGGCCACGACCTGCTCAACTCCGGCGTCAAACTGCCGCCCACCTATGACGCGAGACTCCGTCTGCTGGAAAGCTTTTCACCCAGCACCCTCAACGACGACGCCGCCGCGCGGGACTGGGTGGAGATGTTCACCATGTGGCCGACGGAGATGACGCCCGGCGCCCGCTGCCAGATCGACGTGGGACCGGCGGCCAGCCGGCTGCCGGCCTACCGTTCCATCACCGCAAAGGTGCTGGTGATGGGATTCGCCGACGACGTTGTGCTGCCGCCGCATCTGGGCAAGGAAGTCGCGCAAGCCATTCCGAAGGCCCGTTTCATCCGGATCGCCGACACCGGCCACCTGGGCTTCATCGAACGTCCCGACGTCGTCAACGCCGCACTGCTGGATTTCTTCGCCGATAGGCTGTAGTGGTGAACCCCTCGACGACACAGGCGCGCATCGTCGTCGACGAACTCATTCGTGGCGGAGTCCGCGACGTGGTGCTGTGTCCTGGATCACGTAATGCGCCACTGGCCTTCGCATTGTCGGAGGCCGACTGCGCCGGGCGCCTCCGGCTGCACGTGCGCATCGACGAACGCACCGCCGGCTATCTGGCGGTCGGGCTCGCGGTGGCCGCCGGGGCGCCGGTGTGCATCGCCATGACGTCGGGCACCGCGGTGGCCAACCTCGGCCCGGCGGTGGTGGAGGCCAACTACGCGCGGGTGCCACTGATCGTGTTGTCCGCCAACCGTCCCTATGAACTGCTGGGCACCGGCGCCAACCAGACCATGGAGCAGCTCGGCTACTTCGGTACCCAGGTGCGGACCAGCATCAGCCTCGGGTTGGCGGAGAACGCTCCGGACAAACTCGAGGGCCTCAACGCGCAATGGCGGTCGGCAACGTGCCGGGTGCTGGTCGCCGCGACGGGCGCGCGCAGCGCCAACGCCGGCCCCGTGCAGTTCGACATCCCGTTGCGTGAACCCCTGGTACCCGACCTCGAAGAGGCGCCGTTGCCGGCCGGGCGCCCCGACGGCAAGCCGTGGACGTACACCCCGCCAGTGCATTTCGACCAGCCGCTGGACATCGACCTGACCCCGGACACCGTGGTGATCGCCGGGCATGGCGCAGGCGTTCATCCCGATCTGGCCGCGCTGCCGACGGTCGCCGAACCCACCGCGCCGGTTCCGGTCAACCCGCTGCATCCCCTGGCGCTGCCGATGCTGCATCCGCGGCAGGTCATCATGGCCGGCCGCCCGACCCTGCACCGCCCCGTGTCCGCGCTGCTGGCCGACCCCAACGTGCCGGTGTACGCGCTCACCACCGGCCCGCGCTGGCCCGACGTGTCCGGGAACTCGCTGGCCACCGGCACCCGGGCCATCACCTCGGGGGCACCCGATCCGGCGTGGCTGCGCCGCTGCGCCGAGGCCAACCGGCATGCCGAGGCCGCTGTGCGCGAGCAACTGGCCACACACGGGCTGACCACGGGCCTGCACGTCGCGGCCGCGGTCGCTGCCGCGGTGCGGGCGGGAGATCAACTGGTACTCGGTGCCTCCAATCCGGTTCGTGACGTGGCGCTGGCCGGTCTGCACACCCGCGGTGTCGTGGTGCGGTCCAACCGCGGGGTCGCCGGTATCGACGGCACGGTGTCGACGGCCATCGGCGCGGCGCTGGCCCACGATCAGACCGGCGGGCGCACCATCGCCCTGATGGGTGATCTGACCTTCGTGCACGACGCGTCGGGGCTGTTGATCGGCCCCACTGAGCCGGCGCCGCAGCAGCTGAGCATCGTGGTCTCCAACGACAACGGCGGCGGGATCTTCGAGCTGCTCGAGCAGGGTGATCCGCGGTTCTCCGACGTCTCGTCCCGGGTATTCGGCACACCGCACGACGTGGACGTCGCGGCGCTGTGCCGGGCTTATCACGTTGAGAGCCGGCAGGTGGAGGCCGCCGACCTGGGCGCCGCACTCGACGAACCCTGCAGTGGTATACGGGTTTTCGAGGTCAAGGCGGATCGTTCGTCGTTGCGCCGGCTGCACGCCTCGATCAGGGCCGCGCTGTAGGCGATATGGCACGACTGCGGCGGACTGACCAGCCGGACCACGACGGTCGCAAGGTCGTAAAGACTTTGAAGGACCTGTGGCGCAACCTCATCCACGGGTGCGACGAGCGGTATGCGCGGACCACGTTCGGCCGGGTGCTGCGCTGGTCGCGTTTCGCCGTGGTGCTCGTTGCGTCGCTGATGACATTCGCCGCGGTGCTGCTGGTGGCCGGAGCCTGGCGCAACGACCTGGCCATCGAGTCGAACATGGGAGTGGCGGCGGCCGAGGTGCTCAGCGCGGGCCCGCGGCGGTCGACCATCGAGTTCGTCACCCCGGACCGCGTCACCTATCGGCCGGAGCTGGGTGTGCTCTACCCGTCCGAACTGGACACGGGCATGCGCATTTACGTTGAATACGACAAGTCCGATCCCAACCTGGTGCGGGTTCAGCACCGCAACGCCTCGCTGGCGATCATCCCGGCCGGATCGATCATCGTGGTCAGCTGGCTGACCGCCGCGGTACTGCTGACCGGGCTGATGTGGCTGGAAAACCGGCTGGCCCGACGGTCGCAGCCCGTTCGCGTGACGTCTGCCTGACCGCAACCTTGTCGCAAACCGTCGCTGTCACTCTTGGGGCGTGCGCGTTGCGATCGTCGCCGAGAGTTTCCTCCCGAACGTGAACGGCGTTTCCAACTCGGTGCTCCGGGTGCTTGAACACCTTCGACGCACCGGGCATGAAGCCCTCGTCATCGCTCCGGACAATCCCCGTGGTGAACCGCCCGCTCCGCGGTTGCATGACGGCATCCGGGTGCACCGTGTGCCGTCGCGGATGTTCCCGAAGGTCACCTCTCTGCCGTTGGGGGTGCCGCGCCCGCGAATCGTCAACGTGCTTCGTGGTTTTGACCCGCACGTCGTCCATCTGGCGTCTCCGGCACTGCTCGGGTACGGCGGCTTGCGCGCCGCGCGGTATCTGAACGTGCCGACGGTGGCGGTGTTCCAGACCGACGTCGCCGGCTTCGCCGCCAGCTATGGCATGTCGGCCGCGTCGCGGGCGGCCTGGGCCTGGACCCGCCACCTGCACTCGTATGCCGACCGCACCCTGGCTCCGTCCACTGCGGCGATGCAAGACCTTGCTGCACACCGTATTCCACGTGTTTACCGGTGGGCCCGCGGCGTGGACGTCACCGGTTTTGCCCCGTCGATGCGCAGTGCCGCATTGCGAGACGCATGGTCACCGGACGGAAAGGCCATCGTCGGGTTCGTCGGGCGGTTGGCTCCCGAGAAGCACGTCGAACGGCTGGCCGTGCTGGGCCACCGCGGCGATGTGCAGTTGGTGATCGTCGGGGACGGAGTCGATCGGGAGAAGCTCGAAAAGGTTCTGCCTTCAGCGATTTTCACCGGGGCGCTCTACGGTGCGGAACTGGCATCCGCCTACGCCAGCATGGATGTGTTCGTCCACCCCGGCGAGCACGAGACGTTCTGCCAGGCCGTGCAGGAGGCGATGGCGTCCGGGTTGCCGGTCATCGCCCCGGATGCCGGTGGACCGCGAGACCTGGTGGCGCCCATGCAGACCGGGCTGCTGCTGCCGGTGGCGGAGTTCGAAGGCCGGCTGCCCGTCGCCGTCGATCACTTGATCGCGGAGCGGACCCGCTATTCGTTGGCCGCGCGGCGCGCGGTGCTGGGCCGTACCTGGCCGGCGATCTGCGATGAGCTACTTGGCCACTACGAAGCCGTGCTCGCTCGCCCCACCTTCTCGCCCTCCACCCTTTCTGGCGCGAGCGTGCGTGTCCCCGGCCGACACGCCGGCTGATTCCGGGGTATTGCGCACGCTCGTCGCCGCGTCACCCCTGCGCGTCGTCAGCCCTGTGCCAACTCCGAAACCGGCTGCCACTCTTCCCACGTGGCCAGTCGTTGCGCGTAGTCGGCCTGCGCCAACTGCAGCGGCAGGGTGCCGAAGAACACACGCAGCGGCGGCTTCTCCGCGTCCACGATGCGAAGCACCGCCGCAGCCGAGGCCGCCGGATCGCCAGGCTCCGAAGCGCGTTCGCTGCGTTGACGATCGGACTCGGCATGGGCTTCTGCGTAAGCCGGCAGCGGGGTGGCGCGCCGGGCCGAGGCGCCGCCCCAGTCCGTCGAGAACCCTGCCGGCTCAATGAGAGTGACGTGGATGCCGAACGATTCCACCTCTTGCGCCAGCGACTGCGACAACCCCTCCAGCGCCCACTTCGACGCGTGATACATCCCGAGGTTCGGGAATGCGACGATGCCGCCGATCGACGACACCTGGAGGATGTGCCCGCTGCGCTGGGTACGCAGATACGGTAGGGCGGCCTGGCTAATCCACAGTGCGCCAAACAGGTTCGTCTCGATCTGCTCGCGCGCGTCGGCCTCGGAGAGTTCCTCGACGAACCCGAACTGCCCATATCCGGCGTTGTTCACGACGACATCCAGCCGTCCGAAGTGTTCGTGTGCCTGCGCGACGGCCGCGAAGTCAGCCTCGCGATCGGTGACATCGAGTGAAATGGGCAACACCGCCTCGCCGAATCGCTGCACCAGGTCGTCCAGTGTCGCGATGTCGCGCGCGGTCGCCGCGACCTTGTCGCCGCGCTCGAGCGCCGCAATTGCCCACTCGCGACCGAACCCGCGCGACGTTCCCGTGATGAACCACACCTTGTCTGCCATGAATCAATGGAACGCCGTAGTGCCCGGTCCATTCCCGATGCCACCCGATTCACAGGTAGCGTCGGACCGGTGAGCCGCGCGACGCTGGACAAAGATCCCCACGAGGTGGCGTCGATGTTCGACGCCGTTGCCCGCCGCTACGACATCACCAACACGGTGCTCTCGCTCGGTCAGGATCGCTACTGGCGTTCGGCGACTCGCGAAGCGCTCAAAATCGGCCCCGGCGACCGGGTGCTGGACCTCGCGGCCGGCACCGCGGTGTCGACGGTCGAACTCGGGAAGTCTGGGGCGTGGTGTGTGGCCTGCGACTTTTCCGTCGGAATGCTCAAGGCGGGCCACCTTCGTCAGGTGCCCAAGGTGGCCGGCGACGCCACCAAGCTGCCCTTCGAAGACGAGAGCTTCGACGCGGTGACCATCAGCTTCGGACTGCGCAACGTCGTCGACCACGTACAGGGTCTGCGCGAGATGGCCCGGGTGACTCGCCCGGGTGGTCGGTTGGTGGTGTGCGAGTTCTCGACCCCGACAGTTCCGGTGTTCGCGACCGTCTACAAGGAGTACCTGATGCGGGCGTTGCCCGCGCTGGCGCGCGTGGTCTCCAGCGACCCGGAGTCCTACGAGTATCTGGCCGAGTCCATCCGCGCCTGGCCGGACCAGGCCGTCCTGGCCGACCGCATCACCGAGGCCGGCTGGACGGACGTGCGCTGGCGCAACCTCACCGGCGGCATCGTGGCTCTGCACGCCGCCACCAAGCCGTAGCAGGCCGCAGCCCACCGCGAGGCCTCAGAGCCCGAGAAAGGGCTCAGGAGAACGGCTTGCGACGGTCCAGCGCCTGCGATCCGCGCCCCGCGCTGCGCCAGAGTCGTGCGACCCAGTCGGCGTCCTCATCGGTCACCAGGTTGGCCATCACCCGCACGGCCACCCCCATCAGCCGGCGCGAGCGCATCGCCACCGGCCCCGTCACGGGCAGGAACCGTGGCAGGGTCAGCAGCAGACCCAATCGGCGCGCCACCGAGAAACACTGCCCGTAGTGCTCCTGCAGCACCGCAGGCCACGCCGCAGACAGGTCATGGACATCAGCGGATCCCAGCAGCTCGCACGCCAGCCGGCCGCCTTCCAGCCCGTAATCGATGCCCTCGCCGTTCAGCGGGTTCACACACCCCGCCGCGTCGCCGATCAACATCCAGTTCGGGCCGGCCACTCCCGATACCGCGCCGCCCATCGGCAGCAGCGCGGAGGCGACGGCCCGGGGCGCGCCGTCGAAGCCCCAGGAGGCCCGTTTGAGGTCGGCGTAATGCTTGATCAACGGTTTCAGGGCGACATCGGCGGGCCTGCGCAGCGTGGCCAGCGCGCCGACGCCGATGTTCACCTCGCCATTGCCCAGCGGGAAAATCCACCCGTAGCCCGGCAATACCTCGCCGGTGACTGCGCGCAGTTCCAGATCCGAGGAGATCCACGGCTCGTCGGCGCGCGGCGAGGTCAGGTACCCGCGGGCGGCCACGCCGTACACGGTGTCCTGATGCCACTGCCGGCCGAGCACGCGCCCGAGCGTCGAGCGTGCACCGTCGGCGACGATCAGATGCCGGCACGCCACCCGCGTGCCGTCGGCCAACAGTACGGCCAACACCCGGCCGGTCGAATCACGTTCTACATCAACCGCTTTCACGCCGAGCAGCATCTGCGCGCCGGAAGTTTCGGCCACCGTCCGTATCCGGTCGTCCAATTCCGTACGCGGCACTGCCGACCCGGTTGACGGGAATGCGCCGTCCGGCCACTGAACCTCCACCGAAGCGCCGAACCCGGCCAGCCGCAGACCACGATGGGCGATGTGTCCGGACAGCCAGTCGCCCAGACCCAGCAATCGCAGCTCGGCGACCGCTCGCGGGGTGAGACCGTCGCCACACGTCTTGTCGCGGGGGAACGTCGCGGCGTCGACAACGAGCACGTCATGACCGCCGCGCGCGGCCCACGCAGCGGTCGCCGATCCGGCCGGGCCGGCACCGACGACGACGACGTCAGCCATGCGGGAGGCATTCGATGTCACGCCGCCAGTATGTTGGACCAATGAGGACGCCAGCGAGCGTGGTTGCGGGGGTGGACTTCGGCGATGCCGATTTCGCCCAACACATCCGGGACGGTGTGGCCCGCATCGAGCAGCTCATGCACGACGAACTGAGCCGCGCCGACGAGCTGATGTCCGAAGCCGTCCAGCATCTGTTCCTTGCCGGCGGCAAGCGGTTCCGGCCGCTTTTCACCGTGCTGGCGGCTTCCCTGGGGCCCGAACCCGATGCCCCGGAGGTGACCATCGCCGGCGCCGTCATCGAGATGGTGCACCTGGCGACGCTCTACCACGACGACGTCATGGACGAGGCGCAGGTGCGTCGCGGAGCACCGAGCGCCAACGCTCGCTGGAGCAACAACATCGCGATCCTGGCCGGCGACTATCTGTTCGCGACGGCATCGCGACTGGTGTCCAAGCTGGGCCCGGAGGCGGTGCTGGTCATCGCCGACACCTTCGCGGAATTGGTGACCGGACAGATGCGTGAGACCCGCGGCCCCGTCGAGGGTGCCGACGAGGTCGACCATTACCTCAAGGTGGTTTACGAGAAGACGGCGTGCCTGATCGCCGCCTCGGGCCGCTTCGGCGCCACGTTCTCGGGGGCCGACGCCGAGCAGATCGACCGGCTGTCGCGCCTCGGCGGCATTGTCGGCACGGCCTTCCAGATCTCCGACGACATCATCGACATCGACAGCGATCCCGACGAGTCCGGGAAAGTTCCGGGAACCGATCTGCGCGAAGGGGTGCATACGCTGCCGGTGCTCTACGCACTTCGTGACAGTGGCCCCGACGCGGAACGGCTGCGGCAGCTGCTGAGCACCAGTCTCGGTGACGACGATGCCGCGGTCGCCGAGGCCCTGACCTTGCTGCGGGCGTCCGACGGCCTGACGAATGCCAAGCAGACCATTCGCGGTTACGGCGAGCAGGCACGGGCCGAGTTGGCGTTGCTGCCCGACGGGCCGGGCCGGCGCGCGCTGGCGTCGTTGGTCGATTACACGGTCAACCGACACGGCTGACGTTCGGGACAATCGGGAACTGATCCCCATTGCAATGACGTTTAATGAGCTGATTGTTCTTCGCGAAGTGCTCGCAGGAGGAAGCGGCCAATGACGTGGCACCCCACGCGCAACACGTTCAAGACCTTCGCTCTGCTGATCGGCTTCACCGCCTTGATCATGTTCGTCGGAGCGCTGTTCGCACGTTCCACCGGTAGCGCGATCTGGATCTGGGGTGCGCTGGCGCTGGCGTTGATCACCAACGTCTACACCTACTTCAACAGCGACAAGCTGGCGCTGCGGGCCATGCAGGCACAGCCCATCACCGAGGTTCAGGCGCCGGAGATCTACAAGATCGTCCGGGAGCTGGCCACCACGGCCCACCAGCCGATGCCGCGGCTCTACATCTCCAACACCGAGAACCCGAATGCCTTTGCGACAGGCCGTAATCCGCGCAACGCCGCGGTCTGCGTGACGACGGGAATCCTGCGCCTTCTCGACGAACGTGAGTTGCGTGCCGTGCTCGGCCATGAGTTGTCGCACGTGTACAACCGCGACATCCTGATCTCGTGTGTGGCCGGTGCCATGGCGTCGGTGATCACGTCGCTGGCCAACTTCGCGTTCTTCGCCGGCATGATGGGCGGCGGCGACCGCGGCCGTGGCGGCAACCCGTTCGCGTTACTGCTCATCCAGCTGCTCGGCCCCATCGCGGCCACCCTGGTGCGTCTGGCGGTGTCGCGCTCGCGTGAGTACCAGGCCGACGAGTCGGGTGCGGAACTGTCCGGTGACCCGCTGGCTCTGGCATCGGCGCTGCGCAAGATCTCCGGCGGTGTCGAGGCGGCGCCGCTGCCACCGCTGCCGCAGATCGCCGACCAGGCGCATCTGATGATCGCGAGCCCGTTTCGGGCCGGCGAGCGCATCGGCAAGCTGTTCTCCACGCATCCGCCGATTCCGGACCGGATCAGGCGCCTGGAGGACATGGCCGGACGTGGCCCGGGCGGCGGCGGTTACTGACCGGTCAGGTAACGCCGCGCGGGGCCGTAAGCGACCCCTTAGTGTGACCATGGTGTGGAGCAGACCCGTACTCAGTAGAGCCTTGATCGGCGCAGCGGCCGTTGCCGCGGGCCTCGCCGCCCCGGTGACCGCGTATGCCGATCCGACACCCGATCCCGGGCCGCCACCACCGCCGAATGTCAACGCGTTCGCCATGACCTCGCCGGTCGACTATGTCGTCAACGACGGGGTGTACGCATTCGCCGGCCCCGGGGGCGTGACCTGCGTGCTGAGCCGGGCCACAAAGGGCTACGGGTGCAGCGGGACCCTGCCGGGCGCGCCGGGCGGCGCGAACGTCGTCACGGGCGGTGCCGCCGGTGAGCCAGGGTTCTCGGTCGCCGACCGGCCGCTGTACCTGTTCGACAAGCCGGTCAAGCAGTTGCCCGCCAACACGCGCCTGAGCATGGGCACGGTCAGTTGCGGTGTCGACGCTGGGGGAGCGGTGATCTGCTCGAACAGCTTCGATCAGACGGGCTTCGTCGTCGGGCCCGCGGGCTCGTACACGTTCGGCGCGGTCAACCCGTTGCTGGATCGCCCGAAGGGCACCAACCCGTACTTCAACTGATCAGAACCCGGACCCGTGCACCTCGTGTCCGGGTGTTTCGGCGATCAGCCCCCGGTAAGCCTGCTCGACAGTGGACCCGTGGTTGATGACCGCGTCGACCTCGCGGGCGATCGGCATGCTCAGCCCGAATCGCTCAGCGAACTCCATGATCACGCTGGCGGCTTTGACGCCCTCGGCGACCTGGTTCATCGAGGCGATGATCTCTTCGATGGGCTTGCCGGCACCCAACTGTTCGCCCACGTGCCGGTTGCGGCTGCGCTGGCTGGTGCACGTGACGATCAGGTCACCCATTCCGGCCAGACCGGCGAAGGTGTCGCGCTGGCCGCCGACGGCCTCACCGAGCTTCGCCATCTCGCGGACCGCTCGGGCCATCACCATGGCGCGGGTGTTCTCCCCGATCCCCAGCGAATACCCCATGCCGACGGCGATCGCGTAGACGTTCTTCAGCGCCCCGGCGATCTCGACGCCGACCACGTCGTCGGTGGTATAGGTGCGGAAACGCTTGGTGCGGAACAACTGTGCCAGGTTGGCGGCCAGCGCTTGGTCCGGCATCGCCAGCACCGCCGCGGCGGCGTACCCGTCGGCGATCTCGCGGGCGATGTTCGGGCCGGCCAGAATGCCGGCCGGATGCCCGGGCAGTACCTCGTTGACGACCTGGCTCATCCGCATGTTGGTGCCCTGTTCAAGGCCTTTGACCAAGGACACCACGGGGACCCAGGGCCGCAGTTCCTTTGCCAGTTCGGTGAGCACACCGCGGAACCCGTGCGACGGCACACCCATCACGATGACGTCGGCGCAATTGGCCGCCTCGGTGAAATCCGTGGTGGCCCGCAGCGATTCCGGCAGCGCGGTGTCCGCGCCGAGATAGGTGGTGTTGCGGTGGTTGTCGTTGATGTCGGCCGCGGTCTCAGCCGAGCGCACCCACTGCAACGTCGGGCCGCGCCGCGCGCAGATGGCGGCCACGGTCGTGCCCCAGGAGCCACCACCGAGCACGACGACCTTGGGTTCACGCAGTCCTGACACCATGGCGACCAGCGTATTGCCAGGTCCTGCCTGAGCTTCCGGATTCCGCCGAAACCGGCCGAACTAGCTCGAGGGGACGGCCCGAAGTGGCGCCCGGTCGGCCACCCGGCCGAAGATCATCTCCTCGTCGATGCGGTCGAATCGGTGGTCGATGGCGTCGGCGAAGTAGTTCTGCCGCACGTTCCATGGCCGCTGGAGTCCCGACTTCGGAAGCGCGTGTGGAGCGCGCAACACGTAGCCCGCGGCGATGTCCCAGGCCGGCTTCTCGGCCATGGCGCCGACCGGGTGTGGGTAGGCGTGGGTGTAGCCGTGCAATTTCATGTGTGCCAACAGCTTTGCCACCTGCTGGGCGGTGATGTCGGCGCGCAGCGTCCAGGAGGCGTTGGTGTAGCCGACGCACCAGGCCAGGTTGGGGACGTCTTCGAGCAGGTGTGCCTTGTAGACGAAGCGATCCTGCGGTGCGATCTCCTCGCCATCGAGGCTGATCCGCACGCCGCCGAGGGCGTGCAGTTGCAAGCCGGTGGCGGTGGCGATGATGTCGGCCTCGACCCGGTTACCGGAGCTCAACCGGATGCCGGTGGCATCGATGTGGTCGATGGTGTCGGTGACGACCTCGACGCGACCGGAGCTGATCGCGGCGAACAGGTCGCCGTCGGCGTCCAGGCAGACGCGTTGGTCCCACGGGTTGTAGCGCGGCTTGAAATGCACGTCCACCGGATAGCCCTCGGGGAGGTTGGTCACTGCCGAGCGGCGCAGCATGGAGCGCATGAGATTCGGCCTCTTGCGCGACACGAACCACACCGCTCCTTCCTGCAGTGCGTTGCGCCATTTGGCGAACCCATGAGAAGCCTTGCGGGGCAGCAATTTCCGTACTGCTTCGGTGGTGGGTGAAATGCGCGCACCCTTGGCCACGTAGGTGGGGGAGCGCTGCAGCATGGTCACCTTGGCGGCCCGCTGGGCCAGTGCCGGCACCAGGGTGATGGCGGTGGCGCCACTGCCGATCACCACGACGTTCTTGCCGGTGTAGTCGAGGTCCTCGGGCCAGAACTGCGGGTGTACGACGGTGCCCGTGAACGTGCTCATGCCGGGGATCTCGGGGGTGTAGCCCGCGTCGTAGTTGTAATAGCCGCTGCCGAAGAACACGAATCGGCCCCGGTAGGTCAGGCTGGTGCCGTCTTGGTCGGCGCGCACCCGCCAGGTGTCGGTGCGCGAGTCCCAATCTGCCGAGGCCGCTCGGGCGCCGAACCGGATGTGGCGGTCGATGCCGTGCTTGCGGGCGGTGTTGGTCAGGTAGGTGCGAATGTCGGCGCCATCCGCGACGCCTTCCTTCCGCGTCCACGGCTCCCACGGGAAGCACAGCGTGAAGACGCTGCTGTCACTGCGCACACCGGGGTAGCGAAACAGGTCCCAGGTGCCGCCGATCTGCTCGCGGCGCTCCAAGATCACGTAGCGCACACCGGGGTTGCGTTCGGCGATCCGGTAGGCCGCACCGAGACCGGAGATGCCCGCCCCGATGATGACGACATCGACGTCCTCGACGGCTGTCGGCGCTGCGGTCTGCTCGTCGGGGGGCTGCAATGTGGTCAAGGGGACCTCGCTTCGTCGCGGGTGTGGTGTTCGTCACTGCCCACGATAGGCGGTCACCCGCCGCCGGCTCAGCGGTAGTTGACGAACTGCAACGCAACGTCGAGATCGGAGCCCTTGAGCAGTGCGATCACGGCCTGCAGATCGTCGCGCTTCTTGGAGCTGACCCGGATCTCCTCACCCTGCACCTGTGTCTTGACGCCCTTGGGGCCCTCATCGCGAATGATCTTGTTGATCTTCTTGGCGTTCTCGGTGTCGATGCCCTGCTTGAGGGCGCCGCTGACCTTGTAGGTCTTGCCGCTGGGCTGGGGATCACCGGCGTCGAAGGCCTTCATCGAGATGTCGCGACGGACCAGCTTCTCCTTGAACACGTCGACGGCGGCCTTGAGGCGTTCCTCGGTGGAGCTGACCAGCTCGATGGACTCCTCGCCCTTCCAGGCGATCGTGGTGTCGGTACCGCGGAAGTCGAAGCGGGTGGACAGCTCCTTGGCGGCCTGGTTGAGGGCGTTGTCGACCTCCTGGCGGTCGACCTTGCTCACGATGTCGAACGATGAATCCGCCATTGGATCCCCATCCCCTCTGTTGTGCGGTGGCCCGTGTGAGCCCGCGTTTTCGTTTTGGGTACATCCTCGTTGTACCCTGCTAGTCGCGCCAAACCCGTCAGGGCACGGTGTGAACACGGCAGGTTGCCCGAGCGGCCAATGGGAGCGGACTGTAAATCCGTCGGCTAACGCCTACAGTGGTTCGAATCCACTACCTGCCACGCCTGGTCAGGCCCCCTTTCGAGGGGGCCTGACGCGTTTGCGGGGGCGGAATTGGAGCTTCCTCACTTGGCCACCGACAGCACGTGCCCTTCGCGGGCGGGCACGGCGCCGGTCAGCAGTGCGGTGTAGCACCGCTCGACGGCGTCGGTGCCTTGACCGCGCACGACGGTGAGCCAGGAATTGTCGTCGCGTGTGACGGGCACCATGAACGCCGCCCACGCGTCGGCGATGCGCTCGGCCAGGCCGGCCGGCCCCCAATCGCCTGCCCGCCTTCTTGCCTGCTCGGGTGCGAAGAACAACACGGGTGCGGGTCCCGGGAGTTCACCTACGCCGCCGAGGGCGTCCCAATGGGTTCCGCCAACTGCGCAGCTGTACCTCAGATACTCACCGAGGTGTCGATGTACCGCCGAGCGCAATGCGGCACTGCCACTGAAGTCGACGTAAACCGCTGGACTCTCGGGAAGAGCCGCCACGTCGTCATAGGGGAGGACTTCGTCGTAGCAACCCAGCGACTGGGTGAACGGTGCATTGGCGGCCGACGTCAGGCCAACGACCCGGACTGCATCTGGCAAGCCGTGACGTCGAGCCAGGCAGAAGGCAGTGCCGTAGGCGGTCTTGCTTGACGCGCTGGACAGAATAACCGTGGTGGCGCCGAAGTATTCGTTGGCGGCGAGAAAATCGTCGATCAGGAATGACGTTGCGAACAGGGGACGCAGCAGTGCCTGCTGGGCCTCGCGGTCGCGGGCGTACGACGGGTCGGTGCTGCAGCGGACGTATTGGTTGTAGATCGGATGCAGCGCGCTGCGGTGTGGGGCGCCGTCGGTGAAGCCGCCCGGATGCACGGCCGACGCCAGCAGCACCACCTCGTCGGCGATCGGCCAGTAGCCGTAGAACCGTTCGCCCTCGATGACCCCGGGACTGCGTGATTCGGTGACCGTCGCGAAGCCCCACACCGGAATGCAACCGGTGCGCGGGTCACCGGTCGGATAGAACTGCCAGTAGTTCATGGCTTCACCAAATGTGGCATAGGTGATGTTGTTGGATGTGAGTGCGAACGCGTCGATGCGCAGCCGCACCTCGCCATCACCCAATGCCTGGGTGGGCAGTTCTTGCCAATGCATCTTCGGCAGGTCGTGGCGTTCGACTACAAAGCGCGTGCTCATGTGCACCCTCCCCGCATCAGCATCTCGATCGGACTTCATGGTCACAGACGAACCGCAGACGCGGGCGTCGACCGCGAGATTGCCGTGTTCCCGCTCAACGCCAAGAGCGGCTTCATAGCTTCGGCGACTACCGTCGCTGCGATGCCGCCTCGTGTGCCCGCGATTCTCGCTGTGCTCGCTACCGTGGCGGCACTGCAGACCGGATGCTCGACGCCGACGGCGCCCACACCGCAGCCACCGACCACGCCCCCGATGGGGTGGAATTCGTGGAACTCCGGAATCGAGCTGACCGAGCAGAACGTCAAGGAGACCATCGACGCGATGGTGTCCTCCGGCATGCGCGACGCCGGCTACCGCTACGTCAACCTTGACGCCGGCTGGGCCGCGCCGCAACGCACCGACGCCGGCGCGCTGCAAGCGGACCCGGCCCGTTTCCCGGACGGGATGGCCGTAGTGGCGACCTATGCGCACGACCGCGGAATGCGTCTTGGCTTGTACGCCAGTCCTTTTGAACAGGGCTGCAGTGCTCAGTTGCCGCTGGCCAGTGCCGGGCATGAAACACAGGATGCCCGCACGTTCGCCGACTGGGGGGTCGACTTCCTGAAGTACGACTGGTGTCGTGGTGAAGCCGATCATGACCACCAGGTGCGGGTGTTCACCGCGATGCGCGACGCGCTGCGTGCCACCGGGCGGCGCATCGTCTACAGCATCAACCCGAACAGCTCTGCGGATGCGACGGCCGGTGTGCACTACGACTGGTCCGGTATCGCCGACATGGCCAGGGCCACTACCGATCTGGTTCCCGTCTTGCGCGACGGCCTGACCGGGCTAGGGCCGCTCGACCCGATCCGCAGCCCCACCTATCGCGGCGTGGCAGATGAGTTCGCCGTCGCCGCAACGGCTATCGCGCCGAGTCGGCCGGGGTTCGCCGTCGACCCTGACATGCTCACCGTAGGTGTGACGTGGGCCGAGTATCTTGCCGCACACTTCGCTACCGGCCCAGGGCCCTACTCCGACGGAGCCGGTGGGCTGGTGTCAGGAGCGGAACTGACGCGGAAGTGGCTGGCCCAACCAGATCTGACGCCTGATGAACAACGCACACATCTGTCGCTCTGGGCCATGTTGTCGGCGCCCTTGCTCGCCGGTAACGACGTTCGGTCCATGACCGCGCAGACCCGCGACATTCTGACCAATCGTGAGGTCATCGCCGTAGATCAGGATTCCCACTCAGCCGCACCGAAACCGGTGAACGGCGATGACCGAGTATTGGTGAAGCCGCTGGCAGACGGTGCGGTTGCAGTGGCGCTCTACAACCCTTCCGATGCGCCGGCCGTGATCGACACGACCGCAGGCGATCTCGGATTGGACGCGGCATCCTGCTACCGCACGCGAGATCTCTGGAAGCACACCGAGGCCAGCACTGTCGGCGATATCGGCGCGGCTGATGTCGCCCCGCACGCAGTTGCGTTGCTCCGGGTGACCCCGTGCCGGTGACCGCGACCGCCGCCGGGACCGCATGCCCGGCCACGCTGGGCGCCTGCCTACGTTGCGCACAGCCGGCACTTAACTAGCACGACTAACTTCAACGGTGGAGCGGAGGCTGACAGCGGCTTGACCCGCATTGCGCTTCCCCTCCGGAAACGGGCTTTGGACCGTCGGGGGCGATTCAGTGCCACTTGTTTATCTGAGTTGAACAGGGGTTGAGATGTCGAAGATCAAGATCATCGCTACCGGGTCACTCGTTGCCGCAGGGCTGGGTCTGGCGGCTCTGGGTGTTGGGACGGGCGTCGCCAACGCCGCCCCGTCGCCGGTGGTGTCCAGCAGTGGATTCGCGCAATGGGGCTGGCAGCCCGGTCCGGGCGGACATGGCTGGGGCGGTCCCGGGGGGCCTGGCTGGGACGGGCCGGGTCCGGCTGGTTGGGCACCGCCGCCTCCGCCACCACCGGCCTACGGTTACGGGGGCTATGGATACGGGGCGCCGTGCCTAAGCGGTCCCCTGGGCTTTGTGCGCGTATGCGCCTGAACTGACGGACGGCTCGCGGTGGCCTAAAAGATATCGGGAGTGGGAATACGCCTGCTCTTGTGACGCGATCAACATCAGAAACAGGAATGCCTGTCTCCTAGTGATGCGAAATACACTAGGGGGCAGGCATTTTCGCGCCTTTGTCGGCAATTCGCTTCTGACGGAGGGGTAGAATTGGAGTGTCCGCGGGTTGAAAATCCGTGTCAAATAAACCCTTTGATTTTATTCTTCAGGAGAAGTCGTGTCGCACAACTATTTAGGACGTGTTGTTATTGGTCTGGCCGCCGGCTCGGTCGCTGCCCTGTCGCTGGCTCCACTGGCCGCCGCTGAAACCCCCGACACCCCGCGGCCCGGCGACACCAGTGCCGCTGCCGCTGTCACCGATCTCAGGCAACTCGGCTACAACGTTCAAATGAACTGGGTCAACGGCATCAGCACCGAATCGCTGAGCAGGTGCCATCTGACCAACGTCAACACCACCAACGGGAACACGGCCTACGTCGACGTCGTCTGCCCGCAGTAGTCGCCACGCGGATCGGCCGCAGCCCCAAGGAAACTGCCCGCCCGGTGCAACCTCGAGAGATGGCAACGCGCGGGCAGTTTCATGCCGCGATGAACCCTCAGCGAAGGCGCAGACGTTACCCATTCAAAGTTAATAAATTGGTGGGATAACTGAATGCATAGGCACGATCCGTAGGAGGGGCCATGGGCGCCCGCGCACTGAAATATCTCGTATTCCCGCTGACCGCATGGTCGCTTCTCGCACTCGCACCGCCGGCCGTCGCCGACCCGTCCCCGTCGCCCGGCCCGGCCCCGCAGGCCGGCTCGGAATCTGCCGGCGCGACCGTCCGAGATCTGAAGACTCAGGGCTACAACGTCCAACTCAACTGGGTGATAGGTTCGCCCGAGGAGTCGTTGGACAACTGCACGGTGGACAACGTGAACACCGTCGACCAGGCGACGGCCTACGTCGACGTCGACTGCCCGCGGTAATTCCCTGATTAGGAGCCGGTCCCGTTTACGGGCGACTCCGGACGGCGATACGATCCCGCCCCGGCGAGGCCGAACTTGCGCCGGGGCAGGAATTTTCGCGTCAAAGTCAGAGCAGGCCGAGCAGTTTCAGGTCGGTGATGTACTTGACGATCACCGGCGCTGTCACGTGCGGAATGTCGTTGTCCGCACCGATCTTGGCTTCCTGCACTGCCTTTCGGAACCGATCCGCCGGTGCCAGCGAGCCGTTGACCGGATGTTCGGGCTTGCCGTAGTTGTGCAGAAGCGGCAATAGCGAGGTTTGGCGCTGCTTTTCGGGCAGGGCACGCAGCGACGTCTCGAACCGTGCGAGCCAGGACCCGTAGTCGTCCACCCGCTTGATCGGGTAGCCGGCTTCGGTCAGCCAGTCCACGCAAGCGTCCATGCCGATCCCGTCATCATGCGGATTCATGACGTGGTAGCTCTCGAAGCCGTCGGTAGCGCTCAGCGTCGCAACGGCTTCGGCGATGAATTCCACCGGCAGGCCGTCGTAGTGGGACCGTTGCCGCTTTCCGTCGGCGTCCAACTCATAGAACGAGTACGGAGCGATACCGCTGGCCACCAACGAGAACATCATGCGGGTGAACATGTCCGGCACGTTGAGCTGTCCGGCGTAGGTGGTGTCGGCCAAGATCATGTCGCAGCGGAACACCGACACCGGCATGCCCGTGAGGTCATGGGCTTCACGCAGAAGTACCTCGCCCGCCCACTTGCTGTTTCCGTAGCCGTTGGCGTAGTTGTCGCCGACCTGGCGCGTCGCGCTCATCTGCCGGATATCGGCGTCCTCGATGAACGTTCCGGCCGGGATGCCGTCACCCACACCGATTGTCGAGATGTAGACGAACGGTTTGATCGTGGTGGTCAGCGCGATTCGGATCAATTCGGCGGTGCCGACCACGTTCGGGCCGAACAGCTGGCTGTAGGGCAGCACGTGGTTGACGAGTGCGGCCGGGTCGACGATCAGGTCGACGGTGTCGGCGAGCCGCTGCCACGTGCTGTCGTCGAGTCCGAGATTGGCGTCGCCTTTGTCCCCGGCGAGCACCTCGAGGTGATCGGCAGCCAACGTGCGGTAGTGCTCCAGCAGGGCCGGGTCGCCACTGTCGAAGGTGGCGTCCAGGCGGGCGCGGGCTTCGTCATCGGATTTGGCGCGCACCAGGCAGATCACCGTGCCGCCGACTTCGCGCATCCGCTGCAACCAGTCCAGGGCCAGGTACCGGCCGAGGAAGCCCGTCGCGCCGGTGAGCAGCACGGTTCGCGCCTCGCTGCTGGCCCTTGGCAGCGACGGTGCGGCAGCAAGAGTGGCTTCGTCGAGGAACTTGTCCAGTGTCAGCTCCCGCGCGTGCACCTCGGTTGCGTCGCGCCCGTGCACGGTGTCGTAGGTGGGACGCCCGCCACCGCCGGCGCGCTGCGTCTCGACGTAGGCGGCGATGGAGTTCATATCGCTGGCCGGGCTCACGATCACGCCGACCGGGACGTCGACGTCGAAGATCTCGTTGAGCAGATTGGCGAACGTCAACGCCGACAATGAGTCTCCGCCCAGGTCGGTGAACGCCGCGGTCGGGGTGATCTCGGCTGAGGCGGCACCGAGCAGCGCGCCGGCGGCGCGGCTGACGGTCTCCACCACGGGTCGGCCCGCACTGTCGGTGCGCAGTGACCGCAACTCATTGGCCTGGCCGTCCGCCAGTTCGGAGTACAGCGCTTCGAGCGCCGGGCCGTAATGGGCCTTCAACTGCGGGCGCGCGAGCTTGCGGATCCCGGTCAGCAGCCCGTTCTCCAAGGTGAACGGGGAGGTCTCGACGATGAAGTCGCGCGGCATCTCGTAGGACTGCAGACCCGTCTCGCGGGCAACGGCGTGCAGGGCCTCGGCCAGCACCGGCTTCACCGAGGCGACATCGCCGCCGACACCGGCGAGGGCATCGTCGGTCGGCACGATCACCGCCAACAGGTACGAGCGGGCGCTGTTGCCGTAGACGAAGATCTGCCGCACCGACGGCTGGGCGCCGTAGGCGGCCTCGAGCTTGGACACGGTGACGAACTCGCCTTGGGAGAGCTTGAGCACGTTGTTGCGGCGGTCGACGTAGACGAGTTGGTCGGGTCCGATCTCTGCCATCACATCGCCGGTGTGATACCAGCCTTCGGCGTCGAACAGTTCGGCGGTCACGTCGGGGCGCTTGTAGTAGCCGGGGATCAGATCCGGTGTCTTCACCAGCAATTCGCCGCGCGGATGCGGTTGGTCAGTGCCGAAGTACCCCAGGTCCGCAACGTCGAGCAGCTTGTATTCGGTCACCGGTGGGCGGCGGATGAGGCCGTCGACGATCACGATGCCGTTCTCGGTGGAGCCGTAACCTTCGGTCAGATGGATGTCGAGGAATTCCTCGACCCAGGAGCGCAGCTCGGGGGAGATCGGCGCCGAGCCGGTCATCGCCCAGAAAAGCCGCCCGCCGATGAGGTTCTCGCGCTGCTCGGCCATCACCTGGGCTTCGACCGCCCCGCGGTCGGTGCCGTCGGCGCACCGGCGGTCGATCTGGCTCTGGATTTCCTGGAACAGCATCTCCCAGATGCGCGGCACCAAGTCGAGCTTGGTGGGCCGCACCAAGGCGATGTCGTCGAGCAGAGTCGACAGGTCGCTCTTCGCGGCGAAGTAGGCGGTACCGCCGGCGCCCAGCGTCGAGAACAGCACAACCCGGCCCATCACATGGCTCAGCGGCATGAAGCTCAGCGTGATCGCCGGCAGCCTGCCCTCGGCGTCCCAGTCGGGCTGGAACCAGCCGCGCCAGCAGTTGGCCATCAGGCGATCGGTGTACATCGCGCCCTTGGGGGTTCCGGTGGAACCCGAGGTGTAGATCAGCAGTCGCAGCGCATCGGTGTCACCGGTCGTGGTCTGTGGGCGGGCGCTGTGCCGCGGTGCGCCGGCGATGACGTCATCGAGCGCCTCGACCCGCAACCGCAGTTCAGCCAGCCCGGCGTTGGCGGTCGCAACGGTTTCCCGCTGGTCGTCGACCTGGGGGTGGTAGTCGAACACCACGACCCGCTGGGGGGCGTGCGCGGTGCGTGCCAGTTCGGCAGCGTCGGCGAGGTGGTCGATGGCGGAGATGATCGCGACCGGTTCGGTCTCGGTGAGGATGGGGCGCAGGGCGGCAACCGCGGCGCTGGTCTGCAACGGCACGGACACCGCACCGATGAGTGCAAGCGCCATGTCGACGACGGCGTAGTCGGCACTGGTGAACCCGAGCGTGGCGACACGGTCGCCGGGCCGCACCGGGTTGTCCGACAGCGCGCCGGCCAGCGCCTGCACCCGGCTCCAGGTCTGGGCATAGGTCAGGGTGTCGAACCCGGGCTGCAACTGTGCGGTGGTGCGACCGTCGGCTCCGGTGACGTATTGCACGGCGCGCTGCCCGAGCGCGGGCCGATCGGCATAACCGGCCATGACGTTCTCGACGATGTCGGCCAGGGGGAGTTCGGGATTGCGGACCGCGGCGGTCACCGCCGGGTCGGGCCGCGCGGCGGCGAGCTGGGGGTCGGTCGCCGACATCTTGTCGAAGCGGCGTTGCAGTCGGGTCAGCCGGTCGTTGGCCGGATCGCGCATGGATATCTCCTGGCAAGCTCAAGAAATCAAGAATTGGGAATATCGGAGCACCACGCTGTGCGCCCGGTCGAGCTAACGCACATAGCAAATCTATATATTCCTGAGACTTTGCTGGATGTCCGGACGGATCCGCTGCGCGCCCAGTAGCCGCGTATTCAACTGCGGTGCAGTGCAACACATTTAGTGATTTCTGTTCGTAGCGTCGGGGTGCTTGACGGTGTTGCGCTGTGGGGATCGTCACGTGCGCGGCGCCTAATCGGGCCGACGCGCCGGGGCCGCTGCGGATTTCCTGACCGCCGGGGTCGGCCGTCCGCACCCGTCGACCCGCCCCGATGCTCGTTTCGGCATCGATCCGCAACCCGGGCCACACCAGTCTCGGCATTCACCATCGGTGCGCGCCGACTACGATGGGGGCATCCGATCGGTCTCAGATCGCAAACCCTGGCTGACCTCGCCGAACACATGGAGAACCGTTGACTTTGGATCGTCGTGCCCGTGGCGCCAGCCTGGCGGTCGTTTTCGCGGTGCTCGCGGTGCTCGGCGGTGTTGTCGTCTCCTCCACTCCGTCCTGCCCGGCGCGGAACTGCCAGACGGTGGCGGCCAGCCGGGAGATGGCAGTGTCCAAACCGTCGCCCACCGAACCAGCGGTGCTGCAGATCATCCCCGGGCCGGATGCAGACGACGTCAATCCGATGGGCAAGATCATGGTCACCGCCGCCACCGGGGCTTTGACCGACGTCAGCATGGTCAGCGATTCGGGCAAGGCCATTCCCGGCGTGATGACCCCCGACAACAAGGCGTGGAAGCCGACCACTCAGCTGGGTTACGGCCGTACGTACACGATGAGCATCGCGAGCCGCGGCCCCGGTGGAATGCCGACCCGGCAGACCTCGAGCTTCACCACGCTGACGCCGAGCAACCAGACCCAGGTCTACTTCAACACCACTGCCGGCAACATGCTGACCGACGGCGGCACCTACGGGGTGGGCATGGTGATCGTCGCGCACTTCGACGAACCGATCGCCGACAAGGCCAGCGCCGAACGCAACATGAAGGTCACCACCAGCCCTATCGTGCAAGGGTCGTGGTACTGGGTGGACGACCAGAATGCCCATTGGCGCCCGGAAAAGTATTGGGCACCAGGCACATCTGTCACGGTGAACGCCAATATCTATGGCACGCGGCTGGGTAAGGGCCTCTACGGCGTCGAGGACGAGAAGGTTTCGTTCAAGATCGGCGCCTCCCACGTGTCCATCGCCGACGACAACACCAAGCAGGTGCAGGTGTTCGAGAACGGCAAGCTGGTGCGCACCATGCCGACATCGATGGGGCGCGGTGGCACCGAGGACATCAACGGCACCACCCTGACGTTCTGGACACCGCCGGGGACCTACACGGTGATGGACAAGGCCAACCCGGTGATCATGGATTCATCGACCTACGGCCTGCCGATCAATTCCCGGCTCGGCTATCGCACGACCATTCCGTACGCCACCCGCATCAGCACCGACGGCATCTACCTGCACCAGCTCAACGCCACTGTGTGGGCGCAGGGCAACACCAACACCAGCCACGGCTGTCTGAACCTCAATGCCGACAACGCGCAGTGGTTCTTCAACTTCTCGGTGCCCGGTGACATCGTCGAGGTACGCAACACCGGTGGGCCCGGCCTGAAAATCTGGCAGAACGGCGACTGGAGTGTGCCGTGGGATCAGTGGCGCAAGGGCAGCGCCCTGCCCTGACGGCCGTCAGTCCTCGGCGTGCCGGCGCTGTTCCCAGCGCTCGAGCCGAGTTTGCAGGATGCTCACGCTGGCCGCCACGCCGGCGACGACTGCGGCCACCCACAGGATCGTCAATGCGTTCATGCCCGTCTCCCTTGAGCGAGGCTGG
>DASUGW010000032.1:0-16032 GCA_036273805.1 Mycobacterium sp.
GTTGCGGTACCGGGCCACCGGATCGTTGGGCCCGCTCACCGGGACGAACACCGGCCGGGCGCGATACGCCAGCCCCAGGCCCGCGAACACGATGGCGCCGACCACGACGGCAGCGACCAGGAAGATCACCAGCCGGGTGACCAGCACCGTCGAAAACACCGACCGATAACCGAGTTCACCGAACCAGAGCCAGTTGACATAGGTGTCGATGAGGCGCGGCCCGATCAACAGCAGCACCACGACGGCCAGTGCGACCGCGACAAGAATTCGGCTACGCCGGTTGAGCTTCGGCATCCTCGCGGCAGGCCGCATCCCCACTTTGCTGGCTCCTGATCATGAGTCGTGCTGACGGTGTGTCAGGTCGGGCTTTTCGGGTGCCCAGGCATCCCAAGTGTCACCAACTGTACGCAACCGTGCACCCGGTACTCAGCAACGCGGAGGTTCGCCACCAGCTGAAACTTTGTTGAGCGCGTCGATGGCCCCAGTGAGGGTGTCCACCTTGATCAGCTCCATACCCTTCTGCTCGGCCGTACGCGCTTCGTCGCAGTTGTCGGCCGGAACCAGGAACACCGTCGCACCCGCGTCGTGGGCGGCGGCCATCTTGTGGGTGATGCCGCCGATCGGGCCGACCTTGCCCGCGGCGTCGATGGTGCCGGTGCCGGCGACGAACTTCGAGTTGTTGAGGTTGCCCGTCGTGAGCTTGTCGACGACGGCCAGGCTGAACATCAGACCCGCCGACGGCCCGCCGATGTTGGCCAGGTTGAAGTCGATTTTGAACGGCGCCCACGGCGCGTCCACCAGCGCCACTCCCAGGTACCCGTAGGAGCGGTCCTCCTTGGAACCCAGGGTGATCGTCGCGATGCCGGCCGGTGCGTTGCGGCGGCGGTAGTCGATGACGACCTGCTGGCCCGGCTTGGTCTTCTTCAGCAATCCGGTGACCGCGTCGAGGTTGGCGGTCGGGGTGCCGTCGACCGCGTCGATGGCGTCGCCCACCTGCAGTTTCCCGGTCGCTGGTCCTGGATCGTTGACCTGCGCGATGGTGATCGCCGGCGCGTAATGCAGATAGGACAGGGCGGCGAACGCGGCGCTGTCCTCGGACTTCTTGAAGTCGGCGTCGTTCTCTTTGTCGACGTCGTCGCGGGACTTGTCCGGCGGGTACACCAGGTCACGCGGGATCAGCTGTTGATCGCCCGCAAGCCACAACACCATCGCCTCACCAAGGGTGAGCTGGTCACGCTGGGACACCGTGGTCATGTTCAGGTTGCCCGACGTCGACTTGACGTCGGCGCCGACGATGTCGACGACCTGCTTGCCGTTGTATTCGCCGAGCGTGTTGAACGTGGGTCCGGGGCCCAGCGATACGAACGGGACCCGCACCACGGCCAGCAGCACACCGAAGACGAGTATCGGTGCCAGCGCCACCACCAGCGTCAGAATCCGCCTGTTCACGCCGCCAAGAGTAACTGTGACCTCACGGAGCGCCGTTTCCGCGAGGTTCGCCCAGAGCGTGTGGTGGGACCGCGCACGCCCTGCGGGTGGTGAGTACCGTTGAGCTCATGGCTGACCTGCCCTTCGGGTTCTCCAGCAGTGAGGACCCCGATCGCGACAAACCCAAGAAGGACCCGAACTCTGGTTCGGGCCCCGCTGATCCGTTCGGGTTTGGCGGCGGCGAGTTCAACATGAACGACCTCGGCCAGATCTTCACGCAGCTGGGCCAGATGTTCTCCGGTGCCGGCGGCCCGATGGCCGGCGGCAACACCGGCGCGGTCAACTACGACCTCGCCCGCCAGCTGGCGTCGAATTCGATCGGGTTCGTCGCGCCGATCCCGGCCGCAACCACGTCGGCCGTCACCGACGCCGTGCACCTGGCCGAGACCTGGCTCGACGGTGCCACTGCCCTGCCGGCCGGCGCCACCAAGGCCGTGGCATGGACCGCGTCCGACTGGATCGACCACACCATGGACACCTGGAAGCGGTTGTGTGATCCAGTGGCACAACAGATTTCGACGGTGTGGGCCTCGGCGCTGCCAGAAGAGGCCCGCGCCATGGCGGGCCCGCTGATGGCGATGATGTCGCAGATGGGCGGCATGGCATTCGGCTCGCAGTTAGGCCAGGCACTCGGCACGCTGTCCAAGGAGGTGCTGACTTCCACCGACATCGGCCTGCCGCTCGGGCCGCGCGGGGTGGCCGCGCTGCTGCCCGCGGCCATCGACGAGCTCGCCGGCGGGCTGGAACTGCAGAAGGCCGAGATCATGACCTTCCTGGCGGCGCGTGAGGCCGCCCACCACCGGCTGTTCAGCGGGGTGCCGTGGCTCTCAGCGCAACTGCTCAATACCGTCGAGGCGTACGCCAAGGGCATCCAGATCGACATCAGCGGCATCGAGGAACTCGCGCAGGGCTTCAACCCTGCGACGATGGCCGACCCGGCGGCCATGGAACAACTGCTCAACCAGGGCATCTTCGAGCCTAAGCCGTCGCCGGAGCAGAAGGTCGCCCTGGAACGGCTGGAGACGCTGCTGGCGCTCATCGAAGGCTGGGTGGAGACCGTCGTCACCGCTGCACTGGGCGATCGACTGCCGGCGGCAGCCGCGCTGGCCGAGACGCTGCGGCGCCGCCGCGCGACGGGTGGCCCGGCGGAGCAGACGTTCGCGACCCTGGTCGGACTCGAACTGCGGCCCCGCAAGCTGCGCGAAGCCGCCCAACTGTGGCAGCGGCTGACCGACGCGGCCGGCATGGATGCCCGCGACGCCGTCTGGCAACACCCCGACCTGCTGCCGGGTGGCGACGACCTCGACGACCCGGCCCAGTTCATCGACCGGGTGATCGGCGGGGACACCAGCGGCATCGACCAGGCGATCGCCGACCTGGAGAAGTCGCTGGGTTCCGAGGGCCCGGACGGCCCCGAACCGCCTGTGGATAACTGAACCCACTTCCGGCCCGCGGGATGCGACAGTCGGGTCCATGCGCTACCTCCTGGACCCGGACATGCCGGTGCTGCTGCGTCCCGACGACGCCGTGCAGATCGGCTGGGACCCGCAACGCGCCGTATTGGTCCGTCCCCCGCGTGGTCTGACGGCGCCCGCGCTCGCCTCGGTGTTGCGGACCATGCGCGACGCGATCGGCGCCGAGGAGGTGATGGCCGAGGCGTCCCGGCACGGCCCGGTGGACGCCGAGGAGCTGACCGGCCTGCTGACCGCCCTGGTGCAGGCGCGCGTCGCGCGGGCCTCTGCGCGCCCGGCCACGGGCCGGACCGCAGCGATCCGGGTCCACGGCGGCGGCCCGCTGGCAGAGCTGCTGGTCAGCTCGCTGCGCTGCTCCGGCGCCAAGATCAGCCACACCCGCCAACCGCACGCCCGGGTGCGGGCCCATACCGCCGACCTGGTGGTGCTGACAGACGCCCTGGTGGCCGAGCCTCAGCTGTTACGCGATCTGCACGACGCCGGCGTGGCGTATCTGCCGGTCCGCCTGCGTGACGGCAGCGGGTTGGTGGGCCCGCTGGTGATCCCGGGGGTGACGAGCTGTTTGCACTGCGCTGATCTGCATCGCAGTGACCGTGACGCCGCCTGGCCGACAGTGGCGGCACAACTGCGCGGCACGCAGGGCAGCGCCGACCGCGCGACGTTGATGGCGACCGCCGCGCTGGCGCTGGCCCAGGTCGACTCGGTGATCAAAGCGGTGCGCGGGCACGCCGACGCCGACCCGCCCGCGACGCTGTCGACCACGCTGGAGTTCGACGCCGCCGCCGGTTCGATCACATCGCGACGCTGGCCCCGGCATCCCCGGTGCAGCTGCTGACAACACGCGTTGCCACCTCGAAGGGTGCTACTTCAGCTCCGTCATGGATGATGGTCGGGTGGCAGAGATCAAACGCGGCAGCGTGGCACGTAACGCCAAACTCGCCGGACTGGCCGGCGGCATGGCGGGACGAGCGGCCTTGGGCTTCGGCAAGCGCCTGACCGGCAAGTCCAAGGACGAGGTGAACGCCGAACTCATGGAGAAGGCCGCTCACCAGTTGTTCACCGTGCTCGGTGAACTCAAGGGTGGCGCCATGAAGGTCGGCCAGGCGCTGTCGGTGATGGAAGCTGCCGTTCCCGAGCAGTTCGGTGAGCCCTACCGCGAGGCGCTGACCAAGCTGCAGAAGGACGCCCCACCACTGCCGGCCGCCAAGGTGCACCGCGTGCTCGACGGTCAGCTGGGCACCAAGTGGCGCGAGCGGTTCCAGTCGTTCGAAGACAAGCCCGTCGCCTCGGCCAGCATCGGCCAGGTGCACAGGGCGGTGTGGTCCGACGGCCGCGACGTCGCCGTGAAGATCCAGTACCCCGGTGCCGACGAGGCGCTGCGGGCGGACCTGAAGACCATGCAGCGGATGGTCAGCGTGTTCAAGCAGCTCGCGCCGGGCGCCGACATCCAGGCCGTGGTCGACGAGTTGATCGAACGCACCGAGATGGAGCTGGACTACCGGCTGGAGGCCGACAACCAGCGGGCGTTCGCCAAGGCCTACGAAGGCCATCCCGATTTCGTGGTGCCCCACGTCGTGGCGAGCGCGCCGAAAGTTGTTGTGGCGGAATGGATCGAGGGCATCCCGCTGTCGGAGATCATCCGCCACGGCACCCAGGATCAACGCGACCTGATGGCCACCCGGCTGATGGAGTTCACCGACGGATCACCGAGCGTGCTCGAGATGGTGCACGGCGACGCCCACCCCGGGAATTTCATGCTGCTGCCCGGCGACAAGATGGGTGTCATCGACTTCGGTGCGGTCGCGCCGATGCCCGGTGGCTGGCCGATCGAACTGGGCCAGATCATCCGCTACGCCATGGATAAGAACTACGAGAAGCTGATCCCGACGATGGAGCAGGTCGGCTTCATCCAGAAGGGCGAGCAGGTTTCCGCCCGCGACATCGACGACATGCTCCGGCAGTACGTCGAACCGGTCTCGGTTCCGGTGTTCCACTACACCCGCAAGTGGCTGCAGAAGATGGCGACCATCGATTTCGACCGGGCGCCCGGGCAGATCAAGACGGTGCGCCAGATGAGCATCCCGCCGAAGCTGGCCATCCCGATGCGGGTGACCGCCTCGGTGGTCGCCATCTGCTGCCAGCTCGACGCGAACGTGCCGTTCCGGCGCATCCTCGAGGAATACGTGCCGGGCTTCGCCCATCCCGAGGCCGAGCCTCAATCGTTGAAACCGTAGTGAGGGCGAGAATTCCGGCGAATTCTCGCCCTCACTACCGTTTCGATGCGCCGCACCCTGCTACGCCGCCAGGCCGTCCTTGCGTGGGCGTCCGCGGGGCCGTTTGCGCGCGATGACTGCGCCTCGGTCGAAGATCTCGCCGCCCCAGACGCCCCACGGCTCTTCTCTGTCCAGTGCCGCGGACAGGCACTGACGCCGGATGGGACATTGCGCGCACAGCACTTTGGCGCGCTCGAGTTCGACGGGAGAGTCGGCGAACCACAGGTCGGGGTTCCCGACGTGGCACGGCAGCACCGGCAGTTGCTCCTTGCGGACTGTCAGGGCTGACATGTCCTTCACCTGCTTCCTGGTCTCGTGGCTGGCTGTTGTCCTCGAGATCCGGGGCCTGGTGCGGGGTTTCGGCTCTGAATACACCCGACCAAAAACTTTGGCCACGGATCCGGGCTGACTGCGGGTCCGTGGCCAATGTGGTTGGGCGGGGGTGACTAGAAGGTCAAACCCCAATCCACGGACGGGTCGGCGGCGGCGGGACGGCGCTTACGCGGTGCGAGAGCGGCGCCCGCCCACGCGGCGTGCGCGCGGGCAGCATGGGCCCGATGCCATACCGGGAAGGACCCAGCACGACGCGCCGCAGCGCCAATCGCTACGCCGGAAATGGTCATGTTCAACATGTCTGAGCCCCTCCTTTCTCCGTGATGCGGTGATACAGACGTGGGTTTGAGGTTAGCGGCTGGTCGCCAAAACCCACAAGCGATTTTCTGACCTGCGGTTTTTCACTTTCGGCCCCGTACCAATTCGAGGACGTCGGCACCGAACTGTTCGAGCTTGCGCGCACCGATACCGGGAATGGACGTCAACGCGGCGTCGTCGGCGGGCAGCGCCTCGGCGATGGCGATCAACGTGTTGTCGCTGAACACAACATAGGCGGGCACGTTGAGTTCCTTGGAGGTGCGCAGCCGCCAGTCCTTGAGTTCGGCCAGCAACACATCGTCGACCTCACCGCCGCAGGTTTCGCAGCGGCGCAGCATCACCGCGGCCGGTGTGTTCAACGGTTCGTTGCATACCCGGCACCGCGCCGGCGCACCCCGCTGCCGCCGGGACTTGCTGGGTGCCTCGAGGGCCCGCGACTGCGGGGCGATGCCGTTAAGGAACCGCGACGGCTTACGGGTCTGCCGGCCACCCGGCGCGCGGGCCAGCGCCCAGCTGACTGCCAAATGCGCTCTGGCCCTGGTGATTCCGACGTAGAACAGTCGGCGTTCCTCTTCGACGGCCTCACTGTCGGGGCCATGGGCCAGCGCGTGCGAAATGGGCAGGGTGTTATCGGCCAGCCCCACCAGGAACACCGCGTCCCACTCCAGGCCCTTGGCAGCGTGCAGCGACGCCAGCGTGACGCCTTGCACCGTCGGGGCGTGGCGGGCGTCGGCGCGCACCCTCAACTCGGCGACCAGCCCGGCCAGGTCCAGGTGCGGGCGCAACGCCACTTCCTCGTCGACGAGTTCGGCCAGCGCGCCGAGGGCTTCCCAGCGTTCCCGCGCGCGAGTACCGGCCGGAGCCTGCGCGGTGAGCCCGAGCGGTTCCAGCAGCCCGCGCACCGTGGCGGCCAGATCCTCCTGCGGGGCTTCGCGGTCGGCGGACCTTTGCAGCGCCAGCATCGCCTGACGGATCTCTTGGCGGCTGAAGAAGCCCTCTCCCCCGCGGACCTGGAAGGCGACGCCGGCTGCGGTGAGCGCCTCTTCGTACACCTCGGACTGGGCATTGATGCGATACAGCACGGCGATCTCGGCCGCCGACGTGCCCGCGTCGATGAGTTTCTTGATCGACCGCGCAACCGCGTTGGCCTCGGCCACCTCGTCGGGGTACTCGGAAAACTTCGGCTCCGGCCCCGGGTCACGCTGCCCCACCAGATGCAGCTTGCTCCCGGCAACCCGGCCCCGGGCCGCGGCGATGACGCGATTGGCCAGCGACACCACTTGCGGGGTCGAGCGGTAGTCACGTTCCAGCCGCACCAGCGTGGCGTCGGGAAAGCGCCGCGAGAAGTCCAGCAGGTAGCGGGGCGAGGCCCCGGTGAACGAATAGATGGTCTGGTTGGCGTCCCCGACGACCGTCAGATCGTCACGGTTGCCGAGCCACGCCTGCAGTACCCGCTGCTGCAACGGGGTGACGTCCTGATACTCGTCCACGACGAAGCAGCGGTAGCGGTCGCGGAACTCCTCGGCGACCGCCGCGTCGTTCTCGATGGCCGCGGCGGTGTGCAGCAGCAGGTCGTCAAAGTCCAGCAGCGGTGTCTCGGCGCGTGCCTTGAGGCTTTCGTAGCCGGCGTAGACCGCGGCCACCTTGGCCGCATCCAGTGGGGCGTCACGTCCCTGCTCGGCAATGGCGGCCGGATACTGCTCCGGAGTGATCAGGCACGCCTTGGCCCATTCGATCTCACCGGCGAGGTCGCGCACGTCGTCGGTGGAGGTCTGGATGCGCGCCCGGGCGGCGGCCTGCGCGACGACGGAGAACTTGCTGTCGAGCAGTTCCCAGCCGCCGCTGCCGACGACGCGGGGCCAGAAGTAGCGGAGCTGACGGCGGGCGGCGGCGTGAAACGTCAGCGCCTGCACCGAACCCACCCCGGCATTCGTCTCTGAGGCGGCGTCCAGACCGCGCAACCGGTTGCGCAGTTCTCCGGCGGCACGCTGGGTGAAGGTGACCGCGAGCACCTGCGAGGCCGCGACATGGCCCATGCCCACCAGATGGGCGATGCGATGTGTGATGGTGCGGGTCTTGCCGGTACCGGCGCCGGCGAGCACGCACACCGGGCCCCGGGCCGCCAGGACCGCAGCGCGCTGCTCGTCGTCGAGGCCGGCGATGAGTGGGTGCTCGGTCGGCATGGCGTTCATCATGGCAGGACCGGCTGACATGATGTTCACCATGACGTTGACCATGTACAGCACCACGTGGTGCGGCTACTGCCGCCGACTCGAGACCGCCTTCAAAGCCCAGGGCATCGCCTACAAGAAGGTCGACATCGAGGAAGACCCGGAGTCGGCACAGTTCGTGGAGTCGGTCAACGGTGGCAACCAGACCGTTCCGACGGTGAAGTTCGCCGATGGGTCGACGATGACCAACCCGAACATCAAGCAGGTGGAGAAGAAGCTCGCCGAGTTGGGCTGACCCCTTGCTCTCTTTTGCGCGAGGGGCCGTGTTTGTACACAACACGCGGGCGTGTCGGCGTACAAACACGGCCGCTCGCGCGGGAGTTAAGTGGGGTTAGGCGGGGTCGGGGTAGGCCCAAGATTCGATGATCTCCCGGGCGATTGACACCGAGCCCGGCAGCAGCAGGTCCGCCTTCGAATGCTCGGCATCTGTCCAGTCGCCGGCGGCCAGCGCCGCGCACACCTCGTCACGGGTGAACCAGCGCGCCTCGCCGATCTCTCCGTCGTTGAACGCGAACTCCTGCGCCGGATCGGCGACGGCGTGAAAGCCGACCATCAGCGATCGGGGAAACGGCCACGGCTGGCTACCCAGGTAGCGCACCTCGCGCACGGAAAGCCCGATCTCCTCGGCGATTTCGCGGGCCACACAGGTCTCGAAGGATTCGCCGGCTTCGACGAAACCGGCCAGCAGCGAGAACATCGGCCGCGGCCACACCGCCTGGCGGGCCAGCACCACACGGTCGGCGCCGTCGTGCACCAGACAGATGACGGCCGGGTCGATCCGCGGGAACTCCTCGTGACCGGACAGCAGATTGACCCGTGACCACCCGGCCTTGGCCGGTTTCGTCGGTGCGCCGTCGATGGCGCTGAAGCGCGCGTTGTCGTGCCAGTTCAGCAGGGCCACCGCCGAGGACACCAGATGTGCACTCAGATCGTCGAAATCCGTTCCGCCCCGGCGTAAGTCGAGCACATGCGCGTCACCCTCTTCCGGTGAGCGCAGCGGCGCCCGGATGGCCCACACATGCCGGCCATCCTCGATGGTGCCCAGAAACACGGCGTCGGGCGGCGGGGTGTCGCCGAGGTCGGAGGTGTCGTTGAAGACCACCCGGCCGTCGGCCACCGTCACCTGTCCGCGGCCGTCGACCCGCAGTACCGCGGCGTCGGCCCACCCGGCGATCGCCTTGTCGATGTCGGTGCGCAACTGATCGGATCGGTCCGCCCCCACCCGCGACAGCAGGGGGATGTTGCGCAACCGGAAGTCGGCCATCAATCGTCCCCGTCGGCGGAGTTGCGAATGAAGAGCAGGCGGTCGCCCGCCTCCATGGCATCAGCTTCGGGGTCGTCGATCCGCAGCAGCTTGTTGTTTCGGACCACGCCGAGCACGATCATCGGCAGATGCCGCGGCGAACCGCCGATCTGCTTGGGATCTACTTCTCTCTCGGCGATCGCCAGCCCGGCGTCGGGCGTCAGCAGGTCCTCCATCAGCTCCACCACAGCGGGAGCCTTCTTGGCGATGCCGAGCAAGCGGCCCGCGGTTTCCGACGACACCACCACCGAGTCGGCACCGGACTGCGCCAGCAGATGCTGGTTCTCGGCCTCGCGGATCGACGCGATGATCTTCGCGTGCGGCGCGAGCTCGCGCGCCGACAGCGTCACCATGACCGCGGTCGGGTCGCTGCTGGTGGCCACGATGATGGTCGCCGCATGCTGCGCACCGGCCAGCCGCAGCACATCGGAACGGTTGGCGTCACCGCGCACGGTGACCAGCCCCGAGGCACTGGCGTTGTCCAGGGCGGCCTGGTCGGTGTCGACGACGACGATCTCGCCCGGTGGGACACCGTCGCCGACCATCGCCGCGATCGCCGTCTTTCCCTTCGTGCCGTACCCGATGACGATGGTGTGGTTGCGCACGGAGTTCCTCCATCGCTGAATCTTGAGGGCTTGGCGCGACGCCGCGGTCAGCGTCTCCACCGTGGTACCGATGAGGACGATAAGGAAGGCCACCCGCATCGGCGTGATCACCAGGACGTTGACGAGGCGCGCCGACGGGGAGAACGGCGTGATGTCACCGTAGCCGGTGGTCGACAGCGAGACCGTCGCGTAGTAGAGGCAGTCCAGGAATGACAGCGGGTTTTCCTGGACGTCCCGGTAGCCGCTGCGGTCGAGGTAAACGATCAGCACCGCGCTGAACAACACGACCAGCGCGTAGAAGACCCGACGGCCGATCTTGGTCCAGGGGCTGACGAACGGCTCGGGTATCCGCAGGTAGTCCACGAGCGCCGCGTCGGGTTTGGCGGTGAGTTCCTGCTCGAGTCCATGCACGCGCCGCCGCAGCAACCTATTTCTGGCCACGGGATTCCGTTCTCAGAGCTGGGCGACACACGCCATCATGTAACCATGAAGACGAGACGAGCATGGGCGTGAGCACACCGGAACCTTCCAGCCGGGCTGATGCGATCCGGCCGTATGCGTTGGCGGGCATGCTCGCGACCGTGGGCGTGCTGCATTTCGCGGCCCCCAAACCGTTCGACAGCATCATTCCCGCGGAACTGCCGGGCAGCCCGCGGTTCTACACCTACGCCTCCGGGGTGGCCGAACTCGGTGTCGCCGGCCTGCTGGCGGCCCCGCGCACGCGGCGCCTGGGGGCGACGGCGGCGATTGCGCTGTTCCTGGCGGTGTTTCCGGGGAATCTGAACATGGTGCGGCTGTGGTGGGACAAGCCGTGGCCGATGCGGCTGGGGGCGATCGCCCGCCTGCCGTTGCAGATCCCGATGATCACCGAGGCCAACAAGGTTCGTCGCGCCTCCTGACCTCGGCCTAGCTGGCGCCCACGCATACCGCCGAGTTCGACGTTTTGACGGCTCTTACTCGGAGTTATTCGTCGAAACGTCGGTTTCGACGGGGGAATCGAGCAGGGCTGTGAGGGCGTCGGCGTCGGGCAGGTCGTCGCACACGACGGTGCGCCCGGCGCGCACGTAGTGGAAGGCCGCGCGCACCGCGGACACTGGCAGACCCTGCAGGCCGGCGACCGCCAGCCGGTACACGCCGAGCTGAATTGCGGCCAGCCGCTGCGATTCTGCGCCTTCCGGCGGTGCACCGGTCTTCCAGTCGAGCACCGTCACCCCGCCGTCGGCATCGGCGAACACTGCATCGATGCGACCGCGCACCACCCGATCGCCGATCGCCATTTCGAACGGCACCTCGACGTCGGTCGGGGTTCGAGATGCCCACACCGAGCCGGTGAATGCTTCCTGCAGCGCGGCGAGTTCCTCCGCGTCGGCACGGCCCACGTCACCGTCGACCGCGCCTGGGAGGTCGTCGAGGTCGAACAGTCGATCGGCGCCGTAGAACCGCTGCACCCAGTCGTGAAATGCCGTGCCAAGCAGCGCATGTGCGTCCGGGCGTGCGGGTAGGCGACGTCCCATCCGTTGCATGGCCCGCTGCCGGTCGCGACCCAGTTCGACCAGACTGCTGACCGACAGCGCCGCGGGCAACGTGGGGGCGGTTGCGGTGGGCCCGGTCTCCCGCTCGGCCAGCAGCGCGTCGACGTCGGCGATCCAGCCGTGCGGGTCTGGCAGTGCAGCGTCCCCGTCGGTACTGGTATCTGTCTGGGACATGGCCTGTTCGACGAGCGCGGCACCGCGCCGCAGGGGTGACGTCTCAGCCGCCGGGGCCGGTGGCCAGAGCGCTTCGACAACGTTGTCCCGCAACGGGTTCGGTTCTCCATTGGCGGGTTCGGGTGCCCACTGGTCGATGGTGCCGCAGGGTCGTCCGTCAGCGGCGGACGCCTCGATGATGTTCTTGATCCCGCACAGGAAATCCGAAGGCCCGCGCGGTTTGAGCCCGGTCGCCGCCCAGTGGTGCCCGGACAGCAGCAGGGTGTCCTCGGCGCGCGTGATCGCCACGTAGAGCAGGCGCCGTTCCTCGTCGACGCGGCGCTGCGCCAGGTGATCCTTGTGCTGAGCGATGGTGTCGGACAACTGCTTTCGGTTGGTCACCGCCGAGGTGTCGAGCACCGGGACGCCGTAGGCGCCCTGCTCCGCACGATCGCCGCGCAGCAGCGGCGGCAGTTCGGAGGCATCGGTGAGCCAGGTGCGCGCCGAGGCCGTCGAGGGAAACACTCGCGACGACAGGTGCGGTACCGCCACGATCTGCCACTCCAGCCCCTTGGCGGCATGCACCGTCAGGATCTGGACGCGGTTGCCCGCCGTACCCACGTCGGCGGGCGCCAGGCCGCCTTCCACCTCCTCGGCCGCTGTCAGGTAAGCCAGCAGTCCGTGCACTCCCCCGTCACGGGCATGCTGCGCGTAGCCGTCGACGATGTCGGCGAATGCATCGAGGTGTTCACAGCCGCCGGCGCCGGCCCGCACCTCGATGTCGACGCCCAGGACCCGCCGGACCTCGGCCACCACATCGGACACCGGATGCTCAAGATGGCCGCGCAGCAGCGTGAGTTCGTCGGCGAGCGCGCAGATACGTTCATACCCGGCAACCGAATACATCTCAGCCGGTCCCGGGTCGCAGATCGCGTCGGCCAGGCAGGCGAGGTCGGCCTCCGGACCTGCCGAAGCGACGATCTGCGCGGGCCCGGCCGATGCGTCCCGCGCGGTGTCGACCAGGCCGCGGGCCCGTCGCCACAACGCAGTGAGATCGCGGGCCCCGAGCCGGTGGCGTGGACCGGTGAGCACCCGAACCGCGGCAGCACCCGCGGACGGGTCGGCGACCAGGCGCAGCATCGCGACGACGTCGGCCACCTCCGGGATGGCCAGCAGGCCGGCCAGCCCCACCACCTCCACGGGAACACCGCGGTCGCGCAATGCGTCCGCCATCGGCGCCGCATCGGCGTTGCGGCGCACCAGAACCGAAGCGGTGGGGGCAACACCGGTGTCGGCGACCGCGGCGTGGTAGCGGGCGGCGATCTGATCGGCCACCCACTCCTGCTCGGCGATGACGTCGGGCAGCAGGGCGGCCAGCACCGTCCCGGCCGGGGCGCCCGGGCGAGCCCGCAACGAGCGCACGGTGACAGACCGCTGGCGCGCCTCGGCCGACACCGCGTTGGCGATGTGCAGCGTGGTGGGCGGATTGCGCCAACTGGTGCGCAGTTCCAGGGTGGGCGCCGGGCTGCCGTCAGCGAGCGGGAAATCGGTGGTGAACCGCGGCAGGTTGGTCGCCGATGCTCCACGCCACCCGTAGATCGACTGGATCGGATCCCCCACCGCGGTCAGCGCGAGGCCGTCGTCCGCGCCACCGCCGAACAGTGCCGACAACGCGATCCGCTGGGCGTGGCCGGTGTCCTGATACTCGTCGAGCAGCACCACCCGGTACCGCTGCCGCAGCGCGGCGCCGACCTGTGGGCATTGCTGCGCGAGCCGGGCCGCGGCGGCCATCTGCGTGCCGAAATCCATGGCTTTCTCGGCCCGCAGTCTGTCGTGCAGCGCGTCGACGAGCGGCAGCAACTCGGTGCGTTCGGTCTGACTGGCCAGGATGTTCTGCAACCACTGGCTGGGGCCGCGTTCGCGCTGGTTGGGGCCCGGCGGCAACGCGTGTATCAGCCGTTCCAGCTCGGCGTGACTGTCCTGCAGCTGCCCGGTGGTGACGAGGTGTTCGGCCAGCTGGCCCGACAATCCCAGCACCATCGACGTGACCGTGCCCGGGCTCTTGTCGGTGCACAGTTCGTCCGGGTAGTTGCAGACAACGTCGAATGCCAGCTGCCACAGTTCGGTCTCGCTGAGCAGCCGGGTATCGGGTTCGACGGGCAGCAGCAGCCCGTGGTCGCGCAGCAGACTGCCCGCGAAGGCGTGATACGTACTGACAGTTGGCGATCCGTACGATCCGTCGGCCTCGCCTGGCGCGGTGGTGAGCAGACCGCTGCCGGCCAGTCTGGCCAGCCGCGAACGGACCCGCCGCAATAGCTGACCGGCCGCCTTGCGGGTGAACGTCAGGCCGAGCACCTGCTCAGGGGCGGCATAACCGTTGGCGACCAACCAAACCACACGAGCGGCCATGGTCTCCGTCTTGCCCGCCCCGGCTCCCGCGATGACCACCAACGGGCCGGGCGGGGCCGAGATGACTGCGGCCTGCTCGTCGGTGGGGGCGGGCAGCCCGAGTGCGGCGGCCAGCGCGTGCGGCGAGTGCCGGGCGATCACTGTTGATGTCACTGTTGCTCCTCACGCGTGGTGTGCGCCGGGCAGGACTGTCGCATAGGGCAGTGTCCGCAGCCGTCGTTGGCCCGCGCCGGGAACTGTGGGCCGGCCGTTGCGGCGGCGGCCCGGCCGACCTGTTCGAGCCAGTGCTGTTCGGTCTCCGGCGCCAGCGCGTCCTGCACCCGCTCCGTTGCCCCACCGGCCGACGGTTTGGCGACGTAGACCAAGCGCGCACCACCCGGTTCGCCGCCGTCCGGGGACACACCACGGGCCACCGCGAGCTGATAGAGCGCCAGCTGAGCGTGCCGCTGAGCGTCGTCTTTGGTGACCGGGCTTTTGCCCGTCTTGACGTCCACGATCACCAGCCGGCCCGCCGCGTCACGCTCCAGCCGGTCGATGCGACCGCGCACCCGCACGCCCGGCACCTCGGGCACTTCGCCGAGCTCGCCGTCGATGTCGACTTCGACGCCGACCTCCGTCAGCTCGCCGCGGGTCTGCGCGCGCCATTCGGCGAACGTCTCCAGCATGGCGCGGTGGCGCACCAGCTCATTGCGCGCGAACCATTGCGACTCGAACGGCAGCCCGTCCCACACCGCTTCCAGCTCCGCGATCAGCTGGGGCAGCGACCTGTTCGGTTCGGCGATCAATGCATGCACCAATGATCCTGTGGTTGAACGCAGTTCACCGGTCTTTGAGCCACCATGGCGCTCGGTCAGCCAGCGCAATGGGCAATCGGCGAGCAACTGCAACGTCGACGGCGACAGGGTGACCACGTGCTCGTCGCCGTCCCACAGCGGCTGCTCAGTGCTCATGGTCCGCAGCCCATCCCACTGCGCCGGGTCGGCACCCGGCACGCCGGCGGCAGCCAGGCGGGCCAATTGTGTTGCAGCCAGTGCACGTTCATCGTCGTCGACCGCACCGTCCGGCGCGCACACCACGCTGCGCAGCCGACCGACCACCGCCGGCACCGACAACAGCGCAAGGGCACCAACCGGCTCCGGCAGCCGTGTGTCGTCGACGGCACCGGTCACGTAGCGGGCGATGTCGAAGACGAACGGTGAGGGCAGCGCGAGCTCGTCGGAGTCCGCCGCACCGCCATCGACCGCGGTGACCACCAGTCGCCGGCGGGCGCGGCCCATAGCGCTGATGAGCAACCGGCGTTCGTCGGCGATCAGCGGCGCGCGGGTGCTGATCGTGACGGCGGGATCGGACACACCGTCAAGGACGTCGACGAGCCGCTGCGTGCCCAGAACGCCACCCCGTGGAATCGTGTTGGGCCACAATCCTTCCTGCAGTCCCGCGATCACGACGAGATCCCATTCGCGGCCCAGCGCCTGATGCGGGGACACGATCGCCACGGCATCGGGAACCTCGATCGGCTCGGTGGCCCGCACAGGTAGCCGCAACGACCGCACATGCTCGACGAGGGCGGACCCCGACGCACCCGCGGTGCGCAACATGAACTGGTCGGCGACCTCGAAGAGCATCGTGACCGCGTCGAGGGTCTCGGTGGCCCGCTGCCCGGCCTGACCATCGCGGCCACTGGCGGTCAGCAGCCGGCGCTGCAACCCGCTGCGCTGCCACGCGGCCCACAGCACCGAACCCGGGTCGGTGTTGCTCGCCCGGGCAGCCGCCTGCAGCACCGCGCGCACCCGCAACAGCGGGCGGGCATGCGGGGCCGCCAACGCCGACGGGATCCCGCCACGCAGCGCCGCCACCAACAGGTCACCGAAGCCGGCCGGATTACCTGCCGACGCCGTGTCGAGACGTCGCAGCC
>DASUGW010000033.1:0-21920 GCA_036273805.1 Mycobacterium sp.
CACCGAGGAGTCCAACTGGACGTTCGACCCGGTTCGGCGGCAGTTTTATTGGCACCGGTTCTTCTCGCACCAGCCCGACCTGAACTACGACAATCCGCGCGTGCAGGAGGCCATGATCGATGTCCTGCGGTTCTGGCTGGAACTGGGGATCGACGGATTCCGGTTGGACGCGGTGCCCTACCTGTTTGAACGTGAGGGCACCAACTGCGAAAACCTGCCGGAGACACACGCGTTCCTCAAACACTGCCGCAAGGTCATCGACGACGAATTCCCCGGAAGAGTGCTGCTGGCCGAGGCCAATCAGTGGCCTGCCGATGTCGTCGAGTACTTCGGTGACCCGGACACCGGTGGCGACGAGTGCCATATGGCGTTCCACTTCCCCTTGATGCCAAGGATTTTCATGGCGGTTCGGCGGGAATCCCGGTTCCCGGTATCGGAGATCCTGGCGCAGACACCGCCGATTCCCGATATGGCGCAGTGGGGCATCTTCCTGCGTAACCACGACGAGTTGACCCTGGAGATGGTCACCGACGAAGAGCGCGACTACATGTACGCCGAATACGCCAAGGATCCCCGAATGAAGGCCAATGTCGGCATCCGGCGCCGGCTGGCGCCGCTGCTGGACAACGACCGCAATCAGATCGAGCTGTTCACCGCGTTACTGCTGTCGTTGCCGGGGTCGCCGGTGCTCTACTACGGCGACGAGATCGGCATGGGGGACATCATCTGGCTGGGCGATCGCGACGGTGTGCGCACCCCGATGCAGTGGACTCCCGATCGCAACGCGGGCTTCTCCACCGCCACCCCCGGCCGGTTGTACCTGCCGCCGAACCAGGATGCGATCTACGGCTATCAGTCCGTGAATGTTGAGGCCCAGCGCGACAATTCGGCTTCGTTGCTGAACTGGACACGCCGCATGCTCGGGGTGCGGCGCCAGCATCCGGCGTTCGCGACCGGTACCTTCCGGGATCTCGGCGGCTCGAATCCGTCGGTGCTCGCCTTCGTACGGCAGCCCGATGACGGCGACACCGTTCTGTGTGTGAACAATCTGTCCCGTTTCCCCCAGCCCATCGAACTGGACCTGCAGCCCTGGGCCGGATACATGCCGGTGGAGTTGACTGGGCGCGTGCAGTTTCCGCACATCGGCAACCTGCCGTATCTGCTGACGCTGCCCGGATACGGCTTCTACTGGTTCCAGCTGTGCCACGTCGAAGGCGGTACCGACAGTTCGGGGTTGACGCCATGAGCCTGCCGTTCGCCGATTGGCTGCCCACCCAGCGCTGGTACGCCGGGCGCACTCGTGAGCTCGTCTCCGCCGAGGCTGCGATGACCACGGCGCTGCGTGACGACCTGGATCTGATGCTCGTCGATACCCGCTACGCCGACGGCCACAGTGAGCGCTATCAGGTGCTCGTCGGCTGGAATGCCGAGCCGATACCTGAATTCGTCGAATTGGCGACGATCGGCAGCGATGGTGGGCGCGTCGCGGTGGATGCGCTGTATGACCCCGCTGCTGCGGAATATCTGCTGACGTTGTTCGACAGTTCGGCGCGACGGGGTGAGGTCGTGTTCAGCCGTGAGCCCGACGTGACGCTGCCGCTGGACGCCAAACCCCGCATGGTGTCGGCTGAACAGAGCAATACCAGCGTCATCTTCGACCAGCGCGCGATCTTGAAGATGTTCCGGCGTGTCAGCCCCGGGATCAACCCGGACATCGAACTCAACCGGGTGCTCGGCCGGGCACACAACCCGCATGTTGCAATGCTTCTCGGCGCCGTGGAGACGACGTGGGACGACCAACCGTGCCCGCTGGGTATGGTTACCGAATTCGCTTCCAGCGCAGCCGAAGGCTGGGACATGGCGACCGCAAGCGCGCGCGATCTGTACGCCGAGGGTGACCTCTATGCCGATGAGGTCGGCGGCGACTTCGCCGGCGAGTCCTACCGGCTGGGTGAAGCGGTGGCTTCGGTGCATGGCGAGCTGGCCGAACAACTGGGTACCGCGACGGCGGACTTCCCGGTGGGCACCCTGTTGCGGCGGCTCGCCGCGGCTGTTGAGACGGTGCCCGACCTAGGGCAGTACGCCGCCCTCGCAGAGGAGCGGTTCCGTGAGTTGTCCGGCACATCGATTGTGGTGCAACGTGTTCACGGCGATCTGCATCTGGGTCAGGTGTTGCGGACGACGGACACCTGGCTGTTGATCGACTTCGAGGGCGAGCCTGGCTCTGCGCTGGACCAACGGCGCCGGCCCGACTCACCGGTGCGGGATGTCGCCGCGATGGTGCGGTCTTACGAGTACGCCGCGTACCAGCCGCTGGTCGGCCAGGGAGGTCAGCAGCAGGACAAGCAGTTGGCCGCCAGGGCCCGGGAATGGATCGACCGAAACTGCGATGCATTTTGTGACGGTTACACAGCCGTTGGTGGTGCCGATCCTCGTGAGCAGTCGGCGGTCCTGACCGCGTACGAATTGGACAAGGCCCTGTATGAGGCAGCGTATGAGGCGCGTTATCGTCCGGCGTGGTTGCCGATACCGCTGCGCTCGGTGGCCCGATTGCTCGAATAATTCATGCGCACAGCGATGATTCGGTGTTTACGTACTGTGAGTCGGCATCGGCCGTCATCATGTATTGAGGGCATTCAGCAGTCAGAAGGGACGGTTTCGCCATGCATGCTGCGGTGACGGTGCGGATGGATGCTCCCGCCGAGAAGGTCTGGGATCTGGTGGCCGATGTGCGTAATACGCCGCGGTGGTCGCCGGAGGTGTTCGGATCCGAATGGCTTGACGGCGCAACCGGTCCCGCGCTCGGGGCCAAGTTCCGTGGTCACGTCAAGCGCAACGAGATCGGCCCGGTGTACTGGACGACGTGCCGGGTGACCGCGTGCGAGCCGGGGAGCGAGTTCGGGTTCGAAGTGCTCGTCGGGGAGCGTCCGGTGAACAACTGGCATTACAAGTTCACGCCGGTCGGTGACGCCACCGACGTCACGGAGTCCTTCCGGATGAACGAGGGTGTGTTCACGACGGTTTTCGGATTGTTCGGAGGGCAGTTGCGGACTCGGCGCAACGTCCGGGATATGAGGACGACGCTCAACAAGATCAAGGCCGAGGTCGAGTCGACGTAGCCCGAGGCACGAGGGGCGGAGGAGCGAGACGATTGGATCGAGTCGAGTCGACGTAGCTCCCGAGGCACGAGTGCACGATTTCGGCTGGGGACGGTTCTCGTGTTGCCCGCCTCTCAGCGACAACGAGCGACTCGGTGGGCGCGGCGTGAGCGCTTGGCGGGCATCGGCGGACGTCCGGACCCGATGGTTAACCGTCTGTCTCATGGTGTCGCTGTATGTCGCTCAGAGGCGGGCAATTCGGAAACCCACGCCCGGCCGGCTGGTTCGGCGCGGCGATACTCGCGAAGGGGCCCAGCGACCCCGGCGCTCTAGAACAGCGTCGACGTGCAGTAGGTGCGGGCCGGTGACGGGTACGGCCAGGCGAACTTCCCCCCGCCCGCGGATGGGCACGCCGACTGATCGTGGACATCGAGTCGCCGGGTGACCTGGACGAGCAGTCCGGTACTCGGTCCGCCCGTGCGCGCAGAGTCACACCCTGCGCGTTCGACGAGCCCAATCGGCATGTCGAGGCGGTAGCAGTGCTCGGCAACCAGATTGGGCACCAGGCACAGGCCGGTGACCTCGCCGTCGGCCACGGGTGCGGGGAAGTGCTGATACTCAGTGGTGGGGCAGGTGCCGCCGGCGTTGACCAGCGCGCCGACCGTATAACTCGGGTCGGCACCACACCCCGAACGTTGCGCTCGCACCGCGGTGGGCGAGTCAGGAGCGACCACCACACAGTCGCCGACCGCCAACGGCCGTGCCGCGTCCTGTTCGAAGGCGTCGCGCGCCTTGTTGAGGGCGACGGCCGCGACGATCGTCCCGGTCGCCATCACGAGGACGGCAGCCGTGATCGTGACGCGGCGTCGATAGCGCGCAACGGGTGTCATCCCTAAGAGAGTGGCAGAAGATGTGGCCCCTGTCTCCCTAATCACGTGCGTATACACCCGTCGCTGCAGAAACTCTGTCGCGACACGCCGTCTGGGCCGCACATTTTGTCGGGGGCAGGCTCTAGATTGGCCTGCGATGCCTCTCCATATTCACCGTGCCGAGCGCACTGACCTGCTGGCGGATGGCCTCGGTGAGCTGTTGGCGGTCCCACAACCGGACCCGTTCGCCGAGGAGTTGGTGCTGGTGCCGGCGCGGGGCATCGAGCGCTGGCTGTCGCAGCGGCTGTCTCATCGGCTTGGCCGTGGCAGCGCCTCGGACGGAGTATGCGCCGGTGTGTCGTTCCGGTCGCCGCGGTCACTGATAGCCGAGCTCACCGGCGCCTCCGACACCGATCCCTGGGCACCGGACAGCATGGTCTGGCCGCTGCTGGAAGCCATTGACGCCGCCGCCGACGAGCCGTGGTGTGGCCGGCTCGCCGCCCATCTCGGCCACCGCCATACCGGCGCGGAAGCCGAACTGCGACTGGGCCGACGGCACTCGGTTGCCCGCCGGATCGCGGCGCTGTTCGCCTCGTACGCGACCCAGCGGCCCGAGTTACTGATCGACTGGCTCGCCGGCGTCGACGGGGATGGTCTCGGCGGGCAACTCGACTCCGACCTGATGTGGCAGCCGGCACTGTGGCGTGAGCTCGTGGCGCGGATCCCAGCCGATCCACCACACGTCCGCCAGGAGCGTGCTGTGGCCGCACTGCGTGCGTCGCCGGCGGACCTGCCGCCGCGCATTTCGTTGTTCGGCCAGACTCGGCTGCCGGTAACCGACATCGAACTGCTCGAGGCGCTGTCGGTCCATCACGACGTCCATCTGTGGTTCCCGCATCCGAGCGACGCCCTGTGGCGGAGACTTGCCGGCACGCACTCCCGAATACCTCGGTCCGAGGTGATCGATGAGTCCGAGGGTGGGCATCCGCTACTGACCACCCTCGGACGGGACGTCCGTGAACTGCAGCGGCTGCTGCCGACGGCGGCGGTGGACACAGCTGCCGCAGCCGGCATCACCCGGCCTGACACGCTGCTCGGCTGGTTGCAGAGCGACCTCGACGGCAACGAGATGCGTCCCGCGGCACGATCGTTCGCCGCTGGCGACCAGTCGGTACAGGTTCACAGTTGTCACGGGCCGGCCCGCCAGATCGACGTGCTGCGGGACGTCCTGCTAGGTGCGCTTGCCGACGATCCGACCCTGGAACCCCGCGACATCCTGGTGATGTGTCCGGACATCGACACCTACGCCCCGTTGATCATCGCGGGCTTCGGACTCGGTGACAGCACCGACGCCGGTGCGCCGGGTGCGAGTGGGCCGGGGCATCCCGCGCACCGCCTACGCGTCCGACTCGCCGATCGATCTCCGGTCCAGACCAACCCGCTGCTGGGGGTGACATCGGCGCTTCTCGACCTTGTCGGGAGCCGCGCCGCGGCGAGCACGGTGCTTAATCTTGCTGAGGCGCTACCGATCCGGGTACGTTTCGGGTTCACTGACGACGATCTGGACACCATCAACCAATGGGTGCGCGAGTCCGGGATTCGCTGGGGTTTCGACCAACGCCATCGTGAACCATTCGGCCTGGGTTCGGTGGTACACAACACGTGGCGGTTCGGACTGGACCGCGTGTTGTGCGGCGTCGCGATGTCTGATGATTCCCAGGACTGGTTGGGCACGACCCTGCCACTTGACGATGTGGGCAGCAATCGGGTCGAACTCGCCGGCCGTTTCGCCGAGTTCGTCGACCGCCTGCAGTGGACGGTGGACTCGTTATCGGGAACCAGGACCCTGGCCGAATGGCTCGACTTGCTCAGTGCGGGTGTCGAGCGGCTGACCCGTGTCGGTGCCGGTGACGGCTGGCAGAGCGGTCAGTTACATCGTGAGTTCGCAGACATCGTCGCCGACGCCGGTCCGCGGAGTGCTATTCCGTTGCGCCTCACCGATATCCGTTCGCTTTTGCAGCGCTACCTGGCAGGTCGGCCGACCCGGACGAACTTCCGCAGCGGCAGCTTGACGGTCTGCACCATGGTCCCGATGCGGTCGGTTCCACACCGGCTGGTCTGCCTGGTCGGGCTGGACGACGGTGTGTTCCCCCGGGTGGGCACGCCCGATGGTGATGACGTGTTGGCACGTAAACCTGTTGTCGGTGAACGCGATATCCGGTCCGAAGACCGCCAGCTGCTGCTCGACGCCATCGGTGCGGCGACCGAGCGGCTGGTCATCACCTACACGGGCGCCGACGAATACACGGGGCGCGAACACCCGCCTTGTGTACCCCTGGCGGAGATCCTCGACGCATTGGACCGCACCACACCGGAAAAGCTCCGTGCGCACGTCCTCGTCAAGCACCCGCTGCAACCGTTCGACGCCCGCAACGTGCTGCCCGGCGAGGTGGTGCGCGGGACGACAACGCCGTTCACCTTCGATCGCACCGCTCTGGTGGCGGCAGAGGCCGCGCGCGACGCCGTGCCGGAGGCGGCCACGCGGCAGCGCGAGTTCCTCACTGCCCCATTGCCGGCAGGCGATCGCGGCGACGTGTCGCTGGACGATCTGCTGGCGTTCTTCAACGACCCGGTCAAGGGCTTCTTCCGTGGGTTCGGTCTGGCGCTGCCGTTCGACGCCGACGTCGTCTCCGACGTCATCCCAGTCGAGATCGATGCCTTGGCGTCGTGGGCCGTCGGTGACCGAATGCTCGACGATCTGCTGCGCGGTCGGGACCCGGACTGGGCGCTCAAGGCCGAGTGGCGCCGCGGCTATCTGCCGCCCGGACAGCTCGGGTGGCGAAAGGCACAGCGAACCCAGGAGCTGGCACAACGATTGGCGGCCACCGCATTCGGATATCGCTCGGGTCCGTCCGAAGTCATCGACATCGACGTCGACCTCGGGTCGGGCCGCCGGCTGGCCGGAACGGTGAACCCCGTCCATGCCGGCCGTTACGCGTCCGTCACGTATTCCAAGCTGGCGGCCAAACACCTTCTGCAAGCGTGGATTCGGCTGTTGGCGCTGTGTGCCGAGCGCCCCGGCCGGCAGTGGTCGGCGGTCTGCATCGGTCGGCGCGGCAGCAACGGTGTCGCGGTGCGGGCGTTCGGACCGCCCGCGGACTCCGCCGCCGTGCTGCTCGCCCACCTGGTTTCCGTCTACGACGCGGGACAGCGTGAGCCGATTCCTCTACCGCTCAAGACGTCCTACGCATGGGCCGAAGCGCGCCGAACCCGCAGCGATCCGTACCGGGCGGCGGCAGAGTCCTGGAAATCCGCGAAGTTCCCGAAGGAGGACGCCGATGCCGCACACGTCCGGGCGTGGGGCAAGGATGCGCCATTGGATGTGTTGCTCCGGGCGCCGGCCACCGGTGAGGAGATGTCCGGTGAGACAACCCGGCTGGGCGCTCTTGCCGTGAAGGTGTGGACGCCGCTGCTCTCCGCGGAACGGGAGGCACGCACATGATGCCGTTCGACCTGTTCGGCCCGCTACCGGGGCCGGGGACCACCACGGTGCTCGAGGCGAGTGCCGGAACCGGTAAGACATTCGCGCTGGCGGCGCTGGTGACGCGCTATGTCGCCGAGGGCGAAGCCACCCTGGACCAGATGCTGCTCATCACGTTCAGCCGAGCGGCTACCCGCGAGTTGCGGGAACGCGTGCGTGCCCAACTGGTGCAGGCCGTCGAAGCCCTGGACGGAGGCCCGCGTGCGGACAATGACCTGATCGACCATCTGCTCACAGGCTCGCCCGGGGACCTGGCGCAGCGGGGCCGCCGGTTGCGGCATGCGCTGGCCAGTTTCGACGCCGCGACCATCGCCACCACTCATCAGTTCTGCCAGATCGTGCTGAAATCCCTTGGTGTCGCCGGTGACAACGACGCAGATGTCAAACTTGTCGAATCGCTGGACGACCTGGTGGCCGAGATCGTCGACGACGTCTACCTGGCCCACTTCGGTCAGCAACGGGACAATCCACCGATCACCCGGGACGAAGCGCTGGAATTGGCCCGCGAGGCGGTTGGGAACCCGGGTACTGCAATCCGGCCCGCCGCGGCCCCGGATGGGTCGGTTGCCGCGGCGCGGGTTGATTTCGTCCGACGAGTGCTGGCCGAGCTGGAACCTCGCAAACGCCGGTTGCGGATCCAGGGTTACGACGACCTGCTCACCCGGCTTGCCGTCGCGCTGGAACCCGAGGACGCCGCCGCGCGGGTCCGTATGCGCCAGCGCTGGGGCATTGTGATGGTCGACGAGTTCCAGGACACCGACCCGGTGCAATGGCAGGTGATCGAGCGGGCGTTCGCCGGTGCCTGCACGCTGGTGCTCATCGGCGATCCCAAGCAGGCCATCTACGCCTTTCGCGGCGGCGACATCACCACATACCTTGCCGCTGCGCACGCCGCGGGGGACCGCCGCACCCTGGCGAAGAACTGGCGCAGTGACAAGGCACTCGTCGATTCCGTCCATGCCGTCCTGGGAGGCGCCGAACTCGGCGATCCCGACATTGTCGTTGGCCCGGTGAGTTCGCACCATGACGCCGGTCGCCTGTCCGGTGCGCCGCACGGTGAACCTTTCCGGCTGCGGGTGGTTCGGCGTGAACAGTTCAACAAGGGGCCGGAGGAGACGATCCCGATCGGCGCGCTGCGGCCCTACATCGCCCGGGACTTGGCGGCCGACGTTGCGCAGTTGCTTTCCAGCGGAGCTACCTTCGACGGTCGGCAGATCCAGGCGCGCGACATTGCGGTGATCGTTGAGAACCGTTGGGATGCAGCTCCCTGCCGGGACGCGCTGGCTGCGGTCGGCATCGCGTCGGTGTACTCCGGGGATGCCGATGTGTTCGATTCCGAAGCAGCCGCCGACTGGCTGACGCTGATCGAAGCGATGGAGCAGACCCACCGCCCGACGCTGGTGCGTGCCGCGGCGCTGACAAGCTTCTTCGGACACACCGGGGCCACACTGGCCGACGGCGGTGACGAGCTCACCGACCAGATCGCCGAGATACTGCGCGACTGGGCCGATCAGGTCCGCAGGTATGGTGTCGCAGCGGTTTTCGAATCGGCGAATCTGGCCGGGATGGCCCGGCGGGTGCTCGCTGCCGGCGGCGGTGCACGGCAGATGACCGACCTCGCTCACCTCGCGGATCTGCTGCAGGAAGTCGCACACCGCGACAATCTCTCGCTTCCGGCATTGGCGGAGTTGCTGCGTGGTCACCGCGCGCTCAAGGACGCCGTCGCGGAACGCAATCGCCGCCTGGACAGCGAAGCGTCGGCAGTACAGATAGTGACGTATTGGGGTAGCAAGGGACTGGAGTTCCCGGTCGTCTATCTGCCCTTCATGTTCAATCGCCACGTGAAGATGCGGGATCGAGTGCTCTATCACGACGATGTCGGACAGCGCTGCCTGCATCTCGGTGGCGAGGACAGCCATGATTTCAGCGACGCCAGCGACCGTGGGATCGCCGAGGCGGCCGGTGAAGTGCTCCGACTCGCCTATGTGGCGCTGACCCGCGCGAAGTCACAGGTCACCATCTGGTGGGCCCCGTCGTGGGATGAGATCAACGGGGGAATGTCCCGGTTGCTGCGTGGCCGCAGTACGGGCGAGGCCACAGTTCCGCGGCAGTGTGAGCGCGACGTCAGCGACGACGACGCACTGCAGTGTTTTCTGGCCTGGCAGGCGGCGGGCGGCCCGACGGTGGAAGATGCCGTCATCGCGGCGGCGCCGGTGCTGGCCGCCGCGGAACGGCCAAAGGGCTTGGCAGTCCGGATCTTCGACCGCACGGTTGACACTTCGTGGCGGCGCACGTCGTATTCGGCACTCGTCCGTGCGGCCGACGAGCAGAGTGCCGGCGTAGCCAGTGAACCAGAGGCGACGGGCAAGGACGACGAAGCCGAGGACGTTCCGGTCGAGGCGCCGGCCGCAGACGCCGGGCCGGATGTAGTGTCGCCCATGGCGGATCTGCCGGGCGGCACCACCTTCGGATCGCTCGTGCACGCGGTGCTGGAGACCACCGATCCGATGGCCGCAGATCTGCGGGCCGAACTCGCCGAGCAGGTGGATCGCCATTCCGCTTGGTGGCCGGTGGAGGCGTCCGCCGAGGAAATGGCCGCGGCTCTGGTGCCGGTACACGACACCCCGCTGGGGCCATTGGCGCCCGGGTGCACGTTGCGTGACATAGGGCTGCGGGACCGACTGCGGGAGTTGGACTTTGAGATTCCGCTGACCGGTGGCGACCTCGGGGGTGTGGCCCGCGAGGTCACCCTGGCGCAGGTGGGGGACTTGCTCGCCGAGTGCCTGCCCGGAGATGACCCACTGTATCCGTATGCCACCCAGTTGCGGGCGCCGGTGTTGGGGTCGTCGACCTTGCGCGGCTACCTGTCCGGTTCTATCGATGCGGTGCTTCGGGTGCCCGATGCCGACGCCGGACACCGTTATGTCGTCGTCGACTACAAGACCAATCGTCTCGGCGATTCTCAGCGGCCGGCGTTGGCGAGCGATTACGGCAGGACCCAGATGACGGCGGCGATGTTGCACTCCGACTACGTGCTGCAGGCATTGTTGTATGTTGTTGTGCTGCACAGATTCCTGCGGTGGCGACTGCCCGATTACCGTCCGGAGCGCCATCTCGGCGGGGTGTTATACCTGTTTCTGCGGGGTATGTGCGGGCCGGAAACCCCCGTGGTCGACGGGCATCCCGCCGGCGTGTTCAGCTGGCGACCGCCCGCAGAGCTGGTCACTGCGCTGTCCGATCTCCTCGACGGCAGGCTGGTCCAGCGATGACCGCGCCGATGCCCGAGGACGCCCTGCACTGGCGACGCGCGGTCAATGCCGGCGGCCTCTTACGGGAATTCAACGACGCCGGTGTCATCGACGTCGCCGACGTCCACGTGGCGACCAGATTGACCGTCCAGGGCGGTGAGAGCAGCGAAATCGTCTCGCTGGCCATCGCTCTGGCGGTGCGCGCACTGCGGTCGGGATCGGTGTGCGTGGACATCACCACCGTGGCCGCCGATCTCGACGATCCAGAGGAGCCGCAGCTGTCATGGCCGGATCCGCAGTCCTGGTTGGCCGAGATCCGCAAGAGTCCGTTGGTCGCGGAGCACACAGTGCTGCGTATCTACGACGACCGACTGCTCTACCTCGACCGGTACTGGCGCGAGGAAGAACAGGTGTGCTCGGATCTTTTGGCACTCCGGCCCGAGCCGCCCGAGGTCGATCAGGCGGTGCTCACCGAGGGTCTGACTCGGGTGTTTTACCGGCCGGACTCCGGAGAGCAGCAGGAGGCTGTGCGAATTGCCCTGTCGCAGTGGACAACCGTGCTCACCGGCGGACCGGGCACCGGTAAGACCACCACGGTCGCCGGGTTACTGGCCCTACTGACGGAGCAGGCCGAACTCGGAGGTCGGCCTCGCCCGCGGATCGCCCTGGCGGCGCCGACCGGTAAGGCGTCGGCGCGGTTGCAGGAGGCGGTACGGGCAGAGATCGGAAAGCTGGCCGACACCGACCGAGCCCGGTTGAGTGGTCTGCAGGCGGTCACGTTGCACCGGCTGCTGGGCTCGAAGGCCGATACCTCCGCACGGTTCAAACACCACCGGGGAAATCGGTTGCCGCACGACATCATCGTGGTGGACGAGACCTCTATGGTGTCGCTGACGATGATGGCCCGACTGCTCGAGGCGGTGCGTCCGGACACCAGGCTGATCCTCGTCGGAGATCCGGACCAACTGGCGTCGGTGGAAGCGGGCGCAGTTTTGGCCGACCTCGTCGAGGGGATCGGCAAGCGCGGTGACACCCGGATTGCTGAGCTGGCCACTTCGCACCGCTTCGGTGAGGCGATTGGTCAACTGGCGCAGGCGATTCGCGGTGGCCACGCCGATCAGGTACTGGAGCTGCTGACGGCGGGTGGCGAACACATCGAATTCGTGAACACAGGTGATCCTGCGGCGCGGTTGCGTGACGTGCTCGTGTCACAGGCGCTGCGGGTACGTGCCGCTGCGGCGTCAGGATCGGCGCCGGCGGCGCTCGCTGTGCTTGACGAGCACCGACTGCTGTGCGCACACCGCGAGGGGCCGTCTGGCGTCCGGCACTGGAATCGTCAGGTCGAGCGGTGGCTCACCGAGGAAACGGGCGAATCGCTGTGGTCTCAGTGGTATCTGGGTCGGCCGATTCTGGTGACCGCCAACGACTACGGGCTGGGGCTTTACAACGGTGACGCCGGGGTGGTCGTTGCCAGTGGGGGCACGTTGCGTGTGGCGATTGCCGGGGCCGATCGGATCCAGGACTTTGCCACCAGCCGGCTCGCCGAGGTGGAAACCATGCATGCCATGACGATTCACAAGAGTCAGGGCAGCCAGGCCGATGAGATCACGGTGTTGCTACCGCCGGAGGACTCCCGGCTGCTAACCCGTGAACTGTTCTATACCGCGGTGACCCGCGCCAAGAAGAAGGTCCGCATCGTCGGTTCTGAGGCGGAGATACGGGCTGCGTTGACGCGCAGGGTCATTCGGGCCAGCGGACTCAGTCGGCGGCTGGCCCACAGCTGAGCTGGCCGCGTCGCGTCGAAATCGACGAAATAGCGCGCTGCACTCGTACTTTTTCGTCGAAACGTCGGTTTGGGCGAGTGGGGATGGTAACGCAGTGCAGCCCCCGCCGAAGCGGGGGCTGCACTTTTACGACCTACGTCAGGCGGCGGGCGGTGTTCCGTTGAGCGCCCGCTGCAGATCGGGGATCATCTGCTGCAGCTGCGCGCCCCAGTAGCCCCAGCTGTGGGTGCCGTTGGCGGGGAAGTTGAACACACCGTTCTTACCGCCCGCGGCGATGTAGTTGTCGCGGAAGGTGATGTTGGTCCGCAAGGTGAAGCCCTCGAGGAACTGTGCGGACATCAGGTTGACGCCGCCTCCGGAGGTGTCCAGCTCCGACGGGGTGCCGGTGCCGCAGTACACCCAGATGCGGGTGTTGTTGGCGACCAGTCGGTCGATGTTCACCATCGGGTCGTTGCGCTTCCAGGCCGGGTCGCTCGACGGGCCCCACATGTTGGTGGCGTTGTATCCGCCGGCGTCGTTCATCGCCAGGCCGATCAGCGTCGGCCACCAGCCCTCGGAGGGGTTGAGGAAGCCCGACAGCGATGCGGCGTAGATGTACTTGTCCGGATGCCAGATCGCGTAGGTCATCGATGCGCTGCCGGCCATCGAGAGACCGACGACGGCGTTACCGGTTTGGGAGACACCGCGGTTGGCTGCCAGCCATGCGGGCAGCTCCTGGGTCATGAAGGTTTCCCACTTGTAGGTGTAGGTCTGCCCGTTGCCCTGCGACGGCTGGTACCAGTCGGTGTAGAAGCTGGACTGGCCACCGACCGGCATGACGGTCGACAGGCCCGAGTTGTACATCCACTCGAACGCCGGGGTGTTGATGTCCCAGCCGTTGTAGTCGTCCTGGGCGCGCAGGCCGTCGAGCAGGTAGACGGCGTGCGGTCCACCGCCCTGGAACTGGATGCGGATGTTGCGTGCCATTGATGCCGACGGGACGTCGATGTACTCGACCGGCAGTCCGGGGCGGGAGAATGCCTGCGCCGGAGCGGTGTCCCCGACAACCCCAATCAGGCCGGGCAGCGCGGCAGCCGCGACAGCGGCGACCGTCAGCCGGCGCATTGACGCCTTTGCTGTACCGCGCAACTTCCCGCGCATTTTCTCTCCGAGCTTCACGACTGCGCTCCTTCATGGTCGTAATTACAGGCTTGTGTTACTGACGTGACGCAAGTGAACCATGTGGTTGCCGGTGGCGGCGCCGCGGAAACCGGGTGTGGCGGTCGCGGTTGACTAACGATTGGACCTCGGTGCGGAGTCTGTTTCGTCACCGCGTTGTGACCGGCGCCCGGCGTGTCGGCCATCCCGTACGGGGTTGCGGGCGGGGTGTTTTCGCAGGATGCGCCGGGCTAGCAGCTTGCGTGCGGCGCGCTGATCACAGTTCCCCCGTAGTGGCCGTGCGGATGGCTTTCTCAGCGTGACGATGACCGACGAGTTCGAACCCGATCACCACCACGATGGGAGCCAGCGTCACCACCAGCAGGCAGAGCGCCATGTCCACACCGGCCGAGGCCAGCCAGACGGCGGCGAGCAGAGTGGCCGCGGACAGTCCTGCGAGCAAGATGTGGAACGTATCGATGTTGCGGACCATGTACGAGTAGAGGGCGAAGATCAGGGCGAGATAGGCACCCACCGGGATCGCGAGTGCCAGCACCGTTTGCGTCGAATCCAGGGTCGACTGGTGCTCGATGTAATTGCCCGCAACGTGGAGGCCGGCCCCGGTCGCGACGATGGCACCGATAACGGCCATGTGCCCGTAGCCGAACCAGAAGGACCGCTCCCGGTGGACGTGCAGGATCGGCGCGGCAGGAACGACGAAGTACACCCACCACATTCCGAAGGTCAGGCCGATCCCGGCTACTACGACAAGCGCGGCATCCATGCTCCAACCCTGTTCGGTGACGATGGCGCTCAATGACGCCACCGTGCCGACGACGCCCTCGCCGAGTGCGATGATCGCGAACAGGCTGTAGCGCTCTGCGATGTGGTGTGCATGCCATGGGGTGCCGCCGCAGAAGTTCTCGGCGAGGTACGGGCCGAACATCTCGACACACATCAAAGCGACGAAGACCAGCAGCGTCGTGGGGACGGAGGTGTGCACCACCAGTGCGGCCACCCAGCCGATCTGGGCGATGGTGATCATGGCGGCATATGTCAGGCAGGCCCGGCGCCGGGCCGGATCCTGGCGTGCGGCCCGTAACCACTGGCACACCATGGCAATTCGCATCACGATGTAGCCGGCGACCACCACCCGGTTGTCGACATGCTCACCGTGTTCGATCGACGCGAACATCGGGGGAATGCCGAGTGCCAGGATGATGACGCCGACCATCTGGAGCATGGTGGTCAACCGGTACACCCAATCGTCGGTGTCATAGGCCGACGCGAACCAGCTGAAGTTGATCCAGGCCCAGCAGACCGCGAACGTCGCTACACCGAAGCCGGCCAACGCGGCGCCCGGGTGCCCCGCGACCAACGTGTGCGCGAACTGCGCGGCTGCGACACCCACGGCGATGACGAAGGTCAGGTCGAACAACAACTCCAATGGCGTCGCGACGCGGTTGTCCTCATGCGGGTCGCGGCCCGCCATGCGCTGCAAACGATGCGCGGGCGTGATGCGACGGGACGTGTTCTCGGGTTCGCTCACCTGGACATGGTGTCAACCCGGGCAGTCGAATGCCACACCGGCATCACAGGTGGCTGCGCGCCGCGGGATCGGCGGTCGCATTGATCTTCAGGACCAGTCCATCGCGGATCGTGAGATCGACGACCGCAAACAACTGCTGGTTGAAGTAGGCGTGTACCACCGCATTCGTGTCGGCGGCGTGTGCCAGAACCAGTGTCGCGCCGGGCCCGAGGTAGCGCATCAGGTTGTGTGCGACGGCATCGCGGCCACGGTTGATCTGGGGTGGCGGCGCCGGATCTGCGAGGACGGTGCCCAACCCCCATACGTCTGGGTCGAGCACGTGGGCCAGCGCGACGAGGTCACCGTCTGCGCAAGCGGCGATGAACTGCTCGACTACGTGCTGGTGCTCGCCGGTGGCGACGGGGGTCGCGTCCGGCCTAGCGGCCTGGATCTTCATGCGCGCCCGGCGCGCCAGTTGTCGGCAGCTTCCGACGGGCCGCCCGACGGTATGGGCGATCTCGTCGAACGGCACCCCGAAAACGTCGTGCAGCACGAACGCAACGCGTTCGGCCGGCCTGAGACGCCGCAGCACCTCCATCAACGCGCCGCTGACCTGATCGTCGAGCGTGATCCTGTCCGCAGGATCTATTGCAGAAGAGGGGATTTGGGCTTCGTCGGGTGGATCGCCCGCCGTTTCGTGGCGTACGCGTGCAGACCGGATCTGATCGAGGCACAGCCTGCCGGCGACGACGGTCAGCCATCCTCGGACGTCGTCGATCACCTCATCGGGTTGCTCGCTCAACCGGAGAAAGGTCTCCTGCGCGATGTCCTCGGCCTCACCGATGTCATCGAGCATCTGGTAGGCGAGATTCACGACGTACGGCCGGTGTGACCGCCACTGGGCGGTGATGTCGCTCATGTGAATACGACGGCACAGCGTGCCGAAAAGTTACCGGCCGGCACGTAACTTTTCCGGTCACGCCCCCGTCCTTGACTACAGAGGCTCGATAGGCCCATTCGCTAACTGTAGAGAGGATTCGTCAGATGATCATCGTTGTCACCGGGGCAACCGGCAACGTCGGCCGCCCGCTGGTCCAGGAATTGGTGCGCGCCGGTGCGCGGGTGCGCGCGGTCACTCGGGACCCGTCACGAGCCGGGTTGCCGGCCGGCGTGGAATTGGTGGAGTCGATCGGTGCGGCCCTGCCCGGCGCCAACGCAGTTTTCCTGAATTCGCGTGCGCTCGGCCGCGAACTGGAGACCGTCGCCGGATTGGCTCGAGATGCCGGGGTGCGCAAACTCGTCGCGTTGTCGGCGATCAACGCCGACGACGTTGACAGCCGCCAGCCGTCACGCGCTCGCGGTGACCGCAATCGCGAAGTGGAGCAGCTCGCGGTGGCATCCGGATTGCCGTGGGTGAGCTTGCGGCCCACGGTATTCGCCAGCAACTTCGCGGGCATGTGGGGACCTCAGATACTGCGCGGCGACGTGGTCGCCGGGCCATATGCGAATGCGTCGAGTTCACCGATCGCGGAGGCCGATATCGCGGCGGTCGCGGTGCGCGCACTGACCGGTGCGGACCTCGACGGTTCCCGGTTGGACCTGACGGGTCCGCAGGCCCTCACGAACACCGAACTCGTCGCGGTTCTGGGCGCGGCGCTGGGCCGGCCCCTGCGTTACGTCGAGCTGGCACCCGAGGCCGTGCGCGAACGGTTCGCGGCCATTGGATTTCCCGCGCCGTTTGCCGACGCCTACATCGAGATGCAGGCCGTGGCGGTCGGCATTCCCGCACCTGTGACCGTCGAGGTGGAGAAGGCGCTGGGCCGTCCCGCGCAGCCGTTTGCGGATTGGGTGCGCGAACATGTTGGGCAATTTGCCGGAGGGGGTGAGTGACATGGTCGATCCGAAACCGCCGAGCTGGCTCAAGCCGATGAACCGCGTCATGAAGGCGGTTCAGCGACTGGGCATCCCGACCGGGCCGGCGATGGTGCTCACGGTTCCCGGCCGACGATCCGGCCAACCACGCAGTACCCCGATGACCCCTTTCGTGCATGACGACGGATGCCTGTACGTGGTGGCCGGATACCCGGGATCAGATTGGGCGGCCAATGCGCGGGCGGCCGGCTCCGGAATGCTGTCGCGAGGACGCTCGACGCGCCGTGTTCGTATCGTCGAACTGGCCCCCGGTGATGCAGGTCCGGTGTTGCGGTCGTTCGCGGCGAAGGTTCCCGTAGGCGTCGCATTCGCCAGACGTGCGGGCCTCGTCGATGGCGGGACCCCCGACGAGTTCGCGGCACTTGCGGGGCGGCTCACGGTCTTCCGGTTCGACGATGCGTGATCGGTAGGGGCTCAGCGCACCAATCTGCGCAGCAGCCCGGCGGCCGTGATGACACCGAGCACCGCGGCCACGACCAGCACCCCGATGTCGACGAATAGGTTGGACGGCAGGTTGATGAGTAGTCCCCGCAACGCGTTGACCTCGTAGCTCAGCGGGTTGATCGCCGAAAGCCAACGCAGCCACTGCGGCATGAGGTCGACGGGATAGAGCGCGTTCGAGGCGAAGAACAGCGGCATCGTGATCGCCTGGCCGATACCCATCAGCCGGTCCCGGTTGCGCACCAGGCCGGCCAGGCTCATCGACAGGCACGCGAAGAACGCCGAGCCGAGAACCACCACCGCCATGGCGGCCAGAATGCGCAGCGGATTCGCCGTCAGATGCACACCGATCAAGTAGGAGATGATGAGGACCCCGATCACCTGAACCACTGAACGTACGCCTGCCGCAAAGGCTTTGCCGGTGATCAACGCCGACGCCGGAGCGGGGGTGACCATGAGCTTGGCCAGTATCCCGGCGTCGCGGTCCCACACGATCTGGATGCCGTAGAAGATCGAGATGAACAACGCCGACTGAGCGATGATGCCCGGTGCCAGGAATGCCAGATACGGCACCGAGCCGGTGTTGATGACGTGCAGGTGCGAGAACGTCTGGCCGAAGATCAGCAACCACAGTGCGGGCTGGACCATTCGGGTGAACAACTCGGTATTGTCGTGACGCAGCTTCTGTAGCTCGACGAGTGCGAAGGTCCCCATCCGCGCGAACATTCCGGTCAGCCGGCGCCACCCGCGCGGTGCGCGGATCAGAGTGGGGGTGCGGGCCTCAACTGACACGGCGGGCCGCCCTTCTGCTGGAACGGATTTCACGCAATCCCTGACGGGGGGTGTCGTCGGTGAGGTCGGAACCGGCGTACTGACGGAAGACATCCTCCAGTGAGGCGTCGGGACCGACGGTTGCCTTGAGTTCGTCCGGCGCACCGACCGTCTGCAGCTTTCCGTGATGCAGCAGCGCCACTCTGTCACAGAGGGCATCGGCTTCCTCCATGTAATGCGTGGTCAGCAGGACGGTCATGCCGAACTCGTTCTGCATCTGCTGCACCTGGTTCCACACGCCGTCGCGGGCGATGGGATCGAGTCCGACGGTGGGTTCGTCGAGGATCAGCAGCGACGGCCGATTGACCAGAGCCTGAGCGAGTTCGAGCCGGCGCACCATGCCACCGGAGTAGGTTCCGGCCAGGTTGTCGGCGACGTCGAGCAGATTCATCGCGGCCAGGGCGGCGTCGACCCGCTCATCGCGATGTTTGCGCGGAACGTCGTACAGGCGCGCGAACCACTGCACGTTCTGCCGACCCGTCAATGCCGACTCGATCGAAAGCTGTTGGGGGACATAACCGATGTTGTAGCGAATGTCCATGGTCTGGGTTTTGGTGTCCATGCCGAAGATCAGCACCTGGCCCTGCTGGACCGGTGTCAGCGTGGTCAGCACGCGTACGGCTGTGGTCTTGCCGGCGCCGTTGGGACCGAGCAGCCCCAGGGTCTCCCCGCGCCGGACCTGCAGCGTGAGATCGTCGACGGCGATGAACTTCCCGTAGCGGTGCGTGAGATCGCGGCAGTCGATCGCTAGGTCAGTCATGATTGCCTTTCGTTGAGCAGGCGGGTCATCTTGTCCAGCACCGTCAGGCCGCCCTCGAGCGCGGTGATCTCGTCGGCGTCGAGTTCGTCGATGACATCGGCGAGGACGGCATGCCGCGCCGCGCGGGTTTTATCGGCGACGCGCTGGGCGGATTCGGTGAGCCGCAACCGGCCGATCCGGCGATCGTCGGGATCGGCTTCGCGCAGGACCAGGCCCTCGGCCGAGAGCTTGGACACCAGCGTGGACGCCGTGTTGGCGACCAGGCCGAGTTCTGCGGCGGCCTGGCTGACCGAGATGCCGGGTTGGCGGCCGACCAGGCGCAGCAACTCGGCCTGCGCCTCGGTGAGGCCGGTGCCTTCGAAGCCGCGGGGCGCCGATCTGCGCAGTTGGCGACGGAGCCGCCCGACCGTGCTGAACAGCGCGGCGGTGAGTTCGGTGGGCATGCCGACACAATACCTCTGACACAGAGGTATTGCCAGATGTTTCGGGGCGGTCAGCCGCGCTCAGCGCGCGCGATGCCCCGAAGTCCCACGTCAGAACCAGGCGTCGCGCATGTCCAACGTCGTGCGGTCCAGGCTGGCCAGCAGGTCGAGCTGTGGGCTGGTCTTGGGCAACTCGTAGGCGAAGAAGTAGCGGGCCGCGGCGCGCTTGCCGTCATAGAAGTCACCGGTCTTGGCGCCGACGGCGCACAGCTGCTCGAGCCAGATCCAGGCGATCACCAGATGCCCGAACGCCTCGAGGTAGACAGCGCTGTTGGCCATCGCCAGCTCGGCATCCCCGGCAGCGAACATGCCCGCGGTGACTGTGGCCAGCCTGCCCCACGCCGACTCCAGGGCGTCGGCGTAGGCCGCCGCGTCCCCACCGAGTCCCCGGGCGTGGGCTACGGTGGCCGCGACGGCAGTGGTGAGTTCGACGAGGTTCGCACCACCGTCCTGGGTTACCTTGCGGCCCAACAGGTCCAGGCTCTGGATGCCGTGCGTACCCTCGTGGATCGGGTTGAGCCGGTTGTCCCGGTAGAGCTGTTCCACGTCGTACTCACGCGTGTAGCCGTAGCCGCCGTGTACCTGGATCGCGAGGCTGTTGGCTTCCAGACACCACTGCGATGGCCAACTCTTGGCCACCGGTGTGAGAATGCCGAGCAATCTATTGGCCGACTGCTTTTCGGAGTCGGAATCCGGGCAGGAGGCTGCATCGGCCAATCGCGCGCAGTACAGCGCCAACGCGAGGCCGCCTTCGACGTAAGCCTTCTGTGCCAACAGCATTCGCTTCACATCGGCATGCTCGACGATCGGGATCTGCGGAGTGGACGGATCCTTGGAGCTCAGCGGCCTGCCCTGCGGCCGGTTGCGGGCATAGTCCAATGACTTCAAGTAGCCCGTATACCCGAGTGCTACGGCGGCGGTACCGACGCCGAGGCGGGCCTCGTTCATCATGTGGAACATGTAGACGATGCCGAGGTGCGGTTCGCCGACCAGATAGCCCACCGCGCCGGGTTGGCCGTCAGGGGCGAAGCTGCCGTCGCCGAAGTTGAGCACGGTGTTGGTGACGCCGCGCTGGCCCATCTTGTGATTGAGCCCCGAGACGGACACGTCATTGCGTTCACCGATACCACCGTCGGCATTGACCAAAAACTTGGGAACGATGAACAGCGAAATGCCCTTGGTGCCGGGTGGTCCGCCGGGAATCTTGGCAAGGACGAGGTTGACAATGTTGTCGGTCAATTCGTGCTCGGCAGCCGAGATCCACATCTTCGAACCGAACAGGCGGTACGTGCCGTCCGCCTTCGGCTCGGCTCTGGTGGTGATGTCGGCCAGCGAGGAGCCTGCTTGCGTCTCCGACAGCGCCATGGTTCCGGTGAAGCGACCTGCGAGCATGGGCTCCACGAACCGCTTGATCTGCGCGGGGCTGCCGAACCGCGACAGTAGGTTAGCATTGGCCATGGTCAGCATCGCGTAGCCGGAGGTGCTCACGTTGGCCGCTGCCAGCCAGGCGAACCCCGCCTGGGTGACGGTGATCGGCAACTGCGCGCCGCCGACCTCGGCGTCGAAGGCCATCGCCAGCAGGCCGGACTCGGCCAGCGCGTCCCAGGCCTGCTTCACTTCGGGAATCAGGGTGACGGTCTGGCCGTCGAAGGTCGGGTCGGCCGCGTCGCTGAGTTTGTTGTGGTTGGCGAAGTAGCGGGTCGCCAGCTGCTCACACAGGTCCAGGACGTCGCCGAAGGTCTCCGTGGAGTGCTCGGCGAACCGGGGGCGTTTCGTCAGCGCCTCGACATCGAGCCACTCGAACAGCAGAAAATCCAGGTCACGACGCGAGAGTAGATCCGACTTCATCAGTGGAGTATGCGCCGCCGCCTTCAGAGGTCGTGCAGGGTCACCGCAAGAAGGCCGCCAACAGCCACCTGGGCCGTCATGTAGGTGCAACGCGGCTGCCGCCGGCGGTCGGTCGGCGAGCCGGGGTTCAGCAGACGCAAACCGGTCGCCGTAGTGGTGTCCCACGGGATGTGGCTGTGCCCGAAAACCAGCACGTCGGTGTCCGGGTACAGCCGTGACATCCGAGACTCTCGACCGACCGCCGCGCCGGTTTCGTGGGTCACCGTGAAGCGCAGCCCGCCGAGGTCGGCGTCGGCGCGCTCAGGCAACCGCGCCCGCAACTTGGGGCCGTCGTTGTTTCCCCAGCACGCCACCAGCCTCTTCGAGCGCCGTACCAATTGGTCCAGCAGGGCGACGTCTACCCAGTCGCCAGCGTGGAACA
>DASUGW010000034.1:0-6239 GCA_036273805.1 Mycobacterium sp.
GGCCGCAGTCGACGGCGTCGGCCCCACGATCGCCGCGGCCGTGCGCGAGTGGTTCGCGGTGGACTGGCACCGCGAGGTGGTCGCAAAATGGCGCGCCGCCGGGGTGCGGATGGCCGAGCCGGTCGACGACTCGGTGGTGCGCCACCTCGAGGGACTGTCCATCGTGGTCACCGGCTCGCTGGAGGGTTTCTCCCGGGACGAGGCGGTGGAGGCCATCGCCGTGCGAGGGGGCCGGGCGGCCGGGTCGGTGTCGAAGAAAACCGCGTTCGTGGTCGTTGGTGAGGCGCCCGGCTCGAAGTACGACAAGGCCGTGACGCTCAAAGTGCCGGTGCTCGACGAGAACGGATTCCGGGTCCTGCTCAGCGACGGCCCTGACGCCGCACGAACGGTGGCGGTCATACCGGCGGAGAAATCTGTGGGATGAGCCTGCTATAGCACTTGTGCTACTCCGCGCGCCTCTACACACGCACCGCCAGCGATTCTCGCGGCGCGGACAGCCTGGTCGAGGTCGTCCCGTCTGACAAACGGGTGCGAAACATGCGCCCGACGCCCCGATGATCGTCAGGCCGCAACCGTCGCCGGGCACTCTTCGACGAGACTGCGGTGCGCCACATCGGACCCGACCGCTATCACGGCGGCAACCACTGTTGTCACGCCGAGCCCGAACAGCAGCACCTGGCACGCCCCGACGATGTCCGCGAGCACCGGCGCGAGGGCATAGCCGAACGGCAGCAGCGCCACCGAGACGAGGTAGTCATAACTCAGCATTTGGCCGATCTTGTCGTCGGGGATCCACGCCTGCATAGCAGAGATCCAGAAGACGTCGGCCACGGCAAGCCCCACGCCGACGACCGCTGCACCGACAAGCACGACGAGCAGCGGCGCGCGCAGCGCGAGCCCGAGTGTCGCGGCCCCGACCAGGACGAGCCCACCTAGCGCTGCAAGGAGCATTCGGCGCACCCGCAAGCGCCCGGCGACGAGGGTGGTTGCGACCCCTCCAACGCCGACCGCGGCCTGAAACCACCCCCACTGACCTGCGCCGCCGTAGTGTCCAGCGAGAATAATCGGCCCTAGCACCAGTAGGGGAGCCCACACCAGCATGTGCCAGACCGCAGAGAAGGCGGTGAGATTGCGCAGCCATCGCTCGCTCCAGAAGTAACGCCAACCCGTGGTGATTTGATGCCACACCGTCTCCGTCGGTGGCGGTGGCGCACCCGTGGTGCGCACCCTTGTCACGAGCAGAGCTCCGCAGAGGAACAGCGCGGTCACCACGACCCAGGGCACCGCGATCGGCAGTACCGACACGGATATGCCTGCCAGCGCGGGGCCGGCGATCATCGTGGTCGAGGCGATCAGCCCGCGCAGCGCGTTCGCCTGCTGCAGGTGGTCTCGCGCGAGGGTGCTCGCGAACAGCGACCCGTAAGCGGGGTAGAGGAGAGCAAAGGTCACTGAAGTAATCATCGCGACGGCAACCATGACCGCCGTCCAGCGCTCGCCGGCCAGCAAGCTGCCTGCGGCGACCGCGGCGGCGGTCGCGTTGAGCAGGTCGGCTCCCAGAACGAGACGGCGGCGCGAGGAGCGGTCGGACCCAACACCCGACACGAATAGGCACAGCACGCCTGGCAGCGCGCCCAGGCTGAGCACCAGACCCAACTCACCGGCGTCGCCACCGCCACCGAGCACCGTCAGCACCAACAGCACCGGCGTAGCCGCCGAGCCCAGCGAAGTCAGCAGCCGGGAGGAGATCAACCGCCGGAAGTCGGGTTCCGGGGGAACTGGCGGAAGCCAACTGCGGAGCCTCACACCCATACTGTCAGGTACCATCCCGGACCACGCCCCGAAGCTCGAGTACGACGTCTAGCTGACCCGCATGGCGCGCGACCTCCTGCAGCACGTGCGCCAGCACCCCCGCAGCGGTGGTGGTCGGTGTGGCATCGGGGCCCTCCCCAGGTTGCGCTAGCGACCGCTCCTGCACAATCTCGGCCGCGCGGGCGTGTTCCGAGCGCAACAATGAGACGAGCTGTTGAAGCGTTTCCCCTGGCTCCACTCGCCAGTCGGCGTCGGGATCATCCTCGGTCCAGGGGAAATCCTCATCGGTCGCCGAGGCCGTCAAAACCTGCTGGAACCAATAACGATGTACGTATGCAAGGTGCTTGACTAACCCGGACAGTGACCACGCGGACGGCACGGGGGCGACTGGATCGACCCCGGCCGCGTCGGCGTCTAACACCGCCCCGCATAGCTCGTCGACGTGGTGGGCAAGCAGCCGAAGCAGCGCATCGCGGGCGGCGACCTCGCCGTTTGTCACGGTTACCCGGGCGATTGTGGTGTCGGGATTGGTCATGCCGCACATTCTCGTAGTTGCAGGGTGCCACCGCCGACATGGCGGCGCAGGGCACGAGCGACGGCATCGACCTGATCGGCGGGCAGGTTTACGGCGAGCGGCTGCGCCAGGTCGTGGCGGCCGATGAGTAGACCGGCCAGTTGGTCGCGGTGCGGAGCCTTCGGGGCGTCGATCGCCAGGTGCAACGCGTGGCGGCCACAGGCCACGCCCACCCAGTCGGCCCAGCGGAGTTTGTCGAGCAGTACCGGCACGTACCCTGCATCGACCCAGCCCGTGTCCACACCCATCGACAGCACCGGCCACCCGGCGTGCCCGACAGCCCTGCACAGCAGGAACTTAAATGCCCGTGCCGCCTCCCGTACCGCCGGGTCGAGGCCGTATACCTTTCCGACCAGCGAGCGAGCACGGTGTGCATGCGGCGGTGCGTTGCCGCGCAGCGCGCGCAGGTCTGCCTCGTGCAGAACGGCTCCGCCAACACAGCTCCCCACGCGGGTCACCACTGCGAGGACAGTCGGCCCGCGTAATAGAGCCCGGAACCGGGGTAGTGAGTGCGCCCCATGTGGCGAGCGGCCCTCGGTGTATAGGTGGCGCACTAGCACGCGGTGGTAGAAGTTTTCAACCCACCGGTCCTCGCCATACCCGTCAACGGAGGTCAGCAACAGGTGCAGCCCGGCCTGTTCCCAGGCGCCTAGCGATGGCGTGAGACTTCGGCGGCGGTGGCGGCGCAGGTCAGCCAGGCTGAGCATGGTGTCGTGCAGGCAGTGCAAGCCGTCGACGACGGGCGTGAAGCCCGCGTCGGCGAGCGCGCGACCGGCGGCTGAGGTCGGGTCGCAGACGATACCGACTTGGTGCCGCGCAGCCAGATGGATCGCGGCGGGCACGTCGGCCTCATCGTCGCCGAGGAACAGTGGCCTCATCGCAGCGCCGCTCCTTGGAGAATTGACGCGGCAACCGGGTCAGAAACGAGCCACTGGCGAGCCGCTAGCTCGTCGACGGCCACAAACCGCCGGTCGAGGCGACGCCCGAGCAGCACCGAGGGCCCTGTGAGCACCGCTGGCAGTGGCGCGTCGGTCACCTTTGCGCCATCGACGGAGACGGACGGCGTGTACGGGTAACGGAAGTCATCAGGTGCGGCCACGAGTTCCTCCAGCAGCGTGTGTAGTGCGGACGAATAGCGGGCTAACACCGCAGGCTCGGCTGGCACGAACAGCAACCGGCCGGCGAGCCCCTCGGCAACCGGGCAGTCGCCAGTGAGCCCGCGGCCCGCTTCCTCCATGTAGGGAGGGGTGACGGGCTGGAATCCCAGCGGCAGCCGGTGGGCCAGGGCCACCCGGGCGACGTCGCGGGCATCGAGTGGAACGTGCGGCGCAAGCAGCACCGGGAGTAGGGTCGAAGCACCGCCATCTGGGTCCGGCGCCCCGCTCGGCACCAGGTGCGGAGTCGCACCGACCACTCGGTCGAGCGCTTCAGCCGCGCGGTGACGGTGAGTGTCGAGCCCCGCGGCCAGCGCGGCTAGCCGCTCGTCGACCCGTCGAGGATCGGCGGTGGACGGCACGACGCGGAGGCCATCGCGCAGCCAGCGCAGATCGCCCGTTCCGTGCCGCAGTGCCGTGACCACCTCGCGCTCGACGCTGTCGTCGTCAAAGAGCAGCAGCCCGCCGCCGCCAGGCACATGTCCGGGCTTACCCGGCCCCAGTGACACGATGAGAGCATCGGGAGCGAGGGCGGCTGCGCCGTCGCCGAACAGAGACACCGACCCGTCAAGAACCGTGGCGCTTGAACTCGTGGGACTCACCGGCCGGAGTGGGCGCAGTGCTGCACCCCAAGGCGCGACCACGACAGCGGGTCCGTTGGGAACGACGGCGGGCAGCAAGTCATCGCCGACGTCGAGGTAGTGCGGGGTTAGGGCCGCCTGGCGCACAGCCGACGTCACTGTCCAACAACCGATTGCGGCAAGATTGACCGCAAGGCCGTCCACCAGTGCCCTTAGGGCAACGGCCAGGGCCGTCGTGCCGTTCTGGGCAGTGAAGCAGCGGGTCAGCCCGGTCCACTCGCGTAGTGGACCAGGCGCTGGCCGAAGGTGCTCGGTCACGGCCGCATTATTTCGTCGATGGCACGGAGCAACAGGTGAACAAGGCGCATTGCATCGATGTCTGCGTCGTCGCCCGGAGTGGGGGAGAACTCAGCGACACTGAGTCGCGCGACGCGCTTACCGTGCGCGCGGATCGCGCGCACAACGCCGATCACGTCGTCGGTCCGCCACCCGTCTGGTACGGGGGCCGCGACGCTGCGCAGCAGGCTTGGGTCCAGCACGTCGACGTCAAGGGCCAGCGTTGCGACGTCAGCGGGCTCTCGATCTAGCCAGTCGCGCAGTGTCGCGTCGTCGCGCAGCGCGCGACGACGCTTTGATGGCGGCTCTGGCCTGCCTGGTACCAGTCCTCGCAGCCCGAGCTGGCCGATGGCGAGGTCGGGTGAGCGCTCGAGGAAGCGCATGAAGTCAGCATGGTTCGGGTGCGGCCCACGGGGCGGGGCTGCATCCTCGTGGGCGTCGAGGTGCACCAGCAAGCCGCGGGTGTCGCGGTGCGCCCAGTAAGTGAGCGAGTCGTCGCCGAGCAGCAGTAGGAGCAGCTTGCAGGTGCCCTCGACGGCGGCAAGGGTTGGTGCGAGTTGTTCTAAGTCGGTCAACGCTGCCATGCGATCGACGACGAGATCGCCCGCGTCGGCCAGCGTCAAGCCTTCGCAAAGCATCCGGCCAGTGGTGTAGTCGTACCAGCCGTCAACAGGGCCGTCTGCCGTCGTTGGTGCTATGACTCGGCACATCCTCCGTAGAGCTTTGGGGCCGAGTGCGGAGTGGCTGGTGGCTAGAGCGCCGCCGGAGGACGGCACGCCGACTACCACTACATCCCATGAGCGGTCGGGAGTCCAGCGCTCGGCGCCGCCGAACGGCACCTGTGCCCGGATGCGCTGCATGACGGCTCAGCCCTCGGCCCGGCGCGCCGTGCGGACGCCCTTGCGCTCGGCGAACACAAGCCGCGTCGGGCGCACGATCGGCGGCACCGCCCGCAGCAGCGCGGCCGGGGCGTGTGACGTTGCGTAGTGGGAGATGACGCTGATGTGGCTCATCACGTCGAAGGTGAACTCCAACGCCGCCTCCGCTGGCGCGTCAATCGCCGGCCTGCGGCCGGCGATTGCGTCATCGAACCGCTCCAGCTCCACAACGAGACGGACGTCGCACGTCGGGTCCGTGGGCGCATCGGCCGCGCGGCGGCCCAGGATACGGCGAAATGCCTCGTCGACGCCGTCGCTCAGCTCGATGACGCCGGGCTCGGTGAGGCAGGACGGGACGGCCGCCACCACGTCGAGCACGAAATCGTCACCCAGCAGCAGCTGCGCCGTCGGAGCCGCGTTAGGCCAGCGCCGCCGCAGCATCCGGTTGATCTCCAGGGCACGGCGGTGCTGCTCCCACCACAATGATCCATCGGCGATGCTAGCGTGATCTAAGGGGTCCGGCCGGTACATCTCCTCGAAGCGGTTGACCAAAGCGGTTGGGGGGGTGTCAGCTGGCACAGATGTCCACCTCCTGCATCAGCGCGCGAACATGAGCGAAGTTGCGGCGCACGACCTCGCGGGAGGCACCCTCCATCTCCAGGGTGAGCGCGCGGACAGCGCGGCCGCGCTGCAGCACCTGCGCGGCGTAGTGGAGCTGCTGGACGCTGAACTCGCTGCCGTGGGCATCCATCCACACACGCCCGCGACCGGTGGTCAGCACCTGCTGTCCCGAAAGGTGCACTGACTTGACAGCGTCCCAGCCCGCCCAGTCATCGTCTGGCACCACGACCGGCTCGCCGGTGTTGAGCTGCGCGCCGATGGCGTGGCCGATGTCAAGGGTGAGTCC
>DASUGW010000035.1:0-2854 GCA_036273805.1 Mycobacterium sp.
GGACTTGACCAAAGACGTCAGTACGTCTGAGGTACCGACGAAGAGTGGCAGCATGGGCACCGCGATGTTGGACGACAACGAGGAGCGCCGGTCAGACGACCCGCCCAAGCCGTGATCAGCCCGGCAGCCGATCAATGGTGATGGGCTGCCGTGGGCGTCGTGGTCTTCGACGAAGGTGCCCGCCGTGGTTAACGCTGCCGTGTTACGTCTCCCATTTCAGGTCAAAGCCGAGAAGGGAGCGGTACCGGTCGAGGAACTCTTCGTCGCTCAGCTCCGCGGATGCGGCGCGCAGTCCCTTGGGTTCCGGACCGTAAACCTCTGCAGCTATCTCCAACTCATGCTCGAGAGCCCATCCGGTGGGGGTTTGCCGGAACTCGTCGAGAGAGTCGCCGTCGCTCATGACACCTCCTGGTGAAGCGAGGACCTTCTATGGTCGCACGCTGACGCCGGTCGTGCTGCCGGTCGAACGCAGGGCTGCGAGCACTCGGGTGACCCGAGGATCACGCTGTAGCTCCTCGAGGGTCACCGGCAGTGGCAGTCGCCAGTTGGGGTACTCATCGACCGTGCCCGGCAGGTTGGGTTGGCGTGTCTCGCCCACCACGTCGTAGGGCGAGACCAAAAGCAGCCGGCAGGGTGTTCGGCCGAGCAACGCGTGCATCGCCACCACGATCTCATCCTCGTCATCTGCGTGCAGCAGGCCCTCGCAGCGCAACAGATCGACCAGTTCCGCGCGGTCGGTCCGCGCTTGGCGCCATTCCGCGGCCTCGTCCTTGAGCAGCCCCAAGGCCGCGCGGGCCCGCACGTGCTCCCCACGCAGGAAGCCGACCGCCGTGGGGAGGTCATGGGTGGAGATGCTGGCCGCGGCGGACTCCGGCCAGCGCTGCGGGGCCAGCAGCGGCGTCCCGGGAGACTGCTCATCGCGAGCGAACCACAGCACCGCGCAGCCCAGCATCCGCTGGTCGGCCAGCGTCTCGGTGACCTCCGGCTCCACCGTTCCGAGGTCCTCACCGATCACCACCGCGCCGGCGCGATGCGCTTCCAACGCCAGCGCCGCGAGCATCGCCTCAGCGTCGTAGTTCACATAGGTGCCCTGGTCCGGGGAAGCTCCCGGCGGCACCCACCACAGCCGCCACAGGCCGGCGACGTGGTCGATGCGCAGCCCGTCAGCGTGCGCGAGGACGGCACGCAGCATGTCCCGGTATGCGGCGTAGCCGGTGGCGGCCAGCCGGTCCGGGCGCCATGGCGGCAGACCCCAATCCTGGCCCTGCTGGTTGAACGTATCCGGTGGGGCGCCGACCGTCGTTCCGATGGCGAGCACGTCCTGCAGCGCCCACGCGTCGGCGCCCTCGGGATCCACGCCGACGGCGAGGTCGTGCACCACCCCGATGGCCATCCCACCGGCGGCGTCCTTGGCGGCGGCCAACTGCTCGGCACAACGTTGTTGTACCCAGGCGTGAAACGCCACCCGCTGCGGGTCCGCGCTTGCCGTCGACGGATGCTGCAGCTCGCTAGGCCAGCGTGACCAGCGCGGACCGTGCTTTTCAGCGAGCGCGCAGAACGTCGCGAAGTCGCGCAACCCGTCCGACATCACCGGGCGTGGGGCGCCCTGAGCCTGCCAGAGCAGCTCCAACGCGGCGCACTTGGCACGCCAGACGGTGTCGCGGTCGATCCGTTCTGTCCCCGTATCGACGTCCCTCGACTCCATCCACAGGGCGTCAACCTCGGCCCGTAACGCCGAATCCCCATGCCGGTAACCGTCGATGTCCGCGATCCGCAGGTACAGCGGGCTGACGAAGCGGCGGCTCGACGGGCTGTAGGGCGAGGGCTGCACCGGAACGATCGGAGTAACCGCGTGCAGCGGATTGACCAGCACCGCCCCGCTGCCGTGCGTGGTGGCCGTCCAGCCGATGAAGTCGCGCAGGTCAGCGAGGTCGCCGATGCCCCACGACTGGGCCGAGCGCAGCGCGTAGAGCTGCAGCATCCATCCCCAGGTGTGCGGCGGCTCGGGCAACGTCGGCGGCGCCACCAGCACGGTGGTGTGCTGCTGGCCACTGGCCAGCGAGTACCAGCCAGGCGCAAGATCACCTGGCAGTGCGCCTCGGACCGGCAGCTCTGAGCCGTGCTCATCGGTGAGTACGCCCGAAGCGTTGATATCCCGGCTCTGTCCCTGGCGCAGCACCACGGTGCCCGGCAGGCCAGGTTGTCGAGTCGCGACCAGCGCATCCTGCACCTGCGCCGGGGTGTCTGCGCTGACACCCAACAGGCCGAGTACCCGACGCACCACGTCGGAGTCGACCTCGACCCGCCGCCGCCGCGCATCCCGGTACCAGGTCGCGACCCCATGCGCCGCGGCAAGCTTCTCCAGCGCGGTGTCCATGCACGCCATGCTGCCAGCCCACCGCGCGGTGCGCGTGGTGGTCGATGCACGCGCCGCGTCTGGCTCAGGGCTGCTTCACCAAAACGGCGCGAATATAGAGCAAATCAAAGCCCTGACGCTGCGCGGGACGCGACGTGCCCGGGGATTGCGACGACGTGCTCGTCGGGCAGCTGCGCGGGGGCCGGCGTGCTGTTGAAGGAGAACGCCAGACAGACCGCGGCCGCCAACAGGTAACCGAGTGCGATGCCAGGACTGGCCGCCCAGCCGACCTGCTCGCCGTGGATCAGGCCGATGAACGACAGCACCGCTCCCGCCCCGCAGTACCCGGCCGCCCAGTAGTACCGCTTGTCGATCATGAACGCTACGATCGCGCCGAGCAACATGCCGGCCAGGATCGCCCCACCGCCGAGGCTTTTCAGGCCGTCGTAGACGACCCCTGCTTTAGCCAGCGCGTCGTTACCGACCTTCGTCGCGCTG
>DASUGW010000036.1:0-16420 GCA_036273805.1 Mycobacterium sp.
GTCGTGGAAACGCATACCGCCGGCACCCTGCACCACCGGTTCGACGACCACCGCGGCCAGCTCGTGGGCGTGCCGGGCCAGCTGCTCCTCGAACGCGGCGCTGTAGGCGGGCTCGTATCCGGTGGGCACCTGCGGCGCGAACACCTGCTTGGCCAGGATGTCGGTCCACAGCGAGTGCATGCCGCCCTCGGGGTCGCAGACGCTCATCGGGGTGAACGTGTCGCCGTGGTAGCCGCCCCGCCACGTCATCAGCCGGTGCTTGCCCGGGCGGTCGCGGCCACGCTGATATTGCAGCGCCATCTTGACGGCAACCTCGACCGAGACGGATCCGGAGTCGGAGAAGAAGACCGTGTCCAAGCCCACCGGTGTGATCTGCACGAGTAGCTGCGCCAGGCGGGCCGCCGGTTCGTGGGTCAGGCCGCCGAACATCACATGGTTCATGCGGGCCAACTGGTCGGTGAGCGCAGCGTCCAGCCGGGGGTGCCCGTGCCCGTGCACGGCGGTCCACCACGACGCCATGCCGTCGAGGACCTGTACTTCTCGGCCGCCGTGCACCAGCGTCAACCAGGCACCCTTGGCCCGCAATGCGACCACGGGCGGCAGCGAACCCGGCGCGCCGATGGTGCTGTAGGGATGCCAGATATGAGCCGAGTCGATGGCCATGATCTGGTCCGGAGTCAGCGCACACACGGCCCCTGAGCCTAGCCCGATTGTCTCGGGCTTCCGCACCTCGTACCTCGGAGCTCCGTCGACTCGGCCGGTCCACGCCAGGCCCGCGACCCGCCGTCCGCAAACTCGTGACCGGGCTGCACCCAGCAACATTCGGTAGATTGTGTCTCGACTATGACGCTTCTGATCGCACCCAAGCCGGCGTCAGCAAAGGTCGTCCTGGATTCGGCTCCGCCGCCGATCCAGGCGGGGACGGCCAATCCGAAGGCCGGCTTCTACCGACATGACCTCGATGGCCTCCGTGGGGTGGCCATTTTGATGGTCGCCGCATTCCACATCTGGTTCGGAAGGGTCTCCGGCGGAGTCGACGTGTTCCTGGCGCTGTCCGGCTTCTTCTTCGGCGGCAAGCTGCTGCGCAATGCCCTCGGGCCGCGACCGTCACTGTCCCCGCACCGCGAGGTGGTGCGGTTGGCGCGCCGGCTGCTGCCCGCTCTGGTGGTGGTGCTCGCCGGGTGCGCGGTACTGACGATCCTGATCCAGCCGCAGACCCGCTGGGAGACCTTTGCCGACCAGAGCCTGGCAAGCCTGGGTTACTACCAGAACTGGGAACTGGCCTGGACCGCGTCGAACTATCTGCGCGCCGGCGAGGCCGTCAGTCCCCTGCAGCACATCTGGTCGATGTCGGTGCAAGGACAGTTCTACGTCGCATTCCTGGTGCTGATCTTCGGCTTCACCGCACTGCTGCGCCGCCCGCTGGGCCCGCGCTTGCGGGTCTTCTTCGTGGTGCTGCTGTCGGTGCTGACGATTACGTCGTTCGTCTACGCGATCTTCGCCCACCAGGCCGACCAGGCAGGCGCGTACTACAACAGCTTCGCGCGGGCCTGGGAGTTGCTGCTGGGCACCCTGGCCGGCGCCGTCGTGGGCTACGTGCGCTGGCCGATGTGGCTGCGCACGCTGGCCGCCACGGTCGCACTGGCCACCATCCTGTCGTGCGGCTGGCTCATCGACGGGGTCATGCAGTTCCCCGGGCCGTGGGCGCTGGTGCCGGTGGGGGCCACTCTGCTGATGATCCTGGCCGCCGCCAACCGGCAGGCCGATGCGCGCACCGCGGGCCGGCTGCCGCTGCCCAACCGGGTACTCGCAACCGCACCGCTGGTGCGGCTCGGCTCCATGGCCTACGCGCTGTATCTATGGCACTGGCCGCTGCTCATCTTCTGGCTGTCCATGACCGGCCACACCCACGCCAGCATCGCCGAGGGCACGGGCATCCTGGCGGTGTCGGTCGTGCTCGCCTACCTGACCCTGAGGTTCGTCGAAGAGCCGCTGCGCGACCGCCGTTCGTCGTCGAACGCAGCCCAGTCGAAGACGGATTCGGTACGCGCCGTCCGCTTTTCCCCGCCGTTGCTGCCACGTCTGGCGCTGGGTTCGGTCATCGCGGTGCTGGCGGTGGCGGTGACGGCGACGTCGTTCAGCTGGCGCGAGCACGTCATCCTGCAGCGCGCGTCGGGCAACGACCTGGCCGTGCTGAGCCCGCGCGACTACCCCGGTGCGGCGGCGCTGCTGGCCAACGCACGCGTCCCGGACCTGCAGATGCGGCCGACGGTGCTCGAAGCCAGCAAAGACCTGCCGCAGACCACCACCGACAGCTGTATCAGCGACTTCAAGAACGGCGACGTGATCAACTGCACCTACGGCGACCGCAACGCGAAACGCACCATCGCGCTGGCCGGCGGATCGCACGCCGAGCACTGGGTCACCGCTCTGGACACGCTCGGGCTGCAGCACCACTTCAAGGTGGTCACCTACCTGAAGATGGGTTGCGCGCTGTCCACCGAAACCGCGCCACTGATCATGGGCAACAATGCGCCCTACCCTCAGTGCTTCACCTGGGTGAACAAGACCATGGCCAAGCTGGTCGCCGACCGTCCCGACTACGTGTTCACCACGTCAACGCGGCCCTGGAACATCAAGCCCGGCGACGTGATGCCCGGAACCTACATCGGGATCTGGCAGACGTTCGCCGACCACAACATCCCCGTCCTGGCGATGCGCGACACGCCCTGGCTGGTCGAGGACGGCAAACCGTTCATCCCAGCGGACTGCCTCGCCAGCGGCGGCAACGCGACCTCCTGTGGCCAGAAACGTTCCGACGTGCTCGCCGACCAGAACCCGACGCTGGAGTTCGTCGGGCAGTTTCCCGGCTTGCACCCGCTGGACATGAGCGATGCGGTGTGCCGGCCCGACTACTGCCGCGCCGTCGAGGGAAATGTCCTGATCTACCGTGATTCTCACCACTTCACCGCGACCTACATGCGCACCATGACCGCCGAATTGGGCAGGCAGATCGGGGCAGCGACCAGGTGGTGGTGACCCGCTGCACCCCAGCCTCGGGCACAACGAGCGCGATGGCAGGGCCGCGCGATCAAGACCGCCACGAGCGAGCGCCCGTGTCGCCGCGCCGATAAGGTCAAATGATGTCGTCAACCGAGCCCGCGGGCCCGCAGAACGGCCCGGGGAACACCGACGGCGGGACTGCCACCCCCGCACCGATCACGGTGTGGCCCGGAACGGCGTACCCGCTCGGAGCGACCTATGACGGCGCCGGCACCAACTTCTCGTTGTTCTCCGAGATCGCCCAGCGCGTCGAACTGTGCTTGATCGGCCGCGACGGCGCCGAGACCCGGATCGAACTCGACGAGGTAGACGGCTACGTCTGGCATGCCTATCTGCCGACCATCACCCCGGGCCAGCGATACGGGTTTCGGGTCCACGGGCCGTGGGACCCGTCCGCGGGACATCGCTGCGACCCGTCGAAACTGTTGCTCGACCCGTACGGCAAGGCGTTCCACGGTGACTTCGAGTTCACCCAGGCGCTCTACTCCTACGACCTGCAGGCCGACGACCTGGCGTCCGGCGGTGAGCCGCCGAGGGTCGACTCGCTGGGCCACACCATGACCTCCGTGGTGATCAACCCGTTCTTCAACTGGGCCAACGACCGCCCCCCGCGGACGCCCTACCACCAGACGATCATCTACGAAGCCCACGTCAAGGGCATGACGCAGACTCACCCCGGAATTCCCGATGAACTGCGCGGCACCTACGCGGGCCTAGCGCACCCGGCGATCATCGAGCACCTCACGTCGCTGAATGTCACCGCAATCGAGCTGATGCCGGTGCACCAGTTCATGCACGATCACCGTCTGGTGGACCTCGGGCTGCGCAACTACTGGGGGTACAACTCCGTCGGGTTCTTCGCGCCGCACTTCCAATACGCCTCGAGCCGCAGCGCCGGGGCGGCGGTCGCCGAATTCAAGTACATGGTCCGGTCCTTCCACGAGGCGGGTATCGAGGTCATCCTCGACGTGGTCTACAACCACACGGCCGAAGGCAACCACCTCGGCCCGACGATCAACTTCCGCGGCATCGACAACGCCGCGTACTACCGGTTGCTCGACGGCGACCTGCGCTACTACAAAGACTTCACCGGCACCGGCAACAGCCTCAACGCGCGTAGTCCGCACACCCTTCAGGTGATCATGGATTCGCTGCGCTACTGGGTACTCGAGATGCATGTGGACGGATTCCGGTTCGACCTGGCGTCCACGCTGGCCCGCGAGTTCTACGACGTGGACCGGCTTTCGGCGTTCTTCGACCTGGTGCAGCAGGATCCGGTGGTCAGTCAGGTCAAGCTGATCGCCGAACCGTGGGACGTCGGCGAGGGCGGCTATCAGGTCGGCAACTTCCCCGGTTTGTGGACCGAGTGGAACGGGAAATACCGCGACACTGTGCGTGACTACTGGCGGGGCGAACCCGCAACCCTGGGCGAGTTCGCGTCCCGGCTCACCGGGTCGAGCGACCTGTACGAGGCGACCGGGCGACGGCCATCCGCCAGCATCAATTTCGTGACCGCCCACGATGGCTTCACACTGGCAGATCTGGTGTCCTACAACGAGAAACACAACGCCGCCAACGGTGAGGACAACCGTGACGGGGAAAGCCACAACCGGTCCTGGAATTGCGGCGTCGAAGGGCCCACCGACGACCCGGAGATTCTCGCGTTGCGCGCCAAGCAGATGCGCAACATCCTGGCGACACTGATGGTTTCCCAAGGCACACCGATGATCAGCCACGGTGACGAGATCGGCCGGACCCAGCTGGGCAACAACAACGCCTACTGCCAGGACTCCGAACTCTCGTGGATGGACTGGTCGCTGTGTGAGACCAACGCCGACCTGCTGGCCTTCGTACGCACCGTGACCGGTCTGCGCCGCCGCCACCCGGTGTTTCGCCGGCGAAGGTTCTTCGTGGGCAAGTCGATTCGCACCGGCGCTCAGGACCACGAGATCGCCTGGTTCACCCGGGCAGGCCAGGAGATGACGCCCGAGGACTGGAACTCCGGCTTCAAGAGCGTCGCGGTGTATCTCAACGGCGACGCCATCGCCGAACCGGACGCCCGCGGCGAACGGGTAGCCGACGACTCCTTCCTGCTGTGCTTCAATGCGCATAAGGCGCCCGTGGAGTTCCTGACACCCAACGGCGACTACGCGGCGGAATGGACCGCAGAACTCGACACCGCATCGGCCACCGGCGCAACCGATCTGGTGGTCAAAGCCGGCGAGCCGGTTTCTCGCCCGGGCCGCTCGGTGATCGTGTTCCGCAAGACGGCCTGATGGAGTGCCTGCGTGCGCCGGCGGGTCCGGGAACGGGTCGCGGGTGAGCCCCGGGCAGGTGCTCTCGACATATCGGCTGCAGCTGCGCGGCCCGCAGAGCGGCCAGCCTTTCACCTTGCGCGACGCCGAGAACCTCGTCGATTACCTTGACGCCCTGGGCATTTCACATCTGTATCTCTCCCCCGTGCTGACCGCGACGAGCGGCTCGGCGCACGGCTATGACGTCACCGACCCCACTACGGTTTCGGCCGAACTCGGTGGTCCCGAGGCGCTCGCCGCGCTGGCCCGCGCCGCCGCCCAGCGTGGCATGGGTCTGCTGGTCGACATCGTCCCCAACCACCTCGGCGTCGACAAGCCCGAGCAGAACCCGTGGTGGTGGGATGTGCTCGCAAAGGGCCGCAGTTCCCCCTACGCCGAGTTCTTTGACATCGACTGGAATCTGGACCCGGACGGCCGGATCGTGTTGCCGGTATTGGGTTCCGACGACGACGTCGCCGAACTTCGCCTCGACGGAGACGGTGACACCGCGGTACTGCGGCTCGGGGACCTGGCGTTCCCCGTCGCCGCGGGCACCGGCCACGGTTCGGGTGTCGACGTGCACGCGCGGCAGCACTACCGACTCGTGGGCTGGCGCAACGGAATATGCGGATATCGCCGGTTCTTCTCGGTGACCTCGCTGGCCGGATTACGCCAGGAGGACCCAAAGGTGTTCGACGCCAGCCATGCCGAGGTCAAACGCTGGTTCGACGAGGGCCTCGTCGATGGAGTGCGCGTCGACCATCCCGACGGGCTGGCCGATCCGGACGGCTATCTGCAGCGGTTACGCAGCCTCGCCGGTCCGGACACCTACATCGTCATCGAGAAGATCCTCGCCGCCGACGAGGCACTGGAGCCGACCCTGCCGGTGGCCGGGACCACCGGATACGACGTTCTGCGCGAGATCGGCGGGGTGTTCGTCGACCCCGCCGGCCGCCGAGCGCTGGCAGAGCTGGCCGAATCAGCCCAATTCGACCCCGCGGCGATCCCGAGACTCACCGCGGAGCTCAAGACCGCCGCCGCCACCGACACCCTGGGCAGCGAACTGCGCCGACTGCGCCGGGCCGTCGTCAACACCACCGGCACCGACCACCCGCTACTGGCCGAGGCGATCACGGTGGTGCTCACCAACATCGGCGTCTACCGCTGCGACTACCCGGGTTTGTCGGCGATGATGTCCACCGCGATCGCCGAAACCGTTGCGGCACGACCAGATCTGGCCGCGCCGCTGGTGGTGGTGTCCGCCGCCCTACAGCACTCCGAGCCGGCCGTTCGGCTGCAGCAGTTGTGCGGCGCGGTGACCGCAAAGGCCGTCGAGGATTGCCTGTTCTACCGCGATCCGGTGCTGGTGTCGCTCAACGAGGTCGGCGGCGAACCGCAACGTTTCGGCGTCAGCGCCGCCGAGTTCCACCACAGCGCCGCAGTGCGCGCCGCCCGTTGGCCGACGTCGATGACCGCACTGAGCACCCACGACACCAAACGCGGCGAGGACGTGCGCGCCCGGATCGGTGTGCTCTCGCAGGTACCCGCGCTGTGGACCGAGCTCGTCACGCGATGGCAGGCCCAGGCCCCCTGCCCCGATGCCGCCACGGCACTGTTCCTGTGGCAGAACATCTTCGGAGTATGGCCGGTATCCGGTGAAGTCGACGACACGCTGCGCAACCGCCTGCACGCCTACGCCGAGAAGGCCATCCGCGAAGCGCACCTGCACACCTCGTGGCTGGACCCCGACACCGAATTCGAAGCCGGCGTGCATCATTGGCTGGACACCGTATTCGATTCCCCGATCGCCGACGAACTCAGTGCCTTGGTCACGCAACTCGACGTGCATGCGCGCAGCGACGCGCTGGGACAAAAGCTGATGGCACTGACGGTTCCCGGTGTCGCCGACGTCTATCAGGGCACCGAACTGTGGGAGGACAGCCTCGTCGACCCGGATAATCGCCGTCCGGTGGACTTCGCGCAGCGACGCGCGGCACTGACGTCCTTGGAGCACCCCAAGATCCGCGTGGTCAGCGCGGCGCTGCGGCTACGTCGTGACCGGCCGCAGACCTTCCTGGCCGGCGGGTATCGGCCCCGGCCGGCCACCGGCGCGGGCGCCGATCACCTGCTCGCCTACCTACGCGGCGAGGACGTCCTGGTCGCGGTGTCCCGCTGGACGGTGCGCCTGACGCAGACCGGCTGGGCCGACACCGCGCTGCACCTCGGGCCGGGCCGCTGGCGCGACCGGGTCACCGGCGTAATGCACACCGGCCGGGTGCCCGCCCCGGAGCTGCTGGCCGACCTGCCCGTCGCACTGCTGGAGCGCACGAGTGACTGAACACGAATTCGCGGTCTGGGCACCGAAACCGCAGCTGGTGCGGCTCGACGTCGACGGGACCGTACATCCGATGACGCGATCCGATGACGGATGGTGGCGCGCCACGCTGGACGTTGCGGCCGACGCCCGTTACGGGTTTCTGCTCGACGACAACCCGCAGGTACTGCCCGATCCACGTTCGGCGCGCCAGCCCGACGGCGTCCACGAACGCTCCCAGCTCTGGGACTGCGCCGCGGTGCACTCGGTCAGCACCGACTGGGCGGGCCGCTCGGTGCAGGGCGCGGTGATCTACGAACTGCACGTCGGGACGTTCACCGCGGCCGGCACCTTCGATGCTGCCATCGAAAAGCTGGACTATCTGGTGGATCTCGGCGTCGACTTCGTCGAGTTGATGCCCGTGAACGCATTCCCCGGCACGCACGGCTGGGGCTACGACGGCGTGCTCTGGTATGCGGTGCACGAGCCCTACGGGGGTCCCGACGGCTTGGTTCGCCTGATCGACGCCTGCCACCGCCGCGGTCTCGGCGTGTTGGTGGACGCGGTGTTCAATCACCTCGGGCCGTCGGGCAACTACCTGCCGCGGTTCGGTCCGTACCTGTCCGCGGGCAGCAACCCCTGGGGCGAGGGCATCAACATCGCCGACGAGAACTCCGACGAGGTCCGCCGCTACATCATCGACTGCGCACTGCGCTGGATGCGCGACTTCGGCGCTGACGGCCTACGCCTGGACGCCGTCCACGCCCTGGTGGACACCACCGCAATCCACATTCTCGAAGAGCTTTCGACCGAAACCGACGTGCTGGCAGCCGAATTGGGCCGGCCACTTTCGCTGATCGCCGAAACCGACCGCAACGACCCGCGATTCATCACTCCGCGCAGTCAACAGGGCTACGGCATGACCGCCCAGTGGGACGACGACATCCACCACGCACTGCACACCGCGGTGAGCGGGGAGCGCCACGGCTACTACTCGGATTTCGGCTCGCTGGAGACGCTGGCGCAAACCATGAAGAACGGTTACTTCCACGCCGCGACGTACTCGTCGTTCCGGGGGCGCCGCCACGGCCGCGCACTGGACACCGCCGCCATCCCCGGCTGTCGGCTGCTCGCGTACACCAGCACGCACGACCAGATCGGCAATCGGGCCGCCGGCGACCGGCCCAGCGCGTACCTGGACAGCGGGCAGTTGGCGGTCAGTGCTGCGCTGGCCCTGCTCTCCCCGTTCACCGCAATGCTGTTCATGGGCGAGGAGTGGGGCGCGAAGACGCCGTTCCAGTTCTTCACCTCGCATCCGGATCCCGAGGTCGCCCAGGCCACCCGGGAGGGCCGTCGCCGTGAGTTCGCCGCGCACGGCTGGGACGCCGCCGAGGTCCCGGACCCGCAGGACCCGGCGACGTTCGCCCGGTCGCAGCTGGACTGGACCGAACTCGATGAAGACGAACACGCCCGCTTGCACGAGCTGTACCGGGACCTGATCGCGCTGCGCCGCACCGAGCCCGATCTGGCGGACTACTGGCTCGATCACCTCGAAGTCGAGTTCGACGAGGACGCGCGCTGGTTCGTGCTGCACCGCGGTGCGCTGGCCATCGCCTGCAATCTGGGTTCGGCATCGGTGGCAGTGCCCGTGTCCGGTGAGCTGGTTTACGCCTGGGGATCCCCCCGCCTCGGGGCTGTCGGCACCGCGCTGGACGGACACTCGTTCGCCGTACTGCGCACCAACTGACGGTCGCGCGCCCCGGTCTGCGCCTATTTGCCCTTTTGCGCCCTGATCATGGCAACATAACCCCGGAACTTGGTTAGCCTATCCTGGTACCGGTTAGCCTAACCTGGCTCCGGGTCATCCAGGTTCGGTGTCGGGAAGGGAGCACCCCCTGCAGGGCATCTTTGTCGGCACATTCCTGATCGGTCTGCGCGAGGGCCTCGAGGCCACCCTGATCGTCAGCATCGTCGCCGCATTTCTGAAGCGCAACGGGAAATCCATCCGCCCCATGCTGATCGGCGTGGGCTTGGCGGTCGCCCTGAGCATCGCGGTCGGCGTGGGTCTCGATCTGCTGTCCGCCTCGCTGCCGCAGCGGCAGCAGGAGCTGCTCGAGACGGTGATCGGCGTCATCGCCGTGGTGTTCGTGACCACGATGATCATCTGGATGAACCGCAACGCCTTCGCCCTCAAAGGCGAACTCGAGGCGGAGGCGTCCGCGGCGCTGAAATCCGGCAGCGCGATGGCACTGGTCGTGATGGCGTTTCTGGCCGTGCTCAAGGAGGGCTTCGAAACCGCGGTCTTCCTGCTGGCCGCGGCGCAGACCACGCAGGGCAGCCGGTGGCTGGCGCTGACCGGCGGCCTGGCCGGTATCGCGGTGTCCATCGCCATCGGCGTGGGCATCTACTTCGGCGGCCTGAAGGTCAATCTGGGCCGGTTCTTCAAGATCACCGGCGTGTTCCTGGTGTTCATCGCGGCCGGCCTGGTTCTCAACACCCTGCGCACCGCGCACGAAGCCGGCCTGGTCAACATCGGCCAGCAGCAGGTGTTCGACTTCTCCGCCTGGATGCCCGCGCGCTCGGTGCTCGGGTCGTTGATCACCGGCATGTTCGGCATCCCCAGCGATCCCCGGCTCATCGAGGTGCTCGGCTGGCTGCTCTACGCGATCCCGGTGCTGGCCGTCTTCCTGTGGCCGACCCGGTTGGCCGCCAGCCCGCGCGCGCGGCAGCGGGTGCTGTACGCCACGGCGGCAGTGCTGGCCGTAGCCGCCGCGGCGCTGCCGGTGTTCGTGCCCGCCCAGGGCGCCGCGTCGCCCGGCCCATCGCGCACCGCGGGCGGCAGCGCCGGACACCCGGTCAGCGTGACCCTGGATGCCGATAGCGATGGGCGCGCCCTGACCGTCGACGGCGCCGCCCCCGTGCGACTCGAGGCCGCCGGCAATCAGCACGTCGACGGCGTGGCGGTGCAGGCCTGGCAGGCCCGGGCACAGTCCGACCCCGGCATTCACACGCCCACGGTGAGCCTGACCGAATTGGCGGCGCTCACCGGCGGGCGGTTGCCCGTCGGGTTGGGCAGCGCCCGCACCCCCGGACCGTTCGCGGTGACCTGGACGGCCACCACCTCCTACACCGCGTTGAGCCACGGCGATGCTCTGGTCAGTGCCCGTGCCGAGAGCAACCGGGTCGCCGTGCTCACCGGCGGCGGCCTGACCGGCTCCAAGACCGTCAGCGTCGGCCGTCTGGACAACGACTGGGCCACGTCGCCGGTCCAGGACAGTGCCGCCGCTGCGGCCATCGCGCACGGCGCCCAGGACCGTGCCGAACGCGCGCTGTGGCGGGTATGGCTCCCGATCCTTCTGGCCGCCGGCGCGGTCACCTCCGCCGCCCTCGCCTGGCGAGCCGGCCGCAGTTCCACTAAAACCGAAGAAAGGCAACAACATTCAGATGGCTCACCACACGTCAACGAGCGGGATGTCGCGGAACCTGCTGCTGGGACTGCCCGCGCTGGCAGCGGCGGCGGCCCTGGCGCTCAGCGGCTGTAGTTCGCATTCCGACACCGCCAAGGGTGCCGACCCTGCGAACACCACGGCCGCCAAGGGCGGGGTTCAGACGGTCAATATCACCCTGGCAAACGAGTCCGGCAAGGACGTCTGCAAGGTCGATACCGCCAGCGTCCCCGCCGGCCCGGTGACCTTCAAGGTGACCAACACCAGCGCGGCCGGCATCACCGAGATGGAGTTGCTCAAGGAGCAGCGCATCGTCGGCGAGAAGGAGAACCTCGCGCCCGGTCTGGACCCGGTGAGCTTCACCGTCACCCTCGACGGCGGCCCGTACAAGATCTACTGCCCGGGAGCCGGGCAGGAGTACGTCGACTTCACGGTGACCGGACAAGCCGCCGCCACCCCGACCGGAACTGTGCAGACCATCCTGTCCGACGGCACCAAGTCCTACGCGGCCTACGTCGTCGACCAGGTCAACCAGCTCAACACCGCCGTGCAGGCGCTCAACGCCGCGGTGCAGTCCGGTGACGTCGCCGCCGCCAAGGCCGCGTACGCCAAGGCCCGGCCGTTCTACGAACACGCCGAATCCAGCGTCGAAGGCTTCGTGCTGCCCGGCTTCGCGGTCGATGACAACGCCGGCAACCTGGACTACCTGATCGACATGCGCGAGTCCACACCGATCGACACCAAGGTCGGCTGGAAGGGCTTCCACGCCGTGGAGCGCGACCTGTTCCAGAAGAACGCGATCACGCCGGAGACCAAGGCACTGTCCAGCGAGCTGGCAGCGAATGTCAGCAAGCTGGTGACCATCGCGAGCACACTGCAGTACAAGCCGGAGGATCTGGCCAACGGCGCCGCCGACCTGATCGAAGAGGTGCAGAACACCAAGATCACCGGCGAGGAGGAGGCGTTCAGCCACATCGACCTGGTCGACTTCGCCGGCAACGTCGAAGGCGCGCAACAGGCCTACGCCGCGCTGCGGCCAGGCCTGGAGAAGATCGATCCGGCGCTGGTCAAGCAGCTCGACGATCAGTTCCAGACGGTGCTCACCACCCTGGACGGCTACCGCGACCCGTCGCAGCTCGGCGGGTTCAAGGCGTGGACGCCGGAGCTGCAGAAGACCGATGCGGCCAAACTGACCGCGGTCATCCAGCCGCTGCACGAGAGCCTGTCGCAGGTGGCGCAGAAGGTCGTCACGGCGGGCTGATGTCAGACAACGAAGCCTGCGACTCCCCCGCCGCCGACGCGGCGGGGGTGTCGCGGCGCGGCATGCTCTCCGGGGCGCTGTGGGCCGGGCTCGGCGGTGTCGCACTCGGCGCCGCAGGCGGTGCCACCGCTGGCTGGGCCGCCGGGGTCTCCAACGCGGCCAGCACATCGCCGGAGGACAGCATTGAGCTGTCCCGCAGCTACCCCTTCTACGGCACCGGACACCAGGGCGGGGTTGCGACCCAGCCGCAGCGAAACGCCGTCTTCATGACGTTCCGGTTCGCCGACTCGGCCAACCGAGCGAGCCTGCAGCGGCTGTTGGCCCGCTGGTCGGCCGCGGCGGCGGTGCTGCAGCAGGGCAAACCGGTCGGTTCGGTAGCACCCGATATCGAGGTGCAACCGCCGGCCGATACCGGTGAGGCGTTCGGGTTGAGCCCGGCCAGCCTGACCGTCACCATCGGCCTGGGGCCGGAGGTGTTCGGGGACCGGTTCGGCCTGGCCAAATACCGCCCCGCGGTGTTCACCGCCTTGCCGAGGCTCAACGGTGACTACCTCGATCCTCTGTTGACCGGCGGCGATCTCAGTGTGCAGGCATGCGCCGACGACCCCCAGGTCTGTTATCACGCGGCGCGCAATCTGGCCCGCATCGGCCGCGGCATCGTGTATCCGCACTGGGCGGTCCTGGGTTTTGGCCGCGCCTCGGCCGGACCGGGCCAGCAGACACCGCGAAACCTGTTGGGGTTCAAGGACGGAACCCGCAATATCAGCACCCAAGAGGAATACGACAAGTTCGTCTGGATCTCCGGCGGTGACCAGCCCTGGCTCGAAGGCGGCACCTATCAGGTGGCGCGCAAGATCCGCATGCTGATGGAGACGTGGGATGCCGACCGGGTCGGCAATCAGCAGCGAATCTTCGGGCGGCACAAGGAAACCGGCGCCCCGCTGACCGGTTCGACCGAGACCGACACCCCGAACTTCGGCGCGCGCGACGCCGCCGGAGAGCCCGTGATCGACCCGCGGGCACACATCGCCCTGGCCGCGCACGAGAACAACGACGGGATACTGATCCGGCGGCGTTCGTACAACTACACCGACGGCCTGGATCCCAACGGCCAGCTCAACGCCGGACTGCTGTTCCTGTCCTATCAGAACGATCCGCGGCACTTCATGGCCATCCAGAACCGCCTCGGCGCCCACGATCTGCTCAACGAGTACATCCGGCATATCGGGTCGGCGATCTTCGTGGTACCCCCCGCCCCGGCCGAGGGCCACTACGTGGCGCAGCCGATCTTCAGTTAGACGGTCGCCCCAGCCCTGCCATCGATGCGGCGCTGACAGCGAAATCCGCGCGGAACCTCGCTGTCAGCGCCGAATCGACGTGCGGGCGGCGCCGGGCCGCCCGATCGACGCGGCCTGGTTTAAAGGCGGGATGCGATCAGGTCAGATATCGGTACGTCGGTGAACCCGGCTCGAGCAACTCGATATGACATTCCGAGGCCTGCATGCGCTCCAACAGGTGCTCAAGGTCAGCGGCCGAACCCAGCTGTATGCCGACGAGCGCTTCACCGGTCTCCCGGTTGTTGCGCTTGACGTATTCGAACAGCGTGATGTCGTCGTTGGGGCCGAGCACCTCGTCGAGGAACCGGCGCAAGGCGCCCGGCTCCTGCGGGAAGTCCACCAGGAAGTAGTGCTTCAGACCGAGGTGCACCAGCGAGCGTTCGAGCACCTCCCCGTAACGCGAGACGTCATTGTTGCCACCGGAGATCAGGCACACGACCGTGGAGCCCGGGGTGATATCGGCCTCCAGCAGACCCGCCACCGACAGCGCACCCGCGGGTTCGGCGATGATGCCCTCGTTCTGATACAGATCCAGCATCGCGGTGCACACCGCGCCCTCGTCGACCGTCGTCATCGACACCATGTCATTGGCGGCCACCAGCACATCGAACGGCAGCGACCCGGCACGGGCCACGGCGGCGCCGTCGACGAACTGATCGGCGTGCTCAAGGGTGACCGGCTCACCGGCGGCCAGCGCGGCGACCATGGCCGCCGCTCCCGCGGGTTCTACGCCCAGCACCGACGTGTTGTCGGTGCGTTCGGCCAGATAGGACGTGATGCCGCTGATGCAGCCGCCGCCACCGACCGGCACCACCACCAGGTCGGGTTCGCCGTCGAGCTGATCGAGGATCTCGACGGCGATGGTGCCCTGTCCGGCCATCGTGCGCAGATCGTCATACGGCGGCACCAGGGTCGAACCCGTGCGGGCGACGTCGTCGAGCGCGGCCTCGGCGGCCAGGTCGTAGGTCTTGCCGCCGACGATCAGATCGATGAACTCGCCGCCGTGGTAGCGGATGCGGTCGCGCTTCTGAGTCGGAGTCTTGGCCGGCACGTACACCCGGCCGTGGATTCCCATCGAACGGCACGCGAGCGCGAAACCCTGGGCGTGATTGCCCGCCGACGAGCACACCACGCCTGCGGCCTTCTCCTCAGGCGTCAGCTGTTTGAGCAGGTTGTAGGCGCCCCGCAACTTGTATGAGCGCACCACCTGCAGATCTTCGCGTTTCAGGAAGACCTGCGCCCCGGTCAACTGTGAGAGCCGGTCGCAGTACTGCAACGGCGTGGGAGACACCACGTCGGAAATTCGCTGAGCCGCCGCCTCGATATCGGCCGCGCGCAGCGGCGACACGTCGGGATTCTGGCTCAGTTCGACAGTCACCGTTCAATGGTGCCACGTGGCGTTTTCGGTCAGAAATCGCGCGGCGGCCCTCAGCTGGCGGGACTGAGCACGAACACGGGAATCTGGCGGTCTGTCTTCTTCTGGTAGTCGGCGTAGTCCGGGTAGGCCGCCACCGCCCGTTCCCACCACAGCGCCTTCTCGTCGCCGGTCACCTCACGGGCTTCGTAGTCGCCGGAAACCGTGCCGTCCTGCAGTTCGACGTGCGGGTGTGCTTTGACGTTGTAGTACCAGACCGGGTTCTTCGGCGCCCCGCCCAGCGACGCCACGATCGCGTACTGGCCGTCATGCTCGACACGCATCAGCGGGGTTTTGCGGATCTTGCCCGTCTTGGCCCCGATGGTGGTCAACAGGATGACGGGCATGCCTCGCAGCTCGGTGCCCTTGGTGCCGCCCGAGGCCATGTATTCCTCGGCGTTCTCGCGGGACCAGTCCAAGGCCCCGGGTTCATATTCTCCGGTAAGTGGCATGTGCCCAGCCTATCGAGGTGGTTGGGCGAAACCACCGATATGTGTGGTGGGATTGGGCAACACTGCTCGTGTCGGGCAGATTTCGGCGAGGGGACTTCCATCATGAGATTCGCGAAACTCACCGCAGCACTGACCGCCGCGGCGACCTGCGCCCTGGCGCCTGCGGCGGCGTGGGCGGTGGCAATGGCACCCACGGCGGGCGCGGACGTGTGCGGCGACGTCGGCGGCAGGCATCTCAGCGTCGGCGGCTGCACCGACATCGCCCGCGACGCCGCGGTGGGCGCGGCGGTCGCCGATCCCAACGATGTGGCCGGTCAGATGGCCGCGGGACTGCCGCCGTGCTACACGCCCGCGGGTGTGCCGTTCTACACGCCGGCCGGGGTGCCCTGCCCGTAGTCGCACTGCTTATCAAGTTCCGGTTCTGACGACCAACCGACGGGAACCCGCTCTGTACCGGTGGGTCCATTGATTACGCTGTGCGGAAACGAATCAGATGGGGGGTATCGATGTCTGCGGCCAAGAAGTGCCTGGTAACCATTCCGGCGTTCGGATCCAACGCGCTCACGCACGCCGTATTGCCCGATATCCTGGTCGAATCGGACCTTGTCGACGTCCTGATCATCGACAACGGCGGCCACTACGAGCCACTCGTCGACGAATGGGTCATCACACCAGGCAAGAACATCGGCTGGGCCGGCGCATCGAATCTGGGCTTCCGGATGGCATTTCGCAACGGATACGAGTTCGCCGTCACACTTAACAACGACACCCGACTCTCGCCGGACTTCTTCGCCGGTCTCCTGGACTCCAGGCTGCCCGACGACGTCGGACTCGTTGCG
>DASUGW010000037.1:0-2961 GCA_036273805.1 Mycobacterium sp.
CGCGTCAGCATCCCGACCTCGCCCCGGTCACGCTCGCGTTGCTGCAACGGGCCCAAAGCGGCGACCGCGACGCGTACGCGTGTTGCCCGGCGCTGAAAATGCCGACGATGGCGTCACTGTGGATGCCGACGTGGTGAGGCACGAACGCCTCGCCGGTGGTGGTTCGGCGAGGCGTTCGTTGGCGTGGTGTCGCTGGTGGTCGGCAGGGTGCCGGTTGAGTTAGTCGACCACCTCGCTGACGGCGGCGCGGGCGGCGGTCTCGTCGACGAGGCTTTTGGCGTTGGCGAACGCGGCGACGAGGGCTTGCAGGGACAGGTTGTTGACCGCTCTGGGGTAGCCGCGTGCGGTGGTGTGGATCAGGTTGATGGCGTCTTCGGTGAACAGTTGGTCGGGTCGGCCGACGAGTTTCATGTGGTGGGCGATGTAGCTGGCGGTCTCGGTGGCGGTCATGCCGGGCATGGTGTAGCGCAGCGCGGTGCGTTGTTCGAGGGCTGCCAGGACGCCGAGTTTCATGGTGCGTCGCAGGGTGGGTTGTCCGACCAGCAGGCAGGCCAGTGGGGAGTGCTGGTCCATGCTCTGGTTGGTGAGCATCCGGATGCTCTCCAGCTGTTCGTAGGACAGCAGGTGGGCCTCGTCGAGGACGAGGACGGGTGTGCGTCCTCGTTCCTCCCGTTCGGCGAGTAGGGCTTTGCCGGTTTGGGAGATCAGCCGGGAGCTGAGGTGGGCAGGGGTCTGGCCGAACGCGGTGACGATCTCTTCGTGGATGCCGCGGATGCCGATCTGCGGGTTGGGCAGGTAGATCACGGTGTGTTTGGACGGGTCGAGGCTGGACAGCACGGTGCGGACGGAGACGGTTTTGCCGGCGCCGACTTCGCCGGTGACTACGCCGATGGAACGTTCGTTGATGCACCACTGGATGCGGGCGATGGCTTCGTTGTGGGAGGCGTGGCGGTGCAGCATGCCTGGGGCCAGGTCACGGCCGAACGGGGTGCGGTTGAAGCCGTAGTGGGCTTGCAGTTTCTCAATCATGTGAGTCCTCGAGGGTGTTGTTTAGAAAGGGGGTTCGTGGCCGAGGTCGAGACCGACGGCGTCGGGCGGGGGTTGGTCGTCGGGCAGCGCGTCGGCCAGGGCGGCGTAGTTGACCCGCTGCGCCAGTTCGGCGGTGTGGGCCGCGTCGATGAGGCCGAGGTAGTCGATGCCGGTGGTGGGCTTGGGTTCTTCTGCCGGGACTTCGGGCCGGGCCTTGGGATGACTGTGCCGGGTCATTTGGAACGGCATTGCGGTGCCGGCGTCGGCGCCGTCCAGGCGTACTCGCATGAACGTCAGGTCGAAGGGGTCGAAGACCAGTTCGACGCGGCGGCCGATCAGCAGCGGGTCGACCTGGTAACGGTTGCCGTGCAACGACACCAGCGCGGTCTTGGACACGCCCCGGTACTCCGACCAGCGAAACGCCTCGGCCAGATCGGCCGCAGCGGGGATGGGAAACGGGGCGCCGTTCATCCACCGCGCGAGGGGGGCCATGCCGGTCTCGGAATGCACCCGCTGGTGGTAGACCTTCTCCACCCAGCCGGTGAACAGCCGGTTGAGCTCGTGGTGGTCCTGGACCTGCCGGCCCGGTTTGCCGTCACCAGAAGCGATCTCGACGACGAACTCGCTGTTGACGGTGCGGAAAAATCGTTCGATCTTCCCGCGGCCCTGCGGCCGGCCGGGGGCGGAGTGGACCAGCTTGATGCCCAACTTCGCGCAGGCCCGCAGCAGCCACGAGTCGACAAAAGCGCTGCCATTATCGACATACACGTACTCGGGAACCCCCCGGGCGGCCAACGCCGGGCGCAGCGCGGCGGCTAGCCGCACGGTGTCTTCGGCGAAGCCCCACCGGTGTCCGACCACGGCCCTGGAATGGTCGTCCAGGAACGCGAACAAGTAGGTCTTGCGTCCCTCAATTCTGGGGCCGTGTAAGGCATCCCCAACCCAGATCTCATTCGGACGGTCGGCCTCGAACCGGCCGAACACCGCCGGCTGCGCCGGTCCCATCCTCGTCAGGCCGGTGCGGACGAACATGCGCTGCAAGGTCCGCTCATCCGGGGCCCAGCCGTGCTGCGCCGACAAGATCCTCCGGATCTGGGCGGCCGTGCGGCTCGGGTTCTCCTTCTTCAACGCACTGGCCAACTCGAACACCTCCGGCGGGGTGCGCGGCTGCGACTGACGCGGCGAGGGCACCAACGCGTCGAACCCGGCCCGCTGCCACTCCGCGATCCACCGGTCCAACGTCCACCGCGTGACCCGCACCGACCGGCCGGACGGATCGGTATGCGTCGCGCGAGCCAACTCGCGCACCAACCGGCCACGCTGCTTCTTGGTCAAACTCGGGTCGGCCGCTTCCCGGATCAGCATGTAACGGAACAGACCGATCTGCCGTGCCCGTTCCAACCGGGCAGCCCGCTCGTCATCGTCTTTGGTCAATTCACGCTTCCTGAATGCTCGTAGGGACAGAGATCACGAGCACATTGGCAGCGATCAACCCAGCGGCATCAGAGTCGACTCGTGTTGATCGTTGATCAAGGCCAGGACGGAGCCAGCAACCGACCCGCCGACGCCGCCGACGCCCACCGCCACGGCGACACCGCGCCGACGTCCGGCCACCGCGACGCCGCCGCGACCGCCGCACCCAGCACCGCCGCGACCGCGTCCGCGAACGCAGTGGGAGTCAACGCCGGCGGCACCGGATCGACCCCCGTTCTCACCAGCAGCACCGTGAACCACGACCGCAGCACCTCGGCCCGGTCAGCGAACCGGCGCAACCAGCCGCGCACCGTCTCCACCGGCCGCCGCAACCGGCCCGCGATCGACCGCGCCCCAGCACCAGCCGCCTTCGCCGTCAACGCGGCCCCGATCACCTCCGCCACGTCCGCCCGCCGCACCAACGCGAACACCGGGAGCAGCACATGCGACACCCCACAC
>DASUGW010000038.1:0-6788 GCA_036273805.1 Mycobacterium sp.
CCAGCACAATGGCGGCGACTTTGACCAGGACGAGCACCAGCACGAAGTCGGCCGCCCAGCTGGTCCATCGCCAGGCCGTCAGCACCGCCGCCAACCCGACGTGCACGGCCACGGCCAACCCGACATGCAAAGCGATGGCTAGCCCACCGGATACCGCCAGCACGCTCGCCCCGCGGTGGCTCGATGTGTCACGGCTGCTGCTTGGGACGCGGGTCAGGTGTCGAGGCGGCGTGACCGGCTAGCCCGACGGACGGTAGTGGCCGCCAGGTCACCGTCAGCTGCTCACGTCGACCGAACCGTTCGATATTTCGGGTGATGATGTCTTGGAGCCGTCGCAGGTCCCGCTCGTCGCCCGCCTCGATACTCAGCCTCAGCAGGTGCGCAGTGGCCGCCATCGTGCAGCGGCCCCCTGGGGTGAAGGTGAGCGTCCCGTGACTGTCGGAACACTCGATGTGGCCCACCTCGGGGGGCAAGGTGTCACCGCAATAGTGGGTGCGCGGGCGATGAGGCAGGCGATGGACTTGCTGGGCGTGCCGGCACAGCTGGACCAGGTAGCGGCCCGGGTGTTCGGTTTCGATGTGGGCTTCGGCGCTGATCATGGTGTTCCTTTCCGGGTGTCCCGCGGGCGGCGCTCTCAGACCCACCATCGAGGCCGCGACGGGATCGCCGTGTTCTCCGGCTTGGGCCGTGCTCATGCTCAGGTCCGGGTCAGCGCGACCAGCCAGGCGCGGATGCCATCGGGGTCGGTGGTGATGTCGATCGTGGCCGGTGTGATCGAGTCGATCCGCCATCCCCGGGCGAACGAGTCAGTGATCTCGGCGCGGGTCACCCGGTGTGGCCCCCAGCCGCCGGGCTGCGCGTCGCTGAAGCACAGCATGAAGTACCGCCCGCCGGGCCTCAGCACGGAGCGCACGTTGTTCACGAAGGCGGCGCGGTCGTCGTCGCTGAAGATGTGGAACAGCCCGCAGTCGAGCACCGTGTCGAAGGCCTGCCCGAGATCGGTCAGCCGTCGGGCGTCATGGTGGAGGAATCGGGCGGTAAGTCCCCGCTCGCGGGCTTTGATCTCGGCGGTGCGCAGCGCCGCGGACGCCAGGTCGACGCCGGTGGCGTCGAGCCCCAGGCCGGCGCACAGGAGCACGTGCTCGCCGGTCCCGCAGCCGACGTCCAACACCCGGCCCCGGATAAGTACAAGCGGCGGGGGCGGGTTCGGTGTTAGCGATCGGTGGTGGGAAGGAGTTCGGCGAGCAGCCGGCGCACCCGCCGGTCGATCTCGTCACGGATCGGGCGGATCTGGGCGAGGGTGTTACCGGCTGGATCGTCCAGGTTCCAGTCCAGGTAGCGTTTGCCGGGGAAGACCGGGCAGGCGTCCCCGCACCCCATGGTGATCACCACGTCGGCTGCCTGGACCGCATCGGTGGTGAGCTTTTTCGGGAATTCCTGGGAGATGTCCAGGCCGAGCTCGGCCATGGCCTCGCGCACGGTGGGGTTGATCTGCTCGGCCGGGGTGGATCCGGCCGAGCGCACCCGCACCGCGCCGGCAGCGTGATGGTCCAGCAGCGCTGCGGCCATCTGGGAGCGTCCGGCGTTGTGCACGCAGACGAACAGCACCTCGGGCACAGCAACGTCGTTGCCGTTGGGTGTGCCGCTCATCGGGTCGTTCCGAGGTCAGTGCGGGCTGGCCAACGGCGCCGGGCGGCCAGGGAGACATAGACCAGCCCGACCAGGACGGGGACTTCGATGAGCGGTCCGACGACGCCGGCGAGGGCTTGTCCGGAGGTGACGCCGAAGGTGGCGATGGCCACAGCGATGGCCAGTTCGAAGTTGTTGCCCGCGGCAGTGAACGCCAGTGTGGTGGTGCGCTGATACGACAGGCCGAGCACGCGGCCCAGCGCGTAGGAGCCGGTCCACATCAGGGCGAAGTAGGCCAGCAGTGGCAGGGCGATGCGGGCGACGTCCAGCGGCCGGGAGGTGATCGCGTCGCCTTGCAGGGCGAAGAGCACGATGATGGTGAACAGCAGCCCGTAGAGCGCGAAGGGCCCGAGCTTGGGCAGCAGCCGGGTCTCGTACCAGTCGCGGCCCTTGGCGCACTCGCCGAGGCGGCGGGTGAGGTAGCCGGCGACCAGCGGAATGCCGAGGAAGATGAGCACGGAGACGGCGATCTGTTCGGGTGAGACGGTCAGCTCGGCTTGGGGCAGGCCCAGCCAGCCGGGCAGCGCGTCGAGGTAGAACCAGCCCAGCCCGGCGAAGGCGATGACCTGGAACACCGAGTTGAGCGCGACCAGGACGGCGGCGGCCTCGCGGTCCCCGCAGGCGAGGTCGTTCCAGATGATGACCATCGCGATGCAGCGGGCCAGTCCGACGATGATCAGCCCGGTGCGGTAGGTGGACAGGTCCGCCAGCAGCGCCCAGGCCAGGGTGAACATCACCGCCGGTCCGATGACCCAGTTCAGGATCAGCGAGGGGATGAGCAGGCGCCGGTCGGCGGTGACGGTGTCCAGGCGGTCGTAGCGGACCTTGGCCAGCACCGGGTACATCATCACCAGCAGCCCAATGAAGATCGGCAGCGACACCCCGGAGGTCACCTGCAGCCCGTTGAGCGCGCCGGCGATGCCCGGCACGAGCCGGCCTAATGCCAGTCCCAGGGCCATCGCGGCCAGAATCCACACCGGCAGGAACCGATCCAGGGTGGACAGCTTGGCGACCACCCCGGCGTCGGCAGCGCGGCGGCCAGCGGCCGTTTCGGTCACGCTGGTCTCGTGAGTCATGCTGTCACCGCCGGTGCGTCGCCGGGCAGCAGCACCGCCGAGAGTTGCCGCAGCGCCTCAGGGTGCACCCGGTAGTAGATCCAGGTCCCTCGGCGCTCGCCGGAGATCAGCCCGGCCTCGCGCAGCACCTTGAGGTGATGGCTGATCGTCGGTCCGGTCAACTCGAACACCCCGGACAGGTCGCACACACACGCCTCCCCACCGGCGTGTGAGGCAATCAGCGACAGCAGCCGCAGCCGCACCGGATCACCCATCGCCTTGAACAGTCGGGCCAGCTCGACGGCCTGCCCGGCCGACAGCGGCTGCCGGGCCAGCGGCGAGCAGCACCCCACCGCCTCGGCCAGCTCAGCTAACACCCGCTCCTGATTCGACATAGTTCTACCTTGACAGTTCTCGAATCAGAGTGCAACCTCTGTCTCGACAGTGGTCGAACCAAGGGTTCGGCGTCGTTCGATGAGGGAGAGACGCATGTCTCGAGTTCAGCTAGCCCTGCGGGTGTCCGACCTGGAGGGCTCCATCACGTTTTACAGCCGCCTGTTCGGGGTCGAGCCGGCCAAGCGCCGGCCCGGTTACGCCAACTTCACCATCACCGAGCCGCCGCTCAAGCTGGTCTTGCTGGAAGGTGAGCAGGACAACCCCACCGTGATGGACCACCTCGGGGTCGAGGTGGACACCAGCGAGGAGGTCACCGCCGCCACCACCCGGCTGTCCGAGCTGGGTCTGTTCACCCAGGTCGAGAACGACACCACCTGCTGCTACGCGCGCCAGGACAAGGTGTGGGTGCACGGGCCCGGCGCTGAACCGTGGGAGGTGTACACCGTGAAGGACGACTCGGCGAGCTTTGGTACCCACAGCCCCGTCCTCAGCGCCACCGAGGCCGGGCAGCCCAGCGCGGCGACGTGCTGTCAAGCCGACCGGGCCACCGGACTGACCGAGCCGGCCACCCAGCCCGCTGGATGTTGCGGGTGACCAACGGCGGGCGGGACGCCCGGCGACGCGCGCCCGCGTCCCGTCCGCTTGCCACCCACGTCGATCCAGCACAGCTGAAGGAGAAGCGATGCCCGGCACAGGCCCAGAGCACATAGAGCGGGTAGCCCAGCGCTACGACGATGTCCCAGGTCGCCGAGCAAACCGGCATCGGACGGGCGACACTGTACAAATACTTTCCCGACCCTGAGGCGATCCTGGGTGCCTGGCACGAACGCCAGATCACCATCCACCTGGCACACTTGGCCGAAGTGCGAGACCACGCCGCCGACCCGGGCCAGCGTCTCGAGGCCGTGCTGCGGGCATACGCTTTCATCGGCTATGAGTCCCGCGGACACCACGACACCGAACTCGTGGCGTTCCTGCATCGAGACCAGAACGTCGCCCGAGCCCGACAGCAGCTCCACGACATGATCAAACATCTGCTGGTCGAGGGCGCCCGGGCCGGGAACCTCCGAGATGACGTCGCGCCAGACGAGCTCGCAAGCTACTGCGTGCACGCCCTCGGCGCCGCCGGCGAGCTGTCATCCGAAGCCGCGGTCGACCGGCTCGTCACGATCACCTTGGCTGGGCTACGCCCGAGACCCAACCCAGATTGACCGTAGCCAGCAGGGGACGTGTGGCCCGTGGGGACGCTGACCGGTGGGCGACCGTCAATGGTGAATTCGTACAGGCCCGATCCGCGCGCAACGCAGGAGCCCGAATTGAGCCCGGTGCAACACCCAGCGGCGATTACACTTAATCTAGCGCCGAGAACCGGCAGGTAGACGCCACCGAGGCCCCAATTGTTGGGATACCAGGCGAGACGGTGCAGGGGGTTAAAAGTCCTTTGCTCTGCCAGTTGAGCTAACGGCCCCGCGCGCTGATCGTAGCCAACCCGGCATCGCGGCTGGTGGTAGGTGGGCTGTGTGGACTTCGGCAGGAGCCTGGGCGGACGGGAGCGTCGCCATCGCAACAATGACGACCCAACGCCGTGGGCGCTTCGCGCCGCCCAGAGGGGTGAAATGGGTCCTGGGTCGCGGTATGGCCCTCGTCTCAGGTGGGGGACAGCCTTGCGTGCGCCGAGTTCGACAGGAGGGCTGCGCTGGCGGCGGTGGACAGCCCGTGGTGTCGAACTCGGCGACGACGGGGTTGTCGCGGCTGTATTTCGAAGCAAGCAATTCTCCCTGCGCCGGACGGGTATGGCACCGCGTCCCACGGCGGCCATCGACACACCTGCGCTGTCGGTCTTCGACGATGTGTACGCGCTAGCTGACGCGCTCCGACCGCAAAGGATAAACAACGAAACGACGTTTTCGGGTTGCTCCGTTATGACACCGCAGGCCTGTCAAGAGACTTGCGGGCCGCATCGGTCATCACTGCCGTGATCTCTCCCAGGCAACTGTGAGGTTGTGTGCAGCTTGCTCTCACCTAGCCGGTCCATAACAGGGAGCACAACGTCGGCACGGCGCTTCGCGTGCTGCATCTGATCAAGGAGTGAGCGATGGACAGCGTCGCAGGCGGAAACTATCGACGGATAGGGATAAAGGTGGCGATCGGGGTAATCGGCGCCTCGGCCGCGGTGGGCGTCGTGGCGGCTTGCTCCGGCGGATCGACCACCCCGGGAATCACCCCGACGACGACAGCGCCACCCGCGGCCACCGCGCCGGCCAAGAGCGGCCACGCCCACGGACTCATCGGCCAGATCACCGCCGAGAGCGGGTCAACCTGGACCGTCAACGCCAGGAAAGGCACTCAGTACACCGTGACCATCACGCCTCAAACCCAGTTCGGCACCAGGCGAAGGCCCGGCACCGCACAGCAGTTCCCCGTCGGCAGTACCGTGCACGTTAGCGGTACCACCAACGGCAACACGGTCACTGCGAATCGGATCACCGCAACCAGACTCCGACACCCGGCGAGCACAACGCCCGTCTCCCCACCCAGTTGAATGACGAGTCCTATCAGCCGTGGTAGCGGGGCGCTCGCCGTTCGACGAATGCCCTTACCCCTTCCCGCCCCTGCACACTGTCGGCGCTCGCAGCGATAGCCTTCGCCTCCTCGTCAAGCTGCTCGACGAAGGTTCGGGACCAGCCACCGTGGACTAGATTGCAGGCCGTGCCCAGTGCGTCCGTCGCTCCGTCGGCGAGTTCGGCGGCCAGGCGGTCGACCGTCGCACGCAACTCCTGATCATCGACGACCCGAGTGGCCAGACCCATCGCTTCGGCCTCGGCTGCGGACACCGCACGGTTGGTGAGAATGAGATCCCGGGCCCTGCTCGCGCCGACCGCCCGCGGCAACGTCCACGACATGCCGCCATCCGGGGTTAGGCCAATCGCCGTGTACGCGGTGCGTACCCGGGCTGACCGTCCGAGGACCAGCACGTCGGCCAGCAACGCCAGGCTCAGGCCACCGCCGGCCGCCCAACCCTGCACTCCGACGACAATCGGTGCGGCCGAAGCCATCAGCGCGAGCACGGCCTGGTGGAACCCGGTAGCCCAGGCATATACAGATGTTCCGGGCTCGGGCGCTTCTGCGAAAACTCGGACATCGCCTCCCACGCAGAACGTCTCGCCCTCGGCCACGATGGCGATGCATCCGACGCTTCCGTTCAGCTGAAACGCTGCGGCGCGAAGCTCGTCGACGAACTGGGCGTCGATGGCGTTGCCCCGCTCCGGTCGGACCAGAACGATCCGCAGCACCCTGCCATCGCGCTCCACCCGGATCCGGGATTCCAGCCCGTCTCCCACGACGTCAGCCGACCACGGGGCTCAGCCGAGGTCGTCGGTGTCGAAGGTGTCGCAGCTCGTCAAGTCACCAGACTGGTACCCGGTGAGGTACCACTTCTGGCGCTGCGCGGAGGTGCCGTGGGTGAATTCGCTCTCGTTGACTCGACCGCCACCGAGCTGGGTTTGAATGTAGTCGTCACCGATGCGGGAGGCGGTGTCGAGCGCTGCGTTGACGTCCGCGTCGGTGACGTCGACGATCAGCGGCCGACCGGATGATCCAGGGGTAGTACTCGCATTCTTCGCCCAGACCCCGGCGTAGCAGTCGGCC
>DASUGW010000039.1:0-5037 GCA_036273805.1 Mycobacterium sp.
CGGTCAGACCCGGCAGCTGAGCTCCATGCTGTCGTTGCTGCGCGCCGGGAAGTTGAGGCTGACGTAACCGTTCGCCGGGTCGCGCACGTGATCCAGATACGGCTGCGTGTCGGCGAACGAGGTGTTGTCGGCGATCACCAGCGAGCCCGCGACGAGCTTGGACTCGACGCTGCCGAGCACCGGCAGATACATCTCCTTCCAGCCGTCCATCAACACCACACCGATGGGCCCGTCCACGGTCGGCAGCGTGGTCAAGGCATCGCCCTCCAAGACCGTGATGACATCGGCGAGGCCGAGTTCGGCGAAGGTTGCCGTGGCGACCGCGATCTTCTTGGCGCTCAGCTCGGTCGTATACACGTGTCCCGCACCGTTGTCGCGGACTGCCGCCGCGAGGTGAATGGTCGAGACGCCGTAGGACATGCCGAACTCCACCACCGTCTGGGGTTTGGCGGCGCGAATCAGCGAGTACATCAGCTTGCCGGCTTCGGGGGAGATCGGCATGTAAATCTCGTCGACGGCGTCGGCACGTTCCTGCGCGGTACCGCGCTCGAAAATCGCCGGGTCGAAGTTCGGACCCGGTCCGCGGAACTGCTCGGTCGCCTCTGCGTACATACGTTCCAGCGCGGCGGCGATCTTGCCGTCGGTGAGTGTGGATGTCATCCATCCACGCTAGCCGCCAGGGCTGTGTCTGCGATGTGTACCGGCGAACTACGACGCCGGAGCGGCCTCGACGGGTGACGGGGCGGATTCGGCCTGCCCGGCCATCACCTCGGCGGCGCGGTGCACCGCGTTCACGATGCCCTGGTAACCCGTGCAGCGGCAGAAGTTGCCGGACAGGCCCTCACGGATCTCGGTATCGCTGGGCTGCGGGTTGTCGCGCAGCAACGCGGTGATCGACATGACGAAACCCGGTGTGCAGAAGCCACATTGCAGACCGTGGCACTCACGCATCGCGGCCTGGACGGGGGACAGCTCGCCGTCCTCGCCCGCCACACCTTCGACCGTTTCGACCTCCATCTGGTAGGCCTGCACCGCGAAGACCAGGCAACCCCGCACGGCCTCGCCGTTGAGCAGCACCGTGCACGCCCCGCAGGCACCATGCTCGCAGCCCAGATGCGTACCCGTGAGTCCGCACTTCTCCCGCAGGAAGTCGGCGAGCGTCATGCGGGGCTCCACGACGGCCTCGACGTGGCGTCCGTTGACGGTCATCTCGATCGGCAGCTCATGCATGGGTCGCCTCCTTGGCAGCATCTGCGAATGCACGTGCCACCATGGCCGCGCCCACCCGTTTGCGGTACTGGGCCGAGCCCTGCTGATCGGCCGGCACCTCTTCGAGGCCCGCCATCGCGGCCCTGCCGATCTCTTCTGGATCCAGTTCGGCCACCGCACGGCCGACGATCTCGGTTTCGGCCGCCGCCGCGCGCAACGGCGTGGAACCCAGCCCCAGCAGGCCGATGCCACACCGGCTGACGGTGTCGTTGTCGTCGACCTGCAGTGCCACCGTCGCCCCGGCGATCGCGAAATCACCATGGCGCCGGGCGAATTCGTGGAAACCGTAACCGGCACGTGTCCCGGCAGAACCCCAGGCAGGGAAGCCCACGGCCGTGAGCACCTCACCGGGTTCCAGCGCCGTCTCCCACAGTCCGGTGAAGAACTCGGTCGCCGCGATCTTGCGTGTCCCCGCCATGGACACGGCCTCGATCTGGGCATCCAGCGTGAGGGCGACCGTCGGGAACTCACCCGCCGGGTCACCATGTGCCACGGCCCCGCCCAGCGTGCCGCGGTTGCGGATCTGGAAATGCCCGATGTGCGGGGTGACACGGGTCAACAGCGGCACAGCACAGGCGACGTCGGCGTCGCGGCCCACCGCCGCGTGCGTGGTGGCCGCCTTGACCCAAACGGCACCGTCACGTACCTCGACGCCTTTGAGCTCGTCGACCATGGAGATGTCGACCAGGTTCTCGAAGTGCGTGATGCGCAGGGCCAGCAGCGCGGCCAGGCTCTGGCCGCCGGCCAGGATCTTGCCGTCGTCGCCGTAATAGGCCAGCGTTTCGCAGGCCTCCTCGACGGTGTCGGGCCGGTGATAGGCGAAGGGTGCGGGCTTCATCAGCGGGCTCCGGGCGCGTCAAGCACACGCTCGACCAGGACGTACTGCGGCCCCGAGGCGCGGCGTCCGCCGAAGAGCCAGCCAAGCAGCAGGCCGACCAGCAGGCCGGCGGCCACCGGCGCTGCCCGCTTGGCCAGCGGTGCGGCCACCACGGAAAGCAGGTTCAGGTCCGCGCCGGCATCGGCGGCGGGCTGAGCAGTGAAGGCCTCCTGCGGCGCACCCGCAGCGGTGGGGGCTGCCGTCGCACCGCCGCGCAGATCGGCTTCGAGCCGCTGCGCGAACTGGCCGATGAGCCTGCCGGAGACATCTGCCAGCACGCCGCGACCGAACTGTGCGGCCTTGCCGGAGATCGTCAGGTCGGTGGTGATGACACAACCGGTGGTTTCGCCCTCGTCCTTGAGCTCCAAGGTGATGACGGCGGCGGCGTTGCCTTGCCCGCGAGTCTCCTTGGCGGTGCCCTTGATCACCGCGCGGTGCGCACCCGCGTCCTTCTCCAGGAAGGTGCCGTTGCCCTGGTAGGCGACCGAGATCGGGCCCACCTTGACCTTGACTTTGCCGGTGAAGTCGTCACCGTCGACGCTCAGCAGTTCGGCACCGGGGATGCACGGCGCGATCCGTTCGACGTCGGTGAGCACTCCCCACGCCTGTGCGATAGGCACGGGAACCCGAAACTCGTTGACCAGCTCCACTTTTGACTGTCCTCTACTTCTCGGCCTGAGCCTGCTCGATGAGTTCGACGATGGCGGCCGGACTGGCCGGCAAGGTCGTGACGGTGACACCCAACGGCGCCAGCGCGTCGTTGATGGCATTGATGACCGCAGGTGTCGAACCGATGGCACCGCCCTCGCCGGCGCCCTTGTAGCCGCCGACACCGGGACCAGGGATCTCGACATGGCCGAACTCGATGGGCGGCACCTCGGTGGCCGTCGGCAATAGGTAGTCGACGAACGTCGAGGACAGCGGATTGCCGTCGGCGTCGTAGGCCAGGTTCTCCAGCAGCGCGCCACCGATGCCCTGAACGGTGCCGCCGGCCACCTGGCCTTCCACCACGTTCGGGTTGATCATCGGGCCGACGTCTTCGCTGACGATGTAGCGGGTGAGCGTCACCTGGCCGGTGACGATGTCGACCTCGCACGTGCATGCGTGAGTTGCGTTGGCCCAGTGGATCATCGCCGTCGGGGGCGATGCGAAGCGGGCGGTGGCCTCCAGTGCCGGCGAGACGTCCGGGCCCAGCATCGCCGGTTCGTAATGCGCCCGGTAGGCGATATCGGCAAAGGTCACCGACTTCTCCGGGTCGTCGCGCACCGAGGCCTTCGAGCCGCCGAGTTCGATGGCGTCCGGCTCGACCCCGAGGCGCTGCGCAGCCATCGCGACGATCTGGTTGCGCAGGATGGTGCCGGCCTCGTTGACCGCACCGGCGGTCATGGGTCCGCTCCGACTGCCCTGGGTGCCCGCACCGTATGGCGTCACCGCGGTGTCGCCCTGGATGGTGGAGACGTCGTCGATGTCGGCGCCGAGCGCATCGGCGGTCAGCTGCACGACCGTCGTCTCGATGCTGTTGCCGGTCGAGCCGCCGTTGACGTAGACGTTGATCTTGCCGGTGGGCTCCATCCGGATGGTGCATCCTTCGGTGCCGAGGTGACCGGTGGCGGCACCCGTCGGCTCGATGTACGCCGAGAAGCCCAGCCCGATGTAGCGGCCCTGCTCGAGAGCTTCGGCCTGCTCTTTGCGGAAGCCCTCGTGGTCGAGGATCTTGACGGCCTGCTCGAACGTATCCGCCGGCGCCACATGGTCATACGGCATGCCGTTCGGGTTGAAGTAGGGCATCTCGTCGCCGCGCAGGATGTTGCGGCGGCGCAGTTCGACGGGGTCCATGTCCATTTGCCGGGCGGCGATGTCGAGCAGGATTTCCCGCGACAGCGTCTCGTACTGCCACGGCCCCCGGTAAGCGTGTAGGCCGGCGGTATTGGAGAACACCGTCTTGTAGTTGAAGCTGCACTTGGGCACCCGGTAGGGCCCTGGGAAGAACATGCCGATGGCGGCGGTGGTCAGCACCGGGTACGGGGTGGGGTAGGAGCCGATGTCCTGGCTGAAGTCGATGTCGCCGGCAAGGATGTTGCCGTCGGCGTCGAAGGCCATCCGGACATTGCCGTCGACGTGGCGGGACTGCCCGGCCGACATCAGATTCTCTCGGCGGTCCTCGATCCACTTCAGTGCGGCAGGCACCTTGCGGGCCGCCAGCATGATGCACATGTCCTCGCGCATTGGGACGACCTTCTGGCCGAACCCGCCGCCGGTGTCACGCATGATGACCCGGACCTTGTTGGCCGGCAGGCCGAGAAGTCGCGCGCAGAACGCACGGAGTTCGTGCGGCGTCTGGGTGGACGCCCACATGGTCAGCTCGGCCGAGGCCTTGTCCCATTCGACGACCAGGCCCCGGGTCTCCATCGGCACCGGGACGTACATCTGTTGGTACACATGGGCTTTGGCTACATAAGCGGCACTGGAGAAGGTGTCTTCGTCGGGCGGGGCGCCCGCCATTCCGCCGGCCACGTTGTCCGGGTAGGCGTCGTGAACGACGATCCCTTGGCTTTCGGCGGTCGCCACAGCTTTGGTGAAGTCGGCGACCGCAGGCAGCGGCTCGTAGTCCACCTCGACGCGTTCGATGGCGTCTTCGGCCACGTAGCGACTCTCGGCGATGATGAGCGCCACCGGGTCGCCGACGAACTTCACCTCGCCCTCGGCCAGTGGCGGGCGCGGGGTGTCGGCGATGTCTTTGCCCGCGACGGCGTGCCAGGCCTCTTTGACGTCGGGGTTGAGATCGTCGGCGGTGAACACCGCGTGCACGCCGGGCATGGCCAGGGCGGCCGAGGTGTCGATGCCGTTGATCTTGGCCCGTGCGTACTGACTGCGCACAAAGCAGGCGTGCA
>DASUGW010000040.1:0-5025 GCA_036273805.1 Mycobacterium sp.
TGGCCACCGGTGCGGCGCTGGGTTCGATGGTGGCGCTTGCGATCTCTGCACTGACCGGCCAGCCCGTGAGCGTTCCTACCGTCTCGCTGGCCTGCGCCACCGGCGTGCTCGCGATCACCCAGCGAGCGCCGGTATGGGCAGCGCTGTTCGTCTGGGAGCTGTCACGACCGCCCTGGTGGCTGCTGATAGTGTTCGCCGCCGCCGCGTCCGCAGCCCATGGCCTACGTGTGTTCGCGGAAGGTCGGCGCTGAAAGCGCTTGCCGCCGCCACCTTTTCAGTGCTCTAGCCGACCGTGCACCGAGTCTCAGGGTCGCTTCAGCCAAGAGCCGGCGTCGCCGACGATGCCAATCGGCACCGCCCCCGTCAGCGCGACGTTCTGCACGCTGGGACCGGCCGCCACGATGGTGTTGTCCTGCATGATCGGCAGGACCGTCGACATGGCCCACAGTTTGGGTTCCAAAGCCGTCACGGTGTCGCCGACGTTCTTGGTGCCGCCCAGCGCGGCGTCGATATCCGGCTGGATGCTGCGATCGCAGATGCCCGTGAGGTTGGACGGTGCCTGCACCAAAGCACCGGTGTCCGGTGCAGGTGCCGGCGACCCAACCGGCGGGGTGGCGCCCGTCGTCGCGGTACCCGGCGGAGCGGGTGCGGTGGGAGACGGCCACCGGCTCAGTGGGCCTTGCGTGGGAACCTGGTTGGCTTCCAGCGCCGGGCACCCGTAGCGCGAAGCCAACGCAGTGGCCAGGTCTCCCCCGGCGGCGCGCCAGCCCACGATCGCGTCCACCCGGTTGTTGGCCAGCGCGTCGCCATAGAGGACCACCGGGTCCAGCGCCGACACCGTCGCCGCGATGCCCACGCTGCGCAACTGGTCGGCGGCGGTATTGGCGACCGCGACCGAGGTTGGGTCATTGGCCGCCGCGCCGATCACCAGGGCCAGTTGCTGACCGTCCCTGCTGATTCGCCCGCGGGTGAGTTCTGGGGGCGGGGGTGGCGCCGGCGCACCCGTGGGCGGCGGCGGCAGCGGCGACGGCGTCGCGGCGTCGGTGTCGATCTGGTAGCCGGCCGCAGCCAGCAATGCCAGCGCTGCACGCTGAGTCAGCGCGGGCGGCGTCGTCGGCTCATAGCCGGGGTCCGACGGTGAACGCACCTGGGCCTGCGCCAGCATCACCGTGTTGTCGCTTCCGGCGCCCACGGCTGCCAGCAGGTCTACATCCAGCAGGCCGAGGACGGCCTTGCGCACCTGCGGATCCACCAGCGTCGGTTGTTGGGCCCGCAGGGTCAGCTGCAGCACCCGCGGCGTGTTGATTCGCCCCGTCCGTACATCCGGGATCGCCGACAGTTGTGCAAACGCGGCGGCCCCGCCGTGTACCTGGGCCACCTGGGTGTCGCCGTTGCGGATCGAATCCGCCAGCGCTGCCGGCGCTCCCGCGCGGCGGAACAGGATCTGGTCGGGCTTGGCCGGCGGGCCCCAGAATCGGTCGTTGCGGGCCAGCAGGATCTCGTCGCGCTGCGGGTCGATGTTGTCCACCCGGAACTGACCACCGGTGACCGGCATGGCGCGCACCAGACCCGCCGCGAAGCCGCCGGGCACGTCCTTGACGATGTGGCCGGGCAAAAGATCGGCGAACAATTCACGCCAGGCCGGGTAGGGCCGGGCGAAGGTGACAACAGCGGTCTTGCCGCCGTCGACGGACTGCACTCCAGTGATGAGGTCATAGCCCGCCGGATCGACCACCCCGGGCTGACTGACCATCTGGCGCCACAGGTACCAGAAGTCGTCGGCGGCGATCGGCGCATTGTCGGTCCACTGCGCCTCGGGCTTGATCTTGTAGGTGATGGTGAACGGGTTGGCGCTGGTCACCTCGGCGGACTGCAGCAACGTGGGGTCCATCTCCCAGCGCGACCCGGTCGGCGAGCTCTGGTCGGAGACCGGCCGGAATGCGCTCGGCAGCACCAGCGCGCTGATCGCCGCGTTGACCGGCGACTGGTCGGACATCAGATGCGGATTGAAGCCGGCGCCGATGTTGTCGATGCCCATGATGATCTGCGTGGCCTTGGGCGGCGGCGGGGGGCTGCTCAGCGTGGTGTCGGTGCTCTGCGGCGCTGGTGGTGGGCTCGCCGTACAGCCCGCGACGAGCATCAATACCGCCAGCACCGCCCCGGGCGTCGCGAAGCGGCGGGCAGTCGGCACGCCCATCAGGGTATCGACCGCATTGTCAATCGAAGCGTCATGTCTGCTGAGGCGCAGCGTGGCTCGGCCCGTCGCCGCCTCGCCGAATGTGAGCTCAGGTACCGAATCCGCGCGAAATCCGTACCAGGGTTCACCCTCGCCGGACGTGCCCGGCTCAGGCCTTGTCCTGCTGCTTGGCCCGCGCCTTGGCCCGTGCCCGCAGGCTGGCGGTCAGCTCCAGCTTGCGCACCCGGACGATCTCGGGCGTGACCTCGACGCACTCGTCGGCGGCACAGAACTCCATGGCCTGCTCGAGGTCGAGCACCAGCGGACGCGCCAACGTCTCCATCACGTCGGCGGTCGAGGAGCGCATGTTGGTGAGCTTCTTCTCGCGGGTGATGTTGATGTCGAGGTCCTCGGCGCGCGGGTTGATGCCGACGACCTGACCCTCGTAAGTGTCTTCGCCAGGTTCGACGAAGAACTGGCCGCGATCGGCAAGCTGAATCATCGCGAACGGCGTGATGCTGCCCGAGCGATCCGACACCAGCGACCCGGTATGGCGGGCGCGGATCTCGCCGGCCCACGGCCGGTAACCGTCGAACACCGCGTTGGCGATGCCGGTGCCGCGGGTCTCGGTGAGGAAGTCGGTGCGGAAGCCGATCAGCCCGCGGCTGGGCACGATGAAGTCCATCCGGACCCAGCCGGCGGCGTGATTGGCCATGTCCTCCATGCGTCCCTTGCGGGCCGCCATCAGCTGGGTCACAGCGCCGACAAACTCCTCCGGGCAGTCGATGGTCATGGCCTCGAACGGCTCGTGCAGCTTGCCGTCGATCGTCTGGGTGACCACCTGCGGCTTACCGACGGTCAGCTCGAAGCCCTCGCGGCGCATCTGCTCGACGAGCACCGCCAGCGCCAGCTCACCGCGGCCCTGCACCTCCCAGGCGTCGGGCCGGCCGATGTCGACGACCTTGATCGACACGTTGCCGACGAGCTCAGAGTCCAAGCGGCTCTTGACCATTCGCGCGGTCAGCTTGTGCCCCGACACCCGGCCCGCCAGGGGCGAGGTGTTAGTGCCGATCGTCACCGAGATGGCGGGCTCGTCGACGGTGATGCGCGGCAACGCATGTGCGTGCTCAGGATCGGCCAGCGTGTCGCCGATCATGATCTCGGGTATGCCTGCCACCGCGACGATGTCTCCCGCTGTCGCCTCATCGGTGGATGTGCGTTCGACCCCTTCGGTCACCAGCACCTCGGTGACCTTTGCGTTGGTGATGACCGGATGTCCGTCCACCTCACGCATCCACGCGACCTGCTGGCCCTTCTTGAGACGGCCCTTGTAGATGCGGATGAGCGCGAGGCGGCCCAGGAAGGCCGACGCGTCGAGGTTGGTGACGAGCGCCTGCAGCGGCGCCTCGGGGTCGCCCTGCGGCGGCGGGATGTGCTCGAGCAGAACGTCGAACAGCGGATCGAGGTTCTCGCCATCGGGATTCTCGCCGTTGGCGGGTTCGGTGGTGCTGGCGATGCCGGCCCGGCCCGACGCGTAGAGCGTCGGCAGCCCGAGGGCATCCTCGGCGGCTTTCTGCGCCTCTTCGTCCAGGTCGGAGGCCACGTCGAGCAGCAGGTCGTGGCTCTCGGAGACGACCTCCGCGATGCGCGCGTCCGGCCGGTCGGTCTTGTTGACCACCAGGATCACCGGAAGGTGCGCGGCCAGCGCCTTGCGCAGCACGAAGCGCGTCTGCGGCAGCGGCCCCTCCGACGCGTCGACCAGCAGCAGCACCCCGTCGACCATCGACAAACCGCGCTCGACCTCACCACCGAAGTCCGCGTGGCCCGGGGTGTCGATGACGTTGATGACGGTCATGGTGCCGTCGGGGTGGTGGCGGTGCACGGCGGTGTTCTTCGCCAGGATGGTGATGCCCTTTTCCTTCTCCAGGTCACCGGAGTCCATCAGGCGTTCGATCGCGTCGTCACCTCGGTGGCTCAGGGCACCGGACTGCCGGAGCATTGCGTCGACCAGGGTGGTCTTGCCGTGGTCGACGTGAGCCACAATAGCGACGTTGCGGAAGTCTGGGCGTGCGTTCACGCCCGTGATTGTCGCAGTGTGATGCACCGATCACGAAAACGAGAGATTCCCGTCACTTGAAATCGAGCAAGCTCACCGGCGTCAAGCCGAAGAAGAAGTGCTGCCGTTCCAAGCCCCGGTGCAAGCGCTGCCCGCTGGTGCTGCACAAAGTGCGCAAAGCGGAACTGCTGGGAATCCGCGGTAAAGACCTCGAAACGGTATTCAAGCGCGCGCGTAAGGCCTGAACGCCGGGTTCGGCGAGCGGTGTAGTTCCGCGAGCACGAGACCCGGCGAAACGGAACGGCGCCGTCACTGCAACCGGACCGTGGAGTTCCCGTCGTTGCACACACCGCTGGTTGCGGAGAGCATGCACGTCACCTGGACGGTTTGGTTGACGTCGGGGTTGTGGACGGTGACCTGAATACGGCCGCCGGCACCGCCGGGCGGAGTGTCGCTGATCTTCTCGTTGACCGCGCGCTGCACGGCGTACGCGAACTCACAGGACCCACCGAACTCGCCCTTGTCCGCATGCCGGAAGTACCCCTCGGCGACGTTCGGGCAGTTCATGTGGGTGCCGCTGATCTTCGACTTGAACACCCAGGCCCCGATGCCGATGGCGACGGCGATCACCGCCGCCGCGGCCATCGCCACGATGATCAGCAGGCGAAAGCGCGAGTGTTTCTTGGTCGGTGGTTGACCGGAATCCGGCATCGCTCGTCCTTACCTTCGATTTCCTCGGGGTGGCGCCAACGGCCAGTTCGTGCGAGTCGAAACCATTCTTCTGACGCGGGGA
>DASUGW010000041.1:0-4738 GCA_036273805.1 Mycobacterium sp.
ATGAGCATCATCATGGCGGCCAGCTGATGGGGGTCGCCCGCCCGCACGCTACCGCCTCCATGCGCGTCTTTGAGGTCCCGCGCCAGCACGGAGATCAGGTGCAGTTGACTGGTCCCCAGCCGTTCGGAGATGTAGCGCATCGCCAGCTCGGGCGCCGATTGCAGCACCGCAGAGACCACGTCGTCGTGACGCAGGCGGGCCACCACGGCAACCGACCGATTGACGATGCCCTCGCGGGTCAGCCCCTGACTTGACTCCAGACGCAGGATGCCGATGACCCGCTCGGTGAGCAGCGACGCGAGGAGCGCATGCACATCGGGCCAACGGCGGTAAATCGTAGGACGGCTGACCCTCGCGCGGCGGGCCACCTCGGCGAGGGTCACCCGATCAATGCCGAAATCCTTCACACAGCTCTCAGCAGCGCGCAGAATACGTACGTCGACGTCTGCGAACTTCGGCAGAGGCATTTCGTTACGGATTGACAGCATCTGTAATACTGTAACGCATGGTTGCCGATCCTCCTATGCTTTGGAATGCCTGGGGTGACCCGGCTGCGGCCAAACCACTATCCGCGCAGGTCACGACGTTGCTCGAGCAGGCGCTAGGCATCGACAACTCGCCACGTAGCGAGCCGACGGTCGACGAGGTTCGGGTTACCCCGTCTGCGCTGGCCGCCAAACATCAGGCCCGGTTTGCTCAGATCGTCGGCGCAGCCAACATCTCCGTCGACGACCACGCCCGACTGCTGCGAGCCGGTGGCAAATCAACCCTGGACCTGTTGCGCCGCAGGGACTTCGGTGTGCAGAACGTGCCGGATGCGGTGCTGGAGCCGGGCAGCGAAAACGAGGTCGAAGCGATCCTGCGGCATTGCTCGCAGCACGGTATCGCCGTGGTGCCATTCGGCGGCGGCACCAGCGTGGTGGGCGGCCTGGACCCGGTGCGGGGTGCGTTCGACGCGGTGATTTCGCTGGATATGCGCCGTTTCGACCAACTCGTCGCACTCGACGACATCTCCGGGGAGGCCGTGCTGGGCGCCGGGGTCACCGGCCCGCAGGCTGAGCGACTGCTTGGCGCAGCCGGATTCTCCCTGGGCCACTTCCCGCAGAGCTTCCAGTTCGCCAGCATCGGCGGTTTCGCAGCCACGCGCTCATCAGGACAGAATTCCGCCGGCTACGGGCGCATCGACGACATGATCACCGGCCTGCGCATGGTCACCCCGGCCGGCGTCCTGGACACGGGGCGGGCACCCGCCTCGGCGGCCGGCCCTGACCTGCGCCAGCTGCTGATCGGGTCAGAGGGCGTCTTCGGCGTCATCACCGCGGTGCGGCTGCGCGTACACCCGTCGCCGGAGTCGACTCGCCATGAGGCCTGGTCGTTCCCGGACTTCGCGACGGGAGCCGCGGCCCTGCGCGCGGTCGCCCAAACCCGCACCGGTCCGACGGTCATCCGACTCTCCGACGAGGCCGAGACCGGCGTGAACCTGGCCACCACCGAGCACATCGGCGGACAGCAGATCACCGGTGGCTGCCTGGCCATCACAGTGTTCGAGGGCAGCACCGCACATACCGAGAGCCGGCACGCCGAGACCCACGCCCTGCTGGCGGCGCACGGCGGCACCTCCCTGGGCGCCGAACCCGCCCAAGCCTGGGAGCAGGGCCGGTTCGGGGCACCGTATCTGCGGGACTCACTGCTGGCCGTCGGCGCGCTGTGCGAAACGCTGGAGACCGCCACCAGCTGGTCCAACGTCGCCGCACTCAAAGCGGCGGTCACCGATGCGCTCGTCGGGTCTTTATCCGAATCCGGCACCAATGCCCTTGTGCTATGCCATATTTCACACGTGTATCCGACCGGCGCATCGCTGTACTTCACAGTGGTCGCAGGTCAGCGCGGCAACCCCATAGCGCAGTGGCGGGCCGCCAAGGCCGCGGCATCCGAAGCGATCATGCGCACGGGCGGAACCATCACTCATCATCACGCGGTTGGCGCCGACCACCGCCCCTGGATGGCCGACGAGATCGGCGACCTAGGCGTCCGGGTGCTGCACGCAGTCAAGGACTGTCTGGATCCCGCCGGAATACTCAACCCCGGCAAGCTGATTCCGTGACATCACGCGTCACCGTCCTGACCAACCCGGCGTCGGGCCACGGTAACGCGCCCCACGCGGCCGAGCGTGCAATCTCCCGGATGCAGCAGCGGGGACTCGATGTCACCGCCATCGTGGGCCGCGACGCCGCCCATGCGCGCGATCTGGTGCGGGGCGCGCTGGATCGCGGCACCGACGTGCTGGCCGTGGTCGGCGGCGACGGCGTGATCGCGCTGGCGTTGCAGGAACTTGCCCAAGGCGATGTACCGCTGAGCATCATCCCGGCCGGCACCGGCAATGACCACGCCCGCGAGTTCGGTTTACCCACGGGAGATCCCGAGGCCGCCGCCGATGTGCTCATCGACGGCACGGTGCGCACCGTCGACCTCGGCCGGATCGATGCCACCGATGGCACCCGCCGCTGGTTCGGCACCGTCGTGGCAACGGGATTCGACTCGTTGGTCTCCGACCGGGCCAACCGGATGCGCTGGCCGCACGGACGGATGCGTTACAACCTGGCGATGGTCGCCGAACTGTCGAAGCTACGGCTGCTGCCCTTTCGGCTGTCTTTCGATGGCGGCCATCCGGTGGATGTGGAGCTGACGATGACGGCGATCGGAAACACCCGCAGCTATGGCGGCGGCATGTTGATCTGTCCAAATGCAGACCCGACCGACGGCCTGCTGGACATCACGATGATCAGCTCGGCATCGCGCGCCCGGCTGGTCCGCTTGTTCCCCACCGTTTTCAAGGGCACGCACGTGCAGCTCGACACCGTCTCGACGGCGCGGGCCGAGACGGTGACGGTAGAGTGCCCGGGTATCAGCGCCTACGCCGACGGCGACTTCGCCTGTCTGCTGCCCGCCGAGCTCAGCGTCACCCGGGGCGCGCTGAAGATCCTTACCCCCGGGCCGGCGGCGAATCCGCGGTGACTACGCGGCTTCAGGCGCCAACAATCGAATCAGCAACTGCCGAAGGCCAACTCGGCGCGTTTGCCCCACAACCAGCTAACTGACAGTTAAGATTCGGCACAGGGCCGGGGTCAACGCACTTCAACTTACGGAATGTCATGGATGCAACCCGTTATACCGGTCGTGTCAGCGCTCTGGCATTGACACTTGGCATTGGCGCCGCGATGAGCACGTCAACAGGTATTGCATGGGCTGACGGCACTGCTACCGCGCCGGGCAGCAGCAGCGACAGCACCAGCAACGCGAGCAGCGACAGCGGAAGTAGCGCGAACGGTGGCACGCAGGTGGCTCCGTCCCGCCCGGCGTGGAGCAGACCACTGTCGACGCTGAGCGGTCGCTCCCGCCTGCCGGTCGACGCCCGACCCGGTGATCTCGCTGACGTCGTCAAGCGCGCCCAAAGCGATCCGGACAAGTCGCCGTCTCCGCTCGCCCGCAACCGGACCAAGCTCAAAGATCTGGCCACGTCGGCGGCCGGCTCGCCAACCCCAGCCGCGGGAGTACGTCAATCCGCTGACCAGACAGCAGTTCAACAGACCGCACCGAAGACGGGCACCGGGGTGCCCACCGTACGTCCCACAACGCTGACGGTGAAAGTCGCCGACGCAACCGCAGCCGCCGCCAAGGTCAGCGCGGACGTCGTCGCGTTGGCTGGGGATGCGCTGCCGAAGCCTTCGGCACTGACACTCGACGCCACTCCGGTCTCCGCACTCGCGGTACCGGTCGTCCCTGCGGTGAGCAAGACCGTCGAGGCGCCCAAGCTCGGCAACACCGCGCTGATGTCGTTGCTCGCGGCTGCCGGGCTGTCACCGCTGGCGGGCGACAGCCCGCTCGCTCCTGCCCCATCGCCCATCTTGCTCGCCGTGATGGCGTGGGCGCGAAGGGAATTCGAACAGACGGTGAAGCAGTCCGGAGTCAGCCCGGCGGCGGCCGACAACCAGGTGTCCACGCTGGTCGAGGGTCAGGCCGTACCGGCGGCAGCGGTCGCCGCGGTCTGGCAGCAGAACCCCGGATTGGCCACGGCCCCGGTGATCTCGACCGGCACCACCGCACAGCAGGTCGGCTGGACGACGGGTCCGAATACCAACACCGCGCACTGGTACATCGCTGGCACCGATCTGGGCATCATGTGGGACAGCGGATACACCGATCCCGGAACCGGGCAGCCGGTCGTCTACACATTGTTCGGGGACACCTACAGCGCCCCCGGGATGTCCGGAGACTGGCGCAACAACGTTCTGCTGCGGTCTTCCGACGTCAACCTGAGCAACGGCCTGCAGTTCAGCGACGCACTCATTCACGCCGGGGCATCATCCACCAGTGCCGGCACCCCGGAGTGGTACCCGACCACCGGCCCGGCAGCCGGCGCGGCGCAGATCATCAAGGACCCCGGCTACAACGGACCGTTCGGTTACACCACGACCATCATCCCGACCGCCGCGATCGCGGTGCACAACGCAGACGGCTCCATCACCGAGTACGCAACCATCATGTCGGTGCGCACCTGGGACATCCCCGGCAGCTGGACGACCAACTATTCGGCGATCGCCTACTCCAACGACGGGGGCGAAACGTGGACCGTCGCCCCCAGCACCGTGCGCTCGTCGGGCTGGCTCCGGTCCAGCAAGTCGTACGTGCCAGGCAACGAGCACTTCCAGCAGAACGCTTTGGTATACGGCAATCCCGA
>DASUGW010000042.1:0-26406 GCA_036273805.1 Mycobacterium sp.
CTGGACAAGGTGATGAGTTCGCTTGCCGGACAAAGCGATCAGTTCGGCAAGGGCGTCACGGCGCTGTCGGAACTGGTGGCCGGTCTGCAGGCGCGCAAACAGGACATCGCCAACGGGCTGGCCTACACCCAGGCGGCCTCCGGCACCATTGCCGACTTCCTGGCCCAGGCGCGCCCTTCGCTGCAGAAGACCATCCATGAAACCGACCGCGTTGCCGGCGTCGTGGTGGCCGACCATGACTACTTCGACAACCTGCTCAACACGCTGCCGGACGCCTATCAGGTGCTCAACCGCCAAGGCATCTACGGCGACTTCTTCAGCTTCTATCTGTGTGACGTTGTGCTCAAGCTCAACGGCAAGGGTGGTCAACCGGTGTACGTCAAGGTCGCCGGCCAGTCGACCGGGAGGTGCGCACCGCGATGAAACCCTTCGCAGAACGCAATCCCTTCATCATCGGTCTGATCGGCATCGTCGGCGTCTTCGCGCTGGTGTTGGCCGCACTGAACTATCAGAAGCTGCCGTTCTTCGGCCAGGGCAAGTCGTATTCGGCGTACTTCGCGGAGGCCGGTGGCCTGGTCGGCAATGCCGAGGTGCAGGTCAACGGCCTGCGTGCCGGCAATGTCACCAGTGTCGAACTCGACGGTCAGCACGTCCTGGTGAAGTTCGACGTGGACAACGGAATACGTCTCGGTGACCGCACCGAGGCGGCCATCAAGACGAAGAGCCTGCTGGGTACCAAGTACCTCGAGGTCAATCCGCGCGGCGACGGCCATCTCTCGCAGACGATCCCGGCCGAACGGACCACCTCGCCGTATCAGCTGCCCGATGCGCTGTCGGATCTTTCCGCGACCATCAGCGGCCTGAACACCGACCAACTCTCCGATTCGCTGCACGTGCTCGCGGACACGTTCTCCCAGACGCCGCCGGACCTCAAGGTCGCCGTCGAGGGCGTCGCCCGGTTCTCCGATGTGCTCAACGACAAGGACGCGCAGCTGCGCAACCTGTTGACCAACGCCGACAAGGCAACCGGCGTGCTCTCGCAGCGCACCGACCAGATCGTCAGTCTGATCGGCAACACCAACTCGCTGATGATCGCACTCGAAAGTCAAAGCGCCGCACTGGATCAACTGTCCGGCAGCATCTCCAATGTAAGTCGGCAGCTGAAGGGCTTCATCGACGAGAACCGCTCGACCCTGAAGCCGGCGCTGGACAAGCTCAACGGTGTGCTGACGATCATCGACAACCGCAAGGACCGGCTGAAGAAGTCGATCAACATGCTCGGTACGTATGCGATGGCGCTGGGTGAGTCCGTGGCCTCCGGACCCTTCTTCAAGTCCTATATCGCAAATCTGTTGCCCGGTCAGTTCGTTCAGCCGTTCATCGACGCCGCGTTCTCCGATCTCGGCCTCGATCCGAACGTGCAACTGCCGTCGCAGCTGACCGATCCGCAGACCGGTCAGCCCGGTACGCCGGCACTGCCGGTGCCCTACCCGCGCACCGGCCAGGGTGGCGAGCCGCACCTGAACCTGCCGGATGCCATCACCGGCAATCCGGGCGACCGCCAGTGCGGCGCGCTGGCGCTGTCCGGGCCTGGCTGCTACCCCTACCGTGAGCCGCTTCCGGCTCCGCCACCGGGCGGCCCGCCACCCGGCCCGCCCGCGGCGGCACCCCCCGGTGTCGCATCCACGCCGGTGCCGTCGTTCGTCCCGACGTTCGTGCCCGCACCCGGTGAGGTACCCCCGGTGACGCAGACGGCTGCCCCGCTGGGTCCGCCGCCCGGACCCGTAGCGGCAGGGGAGGGCGGCCGATGACGCAGTCCCGCAATTTCCGGATCGCTCTTGCCGCGGTGCTGGTGCTGACCCTGCTTGCCGGTGTGACCGTGCTCGCGCGCCCCGGCGGACCGGGGCACCGCACCAACGTGGTGGCCTACTTCGACAACAGCAACATGATCTTCGAGGGTGACGCCGTGCGGATCCTCGGCGTGCAGGTAGGCCGCGTCGCGAAGATCGAGCCGGAAGCCAAACGCGTCAAGATCTCGTTCTGGTACGACAGCAAGTACAAGGTGCCCGCCGATGTCAAGGCGGCAATCCTGTCGCCGGCGCTGGTGACGGGCCGGTCGGTGCAGCTCACCCCGGTGTACACCAGCGGTCCCGTGCTGCAGGACAACGCGGTGATCCCGCAGGATCGCACCGCAGTTCCCATGGAGTGGAACGACATTCGTCAGCAGTTGCTGCGGCTCTCAGACAGCCTGCAGCCCACCGAACCCGGCGGCGTGAGCTCGTTGGGGGCACTGGTCAACACCACGGCGGACAACCTGCGCGGGCAGGGCGCCAACATCCGTCAGACGCTGATCAAGGTGTCCCAGGCGTTCTCCGCGCTCGGCGACCACAGCAGTGATCTCTTCGGCACGCTGAAGAACTTGTCGACGTTGGTGAGCGCCCTACAAGACAGCACCACCTTGTTGCGCCAGCTCAACCAGAACCTGGCCAACGTCACCGGATTGCTCGCCAACGATCCCGGTGAGGTAGCAGCTGCGGTCAGGGATCTCAACGACGCTGTCGGCGACGTGCAGACATTCGTCGCCGATAACCGTGAGGCCCTGGGGACCACCTCCGACAAGCTGGCGTCGATCACCACGACCCTCAACGACAGCCTCGGCGACATCAAACAGCTGCTGCACGTCGCGCCGAACACGTTGCAGAACTACGTCAACATCTATCAGCCGGCGCAGGGCGCGGCGACAAGTGTGTTGGCACTGGCCAACTTCCAGAACCCGGTGTCGTTCCTGTGTGGTGCGATCCAGGCGGCCTCGCGGCTCGGGGCGCAGCAGTCGGCCAAGCTGTGCACGCAGTATCTGGCGCCGATCGTGAAAAACCGTCAATACAACGCGCTTCCGTTCGGGCAGAACCTGTTCGTCGGAACGCAGGCGCGGCCCAACGAGATCACGTTCAGTGAGGACTGGATGCGGCCGGATTACGTTCCGCCGGCCGGCCCCAACCCGCTGGCCGCTCCGGTGGCGCCGGGCAACGTAGCGCCGCCGGCGGCAGAACCGGCCCAGGCCGCAGCACCGTCGGGGCCGCCGCTGGCCGCCGAGGCCACGAACCCGGCCGACGGACTGCGGGGAATGCTGCTGCCCGGTGGAGGTGGATCCTGATGGCGCCCAACCGGAATTGGACCCGCGCGGCCGGTGCCGCGCTCATCGGACTGGCCGCCGCGATGCTGACCGCGTGCGGTGACTGGCAGGGCCTGAACTCGCTGCCCCTGCCCGGTACCGCCGGCCACGGAGCCGGTGCGTTCACGGTCCAGGCGCAGATGCCCGACGTCGACAACATCGAGCAGAACTCACGGGTGCGCGTCGGCGATGTGACGGTCGGCAACGTCACCAGGATTGAGCGCCAGGGCTGGCACGCCCTGGTGACGATGAGCCTGGACGGCAATGTCCAACTGCCGGCCAACGCCACCGCGAAAATCGGGCAGACCAGCCTGCTGGGCACGCTGCACATCGAACTGGCGCCCCCCACCGATGTGGCGCCCGAGGGCAGACTGCACGACGGATCGCTGATCCCACTGTCCTCAGGCAGCGCCTACCCGACCACCGAGCAGACGCTGGCGTCGATCTCGTTGCTGCTCAACGGCGGTGGCATCGGCCAGATCCAGGACATCACCAAGGCGTTCTCCACGGCATTCAACGGTCGCGAGAAGGACCTGCGCAGTCTGATCGATCAGCTCGACAAGTTCATCAGTTACGCCAATGACCAGAAACACGACATCATCGACGCCACTGAAAGCCTCAACAACCTGGTCGGTCAGTTCGCCGGGCAGCAGCCGGTCATCGACAAGGCGCTCAAGACCATCCCGGACGCGTTGGTGGTGCTCAAGGACCAGCGCACGCAGCTCGCCGACGCGCTGACCAAGCTCGGCCAATTCAGTGCGCTGGCCGCAGATTCGGTGAACCAGACCAAAGAGGCGCTCGTCGCCGAACTCAAGGACCTCGGTCCGGTGCTGCAGTCGCTGGCCGACGCCGGGCCGGCATTGACGCGCTCCCTGAGCTTCTTCCCGACGTTCCCGTGGCCGAAAGAGACGCTCGACAACTGGATGCGCGGCGACTACGGGAACCTGAGCCTGATCTTCGACCTGACACTCAGCCGCATCGACAGCGGCTTGTTCACCGGCACCCGGTGGGAGGGCAACCTCACCGAGCTGGAGATGCAGTGGGGACGCACGATCGGCCAGCTGCCCAGTCCGTACACCGTCGGTAACCCCCTCGTGGTGCCATACCACTGGGATCAGGGGCGCTGATCATGCATCTGACACGGAAAACCATCATCCAGATGCTCATCCTGACCCTCGTGACGGCAATCGCCGGTGCCATCATGGCCTTCTACTTCGTCGGCCTGCCCGGCATGCTGTTCGGGATCGGGCAGTACAAGGTCACCCTGCAGTTGCCCGAGGCCGGCGGGCTCTACCCGCGCGGAAACGTGACCTGGCGGGGCACCGAGGTGGGCCGGGTCGACAGCGTGCACCTGACTGACCGGGGCGTGGAAGCCGAACTCAAGATGGACTCCCGGTTCAAGATTCCCGCCGACTTGGACGCCGCGGTGTTCAGCGTCTCGGCCGTGGGTGAGCAGTACGTCGCGCTGACGCCGCGCAGCGACAAGCAGCCCTACCTCAAGAACGGCGACGTCATCCCTGCCGACCGCGCCTACATCCCACCGGATGTGAACTCGGTGCTCGATGCCGCCAACCGCGGACTTGAGGCCATCCCGCACGAAAACCTCAAGACGGTCGTCGACGAGGCCTACACCGCGGTCGGCGGGCTCGGGCCCGAGATCTCGCGATTCGTCAAGGGCTCGACCGCGCTGGCCATCGACGCCCGCAAGAACCTCGACCAGATCACCGCGCTGATCGACCAGTCCAAGCCGGTCTTGGATTCGCAGGCCGACACCTCGGGAGCGATCCAGGCCTGGGCGTCGCACCTGGCCAGCATCACCGGTCAGCTTCAGCAGCAGGATCAGGCCGTCGCGGGTGTGCTGCAGAAAGGCGCCCCAGCCGCCGACGAGGTGCGCGCCCTGTTCGACCGCCTGCAGCCGACGCTACCGATCGTGCTGGCCAATCTGGCCAATATCGCGCCGGTGGCTGTCACCTACCGGCCCGACCTCGAGCAGTTGCTCGTGCTACTGCCGCAGGGTGCGGCCGTCACGTCAGCGACCGGTGTGGCCAACCGGAAATCCCGCCAGGATTACCGCGGGGCCTATCTCGACTTCAACCTGAACCTGAACTTGCCGGCGCCGTGCGTCACCGGCTATCTGCCGGCCCAGCAGAAACGCGTTCCGGCCGAAGTCGACGCGCCCGATCGGGCGGCCGGAGATTTGTACTGCCGGATTCCGCAGGACTCGGGCTTCAACGTGCGCGGTGCACGCAACATCCCCTGTGAGACGGTGCCGGGCAAACGCGCCCCCACGGTCAAGATGTGTGAGAGCGATCAGAACTACGTACCGCTCAACGACGGCTTCGCGTGGAAGGGCGACCCGAACGCGACCTTGTCGGGTCAGGCCGTGCCCCAACTACCGCCGGGTGTCTCACCTGCGCAAGCGACGCCACCACCGGGTCCGGCACCACCGCCGATCGCAGCCGCCGAATACGACCCCAGATCCGGCACGTACGTTGGACCGGACGGGCATGTCTATACGCAGGCCGATCTGGCGCCCCGCGCTGAAGGAGAGCAAACATGGCAGACGATGCTGCTGCCCCCGAAGGGGAACTGAACAAGTCGACGGTGGTCGACTCGTCCGGTGACTCCAAGGGTGCAACGGAATCGCCGAAGACGACCGACGCCGGCGCCGAGGTACCGGAAGCCACGGAGTCGCCGGAGCCCACAGACGAGTCGGAGACAGCCGCGCCCACGGCAGCCGAAGCCGATCCGGCGCGGCTCAAGCTACTGACGATCGTCGGACTGGTGGCCGTGCTCGTGCTCGCCGGTGTGGCCGGCTGGTTCGGCTACCGCGCCTTCGACGCCTATCAGACCGACCAGAAGCGGGCGCTGTTCCTCGAGGTGGGCCGCCAGGCCGCGATCAACCTGACCACCATCGACTACCAGCACGCCGACGCCGACGTTCAACGCATCCTGGATTCGGCAACCGACACGTTCTACGACGACTTCGCCAAGCGGTCGCAGCCGTTCGTCGACGTCGTCAAGCAGGCCCAGTCGAAGTCGACCGGTGAGGTCACCGCTGCCGGTGTCGAGTCGATGGACCCGGGAGGCGCGCAGGTGCTGGCGGCCGTGACGGTCAAGACGTCCAACGCCGGTGCGCCCGAGCAACCGCCGCGAGCCTGGCGGATGCGCGTGACGGTCAAGCAGATCGGCAAAAATGAAGCGAAAGTATCGAATGTGGAGTTCGTGCCGTGACCGCCGACGATGAGAAGTCCGTAGCGAAGCACACTCTGCCGGAGGAGTCGGGCAGTGACACGGCGGCTGAGACTGCCGAGGTCACCGAGGCGACCGGCACCGAGGTGACTTCCGCGGCTGCCGACACCGACACGTCCGAGGCAGACACCGCGTCGGCCGACAAAGCCGCCACGAGCACCACCGCGGATGCTGCCGCACCGCCGACGGGAAAGCGGCGGCGACGTTTCGGGCAGTCGCGGGTGCTCGCGTACGTGGTGCTGCCCGTGGTGGCGGTCCTGTTGGCGGTTGCTGCCGGCCTGGCGATCTGGAAGGGCGTCGCGAGCCACGGTGCAGATCAGGCCCGGACCGAATCACTGCAGGTGGCAAAGGATTCCACGGCCCGGTTGCTGTCGTACAAGCCGGACACCGTCGAAGCGGATCTGACCTCGGCCCAGGACCTGCTGACCGGGACGTTCAAGGACTCCTACACCCAGCTGACTCATGACGTGGTGATCCCGGGCGCCAAGGACAAGCACATCTCGGCGGTGGCCAATGTGCCTGCCGTGGCTTCGGTGTCGGCTTCCTCCAAGCACGCCGTCGCTCTGGTGTTCGTCAACCAGACGGTGATCGTCGGCGACGGCGCCCCGACCGCGACGGCGTCCAGCGTCAAGGTCACCATGGACAAGGTGAACGGTCGCTGGCTGATCTCGGGCTTCGACCCCGTCTAACGCCCAGATCCTCCTCGCGCCGAAACGCACGTTTGGGGGACTCGTGCGACTGAATCGCGAGGGGGAGTGCCGCCGATGACGCGGCTAACGGCGATCGATGCGCAGGCGTTCTGGCTGTCATCGAAGGTCCCCAGCGACGAGTTCTTCCTTTACGCGTTCGACGGAGTGCCCGCAGATCTCGACGAGGTGCTGACGGCCCTCGCCGACCGTGCCGCCGCCTGCCCGGACCTGTGCCGCCGGATAGTCGACAAGCACGCACTGCGCTATCCGCAGTGGGTCACGGGTCCGGTCACCCCCGATCAGTTCGTCGTGCACCCGGGCGGTTTGTCGTGGATTGACTGCCTGGACGCGGTGGCCGCCGCGATGGGCGATCAACTTGACGCCGCACAGACCTGCTGGCGGCTACACGTATTTCCCGCCGTCGCCGGCGCTCCCCGGGTTGGGAGAGCCGCGGCCTCGGAACCGGCGGTGACCGTCGCCGTACTGCAGATCGCGCACACCCTGGCCGACGGCACCCGCGCCGCCGAGTTGGCGGGCTGGCTGTTCGGACGCGATCGCCGGCCGGACCCGATCGGTAAGCCCCGAGGCGGCAACATGCTGTGGTGCGGGCTGCAGGCCGCCCGCACGCAACGTCAACTCGATGCCGATGTGGCTGCCCGCCGGGTGCCACCGCCGGCGCCATCGCGTCCGCCGTTGTGCAGCAACACCCGCCCCGATGGCGTGCGACGGCTGCGCATGCTGGTGCGTGACCGTGCCACGCTGGACCGCCAGGTGCATCCCGACGCCACGATCACCGTGACGGTGCTGGGCGCGATCGGTGCCGCGCTGGCCGGTCACGTGCGGGCGCGCGGCGAGGACCCGAGCCTACTGGGCGCTGAGGTGCCTATGGCCAATGCGGGAATTCGATTGGGATACAACCATTTCCGAAATGTCGGCGTCGGGCTGCACCCTGCTTCCGATGCGCGCGAACGGGCCGGGATGATCGCTGCCGAGCTGCGCGACGCCCGGATTCGGGGCACGCATCCGGCCGTGGCAGCACAACGCCGGGCAGTACAGGCCACGCCGGCGGTGCTGCTTCGGTGGGGAGTCGGGCAATTCGACCCTGCGGTGCGCGTCGGCGCCGTCACCGGCAACACCGTGGTCTCCAGCGTCAACGGCGGTGCGGGTGATCTGCGGCTGGGCACGGCGCCGGTGCTGTTCACGGCCGTCTATCCGGGACTCTCGTCGATGATGTCGCTGACCCACGGCGTGCAGGGCATCGGAAACGCGGTGGCGATCAGTGTGCACGCCGCCGAACCGGCGTTCGGCCCGGACGAACTCGACGACTATCTGGCGCGTCTGGACCATGCGCTGGGCTGAAGCGGTGGCCCATGGCAGACACGGCCTTACACATGGCCTAAGTTCTGTTGCATGACTGCTGCGAATTTCGGACTGCTGCTGCTGCGGGTGGTGCTCGGCCTGACGATGGCCGCCCACGGCTACAACAAGTTCTTCGGTGGGGGACGCATCAAGGGCACGGCCGGCTGGTTCGAGAGCATCGGCATGAAGCCCGGCACTTTCCACGCCCGGGTGGCCGCCACCACTGAGGTGGCCGCGGGGTTGGGTCTGGCCCTCGGCCTGCTGACTCCGGTGCCCGCTGCGGGGTTCGTCGCGCTGATGTTGGTGGCTGCGTGGACCGTGCACCGTAAGAACGGCTTCTTCATCGTCAAGGAGGGCTGGGAGTACAACCTGATCCTGGCTGCTGCCGCTCTCGCGATTGCCGCCACCGGGGCAGGGCGCTTCAGCCTGGACCATGTGCTGTTCCACGGCACCAGCTTCTACCACCTGCTGCACGGCTGGTGCGGCCTGCTGATCGCCCTGGTACTGGGCTTGGTCGGCGGTATCGGGCAGTTGGCGATCTTTTATCGCCCGCCCGTGAAGTCCTAGTCACCCGCGGCAAAACAGGAACACGTTCTAGTCTGACCGGATGGGACTTCTCAAGCCGGAACTGCCCGTCGTCGACTTCGAGCAGTGGAGTCGGGGCAGCTGGGAGGAGAAGATCCGCCCGATGGCCCGGCACTGGGCTGAGGTGGGCTTCGGGACACCGGTCGTCCTGCATCTGTTCTACGTCGTCAAGATCGCGCTCTACATCCTGGGTGCGTGGCTGGTGGTGCTCACGACTCGCGGGGTCGACGGGTTCACCCAGGTGGCACAGTGGTGGACTGAACCGGTCGTCTTCGAGAAGGTCGTGCTCTACACGATGCTGTTCGAGGTCGTCGGTCTGGGTTGCGGCTTCGGGCCGCTCAACAACCGGTACTTGCCGCCGATGGGCTCGATCCTCTACTGGTTGCGGCCCAACACGATTCGGCTGCCACCGTGGCCGCGCCGGGTGCCGCTGACCCGTGGCGACAACCGCGAACCCGTCGACATCCTGCTGTACGCGGCATTGCTGATACTGCTGGTGGTCGCGCTGTTCTCCGACGCCACCGGACCGGTGGCGGCGTTGGGCACCGAGGTCGGCGTGTTGCCCGCATGGCAGATCTGGGCGATCCTCGGCGTGCTTGCCCTGTGCGGATTGCGGGACAAGGTCATCTTCCTGGCGGCCCGCGGCGAGGTGTACGCATCCTTCACGGTGGCGTTCCTGTTCGCCGGCTACGGGGTGGACATGATCATCGCCGCAAAGCTCGTGTGCCTCGCGATTTGGATGGGTGCGGCGACCTCCAAGCTGAACAAGCATTTTCCGTTCGTCATCTCGACGATGATGTCCAACAGCCCGGTGGTCCGCCCGCGGGCGCTCAAACGGTTGTTCTTCGAACACTTCCCGGACGATCTTCGGCCCGGACGGATCTCGCGGATCGTGGCGCACTGCTCCACCGCCGTGGAGATGCTGGTTCCGCTGGCGTTGTTCTTCTCTCACGGCGGATGGCCGACGGCCGTCGCGGCCGTCGTGATGGTGTTGTTTCACCTCGGCATCCTGACGTCCATTCCGATGGGCGTGCCGTTGGAATGGAACGTTTTCATGATCTTCTGTGTGGGGACGTTGTTCGTCGGGCATGCACGTGTGGGTATCGGCGATCTGTCGACCCCGCTGCCGGTGTTGTTGTTCGCCCTGCTGGTGTGCAGCGTGACTTTGGGAAACCTGTTCCCGCGCAAGGTTTCCTTCCTGCCCGGCATGCGCTATTACGCCGGCAACTGGGACAGCTCGCTATGGTGCATCAAGCCTTCGGCGTCGCAGAAGATCGCCGAGAACCTGGTGGCCATCGCCAGCATGCCGCAGGCCCAACTGGAGAAGGCCTACGGCAGCCCGGAGGCCGCCCAGATTCTGCAGTATCTCGGATATTCGTTCCGCTGCTTCAACACCCACGGCCGGATGATGTACACCCTGGCGCACCGCGCGATGGCGGGACCCAGCGGTAATGACTCCGAAGAAGGCTATGTGATGACCGACGGCGAGCGCATCTGCTCGACGGCCATCGGCTGGAACTTCGGCGACGGGCACATGCACAACGAACAATTGATCGACGCGCTACAGCGGCGCTGCCATTTCGAGCCCGGCGAGGTGCGGGTGGTGCTGCTCGACGCCCAGCCGATCCACATCCAGGCGCAGCGTTACCGCCTGGTCGATGCGGCGACCGGGGAGTTCGAGTCCGGCTACATCCGAGTTGCCGACGCAGTGACCCGTCAACCGTGGGACGACGCGGTGCCGGTGCACGTCGCCGTGGATAAGTCCACGCGCTAAAGCTCTTGCAGCGCTTCGGCGATCGGAGTGTCGCCGTTGTTGAATTCGATGGTGTGCCGGATCGTGCCGTCGTCGGCCAGAACTGCGGCGATCACCGCGGCGACGTCGCTGCGCGACACCGTGCCCTTGGCTGCCGCCGCGCCCACCGTGATACGACCGGTCGGCGGATCGAGGGTCAGGCTTCCGGGACCCAGGATGGTCCAGTCGAGATTCGAGGCCCGCAGATGCGCGTCGGCGGCGGCTTTGGCCTGCGCGTACGGATAGAACGAATTGTCCTCGGGAACGCCGTGGTCGGCGCCGGCGCCGTAATAGGACACCATGACGAACCTGCGGGTGCCGGCCTGGCCCGCCGCGTCGATGACCCGGATCGCGGCATCCCGATCGACAGCGTAGGTACGGGCGGGATTGCCGCCACCGGCGCCGGCCGAGAACACCACCGCGGCCTCACCGGCGATCAGGTCAGCCAGCGCGTGGGCATCCAGCTTCTCGATGTCGCCGACAACGGGGCGTGCACCGGTGGCGGCAACCTCGTCGCAGTGATCGGGATTGCGGAACACCGACGTGACCTGATAGCCGCGTTCGCTGAGGATATGGGCCAGTTGCAGTGCCACCTTGCCGTGGCCGCCGAAGATGATCACGTCTGCCATCCGTCCACAGTAGGCGCGTTTTACAGACCCTCCGTGCGCCCGTCGCGGCGCGGATGCTAAGAACGTAACCAACCAACCAGTTGAGAGGATGAGTCCATGCCTGAAGCCGTGATCGTCGAGGCTGTACGTTCCGCCGTCGGCAAGCGCAACGGTGGCCTGTCCGGGGTTCACCCGGGCGAGCTCTCCGCGCAAGTGCTCAACGGCCTGGTCGAGCGCGCCGGGGTGGACCCGGCGCTGGTCGACGATGTCATCTGGGGCTGCGTCATGCAGGCCGGCGAACAGGCTCTCGACATCGCGCGCACGGCGGTGCTCGCGGCGGGCTGGCCGGAGTCGGTGCCCGGCGTTACGGTCGACCGGCAGTGCGGGTCGAGCCAGCAGTCGGTGCACTTCGCCGCTGCCGGTGTGGTGGCCGGGCACTACGACGTGGTGGTCGCCGGTGGCGTCGAGGTCATGTCGCGTACTCCGATGGGCGCATCCCTGGCCAACGGCGGACACCCCTACCCGGAGGCGTTCCGCAACCGTTACTCGCAGACGCCCAACCAGGGCACCGGCGCCGAGATGATCGCCCAGCAGTGGGGTTTCAGCCGCACCGATCTGGATCAGTTCTCCCTCGGCTCCCACGAGAAGGCTGCCGCCGCACAGGATTCCGGCGCGTTCGACGACCAGATCGTGGCCATCAAGGATTCCGAGGGCAACATTGTCCTCAAGGACGAAGGCATCCGCCGTGGTGGTTCCATCGAGGGTCTGGCCAAGATCAAGCCGGCTTTCAAGGAAGACGGTGTGATCCACGCCGGCAACTCCTCGCAGATCTCCGACGGCTCGGCTGCGCTGCTGTTCATGTCGGCCGAGAAGGCAAAGGCGCTGGGCCTCAAGCCGCTTGCCAAGGTGCACACCGCGGTGCTGGCCGGGTCCGACCCGGTGATCATGCTGACTGCACCGATCCCGGCGACCCAGAAGGCCCTTCAGCGCTCGGGCCTGAGCCTCGATCAGATCGGCGTCTTCGAGGTCAATGAGGCGTTCGCCCCGGTTCCGCTGGCGTGGCTGAAAGACATCGGCGCCGACGAGAAGAAGCTGAACCCCAACGGCGGCGCCATCGCGCTGGGTCACCCGCTCGGTGGTTCGGGTGCCCGCATCATGACGACGATGCTCTACCACATGCGGGACAAGGGAATTCAGTACGGCCTGCAGACCATGTGCGAGGGCGGCGGTCAGGCCAACGCGACCATTCTCGAGCTGCTGTGACCGAGCAGGCAACCGACGCTGCCGCCGCGCTCACCGAGCGGCGGGGCAACGTCCTGATCATCACGCTCAACCGTCCCGACGCCCGCAATGCCATCAATGCCGCGGTCTCCACCGCGGTCGGTGACGCACTGCAGGCCGCGCAGGACGATCCCGACGTCCGAGCCGTCGTCCTGACCGGTGCCGGCCCGGGCTTCTGTGCGGGCGCCGATCTCAAGGCGATCTCCCGGCGCGAGAACCTGTTCCATCCCGAGCACGCCGAATGGGGATTCGCCGGCTACGTGCGGCACTACATCGACAAACCCACCATCGCGGCGGTCAACGGCACCGCACTGGGTGGCGGTACCGAACTGGCGCTCGCCAGCGACCTGGTGGTTGCCGAGGAGCGTTCGAAGTTCGGTCTGCCCGAGGTGAAGCGCGGTCTGATCGCTGCGGCGGGCGGTGTCTTCAGGATTGTGGACCACCTGCCCCGCAAGGTGGCGATGCAACTGCTGTTCACCGGTGAGCCGATCACCGCCGACGAGGCGCTCAAATGGGGTCTGATCAATGAGGTGGTGCCCGACGGCACCGTCGTCGAGGCGGCGGTGGCACTGGCCGAACGCATCACCGTCAACGCACCGCTGGCGGTGTGGGCGAGCAAGCGCGTGGCCTACGGCGTCGATGACGCAGTGATCACCGGCGACGAGGCCGGATGGAGCCGCACCATGCGGGAGATGAGCGCGGTACTGCGCTCCGAAGACGCCAAAGAGGGGCCGCTGGCATTCGCCGAGAAGCGCGCACCCGTCTGGAAAGCTAGATAGGAGAACGAGTTTCATGAAGCGACTGGTATTCGAACCCGAGCATGAGCAGCTGCGGGAGACCACCCGTCAGTTCATCGAGAAGGAATGCGCTCCCAACGCCGAGAAGTGGGAGAGGGAGCGGCTTGTCGACCGTGAGTCGTACGCTGCCGCAGGCAAGTACGGGCTGATCGGCTTCAACATGCCGGAGAAGTTCGGCGGCGGCGGCTCGGAGGACTTCCGGTTCAACGCGGTGGTCGTCGAGGAGCTGTCCAAGTTCGGGCCAGCCACCCCCGGGCTGAGCCTGCAGAACGATATCGTCGGCCCGTACTTCAAGGACCTGGGCACCGAAGAGCAGCTGGAACGCTGGATGCCCGGCTACGTCAGTGGCGAGCTCATCGGCGCGATCGCGATGACCGAACCCGGCGCGGGTAGTGACCTGGCCGGAATCAAGACTTCGGCGGTACGCGATGGCGACGACTGGATTGTCAACGGTTCCAAGACATTCATCTCCGCCGGCATCAACTCCGATCTGGTGATCGTGGTGGCCCGCACCGACCCCGAGGCCGGGCACAAGGGCTTCTCGCTGCTGGTGGTCGAGCGCGGTATGGAAGGTTTCACCCGCGGTCGCAAGCTCGACAAGATGGGCCTGCATGCCGCCGACACCGCCGAGCTGCATTTCGAGAACGTCCGGGTGCCGGGCAACAACCTGCTGGGCAAGGAAGGTCACGGCTTCTACCACTTGATGGCCAACCTGCCGTCGGAGCGGCTCTCGATCGCCATCGCCGCCGTCGCCGGGGCGCGGCAGACCTGGACCGACACACTCCAATACGTCAAGGACCGCAAGGCTTTTGGGCAGCCCATCGGTAGCTTCCAGAACAGCCGGTTCCTGATGGCCGAGATGGACACCGAACTCGAGATCGCCGAGCAGTACATCGACCGCTGCCTGACCGCCGCCGTCGCCAAGGAGCTGACCGCTGTCCAAGCCTCCAAGGCCAAGTGGTGGTGCACCGAGCTCGGCAAGAAGGTCATCGACAACTGCGTGCAGCTGCACGGCGGCTATGGCTACATGAACGAGTACAAGGTGGCTCGCGACTACGTCGACGTTCGCATCCAGACGATCTTCGGTGGCACCACCGAGATCATGAAGGAGATCATCGGCCGAGACCTGGGCCTGTAATCCTCTAACGCCGAAAGTCGGCTTGTTGACAGTTAAGGCCTGAAAAGGCCGTCAACAGGCCGACTTTCGGCGTTATGAGATCCGTTCGGATCAGGCGGCCGGCGCTGCTGTCGTGGTGGCCGGTGCTGCCGTCGCGGCGGCGGATGTGGTGGCCGGTGCGCTGGCCGTGGTGGTCGCTTCCGCTTGGGCGCCCGGCGCCGCCGACGTCGTGGTGGTCGCGTCACCACCCAGCGCGTTGCTGGGGCTGAGCACCGTGTCGATCATGTAGATCTTCGCGTTCTTGGCAGCGATGCCGCCGCAGACGACCTTGGCGGTGTCGTCGAACTTCAGGTCGCCGCCCTTGCCGGTGACGGTGATCTGCTTGCCCTGCTGGGTGGTCAGCTTGCCGTGGATGTCGTCGGGACCCAGAAGACCCAGCGCAATGTGGTAGTAGAGCACGCTGGTCAGCTCAGTCGGGTTGGCCTTGAGTGCGGCCAACTGCGCCGGGTCCATCTTCGCGAACGCGTCGTTGGTGGGCGCGAAGACGTTGTACGGCCCGTTGTCGAGCACGCTGACGAGGTTCACGGCCGGGTTCCACTGGCCGGAGATGGCGGCGCTGAAATCGCTCAGGTCGGGATTGGTGGCCAGCGCCTGCGACGCGGACTGCTCGCTGACCGTGGTGGGCGAGCCGCTACGGGCGGCCAGCGCCTTGTTGTAGGCGTCACAGCCCGGGCCCTGCACGTCGGGGATCCGGGCGACTGGTGTGGTGGTGACGGCGGTCGTGGGCGCCGGTGCCGGATCGTCGGCATAGGCGTTCACCGCGGTCGGAATGGACAGGGCAATGGCGGCCAACGCCGCGGCAGCGCCCAGGGTCTTCATGCGGGTGTTCATCGGGTCCCTTTCGTGGCGGGTGGGGCCGTGCTGCAGTGGACGTCGTCGGTTTGGATCCGAATACGTCCAAGTAGTCGCCACAACGCCGCATTGCGTTACCGGCGCGGGCCACTCCAAACCGTCGGAAATCGTATGCGCAGCGCTCCGAACCCCCCAAAACTGCCTGGTAGGCGGTTCAGGACAGGAGGACGGCAGGCCGTCGAACGGAGGCGCACAACACCGTCGCCAGAATGCATAGACCGGCGGCCGTCAGGAAGGCCGGACTGTAGCTGCCCGAGAGATCGCGCAACCAGCCGGCGCCCGCGGCAGCGACCGCCGCCCCGATCTGGTGGGCACTGAAGATCCACCCGAACACGATCGGGGTGGCGGCGCCGAAGTAGCGGCGGCACAGCGCGATGGTCGGCGGCACCGTCGCCACCCAATCCAGGCCGTAGAAGATGATGAACACCCAAGTTCCCGGTTCCGCGTGGGGCGACAGCAACCCCGGCAACAGAGCCAGCGATATCGCGCGGCCGGTGTAGTACACGATCAAAAGCAGCCGCGGGTCCACCCGGTCGGTGAGCCAGCCCGACAAAACGGTGCCGCCCACATCGAACACGCCGATGGTGGCCAGCAGCCCGGCTGCCACGGTTGTCGGCATCCCGTGGTCGTTTGCCGCCGGGATGAAGTGGGTTCCGATCAGGCCGTTGGTGGTCATACCGCAGATGGCGAAACTCCCGGCCAGCAGCCAGAAAGCGGGTACCCGTATGCCCGCACGCAGCCCGGCGAATGCGGCGCCGAACGTGCTGCCCGGGGGTTCAGGGGCCGTCCCGGGTGTCTCCGAGGAGGCGCCAAATGCGCGAATTCCCTTGTCCTGTGGCCAGTTCCGGATAAAGGCCAGAACCAATGGAATAACCGACAAGGCAGCGAAGGCCACCACAAGTGACGCCGCCCGCCAGCCGTGCCGCGTGGTCACCGCCGCGATGACGGGCAGGAAGATCAGCTGGCCGGTGGCGCCGGCCGCGGTCAGGACACCAGTGACCAGACCGCGGTGCGTGTCGAACCAGCGCGTGGCGATGGTGGCGACGAAGCCCATCGAAATCGCTCCGGTCCCGGTGCCGACGAGCACACCCCACAGCAGCACCAATTGCCAGCTTGCTGTCATCGTCACGCTCAGGGCGCTGCCCGCAGCGATGAGCGTCAGCGCGGCGGTAAGCACCAGACGAATGCCGAACCGGTCCATCAATGCCGCCGCAAACGGAGCTGTCAGCCCGAATAGCATCATGTTGACCGACATCGCCAGCCCGATTACGCCATGGGACCAGCCGAATTCGTGATGCAGCGGCATCATCATGACGCCGGGCACCGACCGGAAACCGGCGGCGCCCAGGATCGCCACGAAGCTCACGGCCGCGATGACCCAGGCCCAGTGCAGACGCGGTGATGCGTGTTGGGAAGGCGCCGAAGTGACTGTCACCGACCCACTATCGCGGTGGGTCCGTGTTCCAACCAGTGGCATGAATGACAATATCCGTCAAGAACGTGCCACACTTGTTGGATGCACCGCGTCGTCGTGCTTCTGCTGCCGCCCGTCATCGGATTTGACGCCACCATCCCGACGATGCTGTTCGGCGCCGCCCAGGACATGTCGGGCAATCGTCTGTATGACGTGACGACGTGTGGTCTGACCACCGACCCCGTGCCGGCGACGAACGGGTTCGGCATCATCCCGGAACACGGACCGGAGGCTCTGGCCCGCGCGGACACGGTTGTCATTCCGGGAACCCGTTACACCCCGGCCCGTGAACGCGGGGTGTTGCCCGCCGAGCTCTCGGCGGCGCTCGCATCGGTGCGTCCAGGCGCCCGCATGGTGTCCATCTGTACCGGAGCGTTTGTTCTGGCTGCCGCCGGGTTGCTCGACGGGCGCCCCGCGGCGACGCACTGGAAGTTCGCTTCCGACCTGCGTGCGCTGCATCCCGAGGTGCGCGTTGACGAGAACGTGTTGTTCGTCGACGACGGCGACATCCTCACCTCGGCCGGCCTGGCCGCCGGAATCGACCTGTGCCTGCACATGATTCGGGCCGATCACGGTTCGCAGGTGGCCAACGCGGTGGCCCGGTATTGCGTCGTCCCGCCGTGGCGCGAGGGCGGCCAGGCGCAGTTCATCGAGCGACCGGTGCCGGGCGATGACGAGGCGTCGACGGGTCGTACTCGGGCGTGGGCGTGCCGCCATCTCGACGAGGAGCTGACCATCGAGCAACTGGCCCGCCACGCCGGCATGAGTCCGCGCACCTTCAACCGCCGGTTCCGCGAGGAGACCGGTCAGGCCCCGGGCCTCTGGGTGCGCGAACGCCGCGTCGAACGCGCACGTGAGTTGCTGGAGCAAGCGGACTTGCCGGTCGACGAGGTCGCGCGATTGTCCGGCCTGGGCAGCGCCGCCAACCTTCGGCACCACCTGCGCCGCGGTCTGGGCATGTCGCCGTCGGGCTACCGCAGGGCTTTCCAGGGTGTGTGAGTAGTCGCTCTACGATGGCGGCCATGCCTGAGCCCCTGCTGATCACCCTCGCCGGAAACAGCCCGCACGTGCATCCCGAGGCATGGGTGGCGCCCAATGCCAGCTTGATCGGACGCGTCAGCCTCGCCGAGCGGGCCAGCATCTGGTACAGCGCGACGCTGCGTGCGGAGTTCGAACCTATCGAGATCGGCGCCGGCTCGAATATCCAGGACGGCGTCACGATCCACGTCGACCCCGGATTCCCGGCGCGAATCGGGGCCGGTGTGACGGTCGGTCACAATGCGGTGCTGCACGGCTGCACGGTCGAGGACGACGTCCTTGTCGGTATGAGCGCGACCGTGCTCAACGGGGCGGTGATCGGAGCGGGGTCGCTGATCGCCGCCGGAGCGGTGGTGGCCCAGGGCATGGTGATACCACCGCGCTCGCTGGTGGCCGGTGTGCCCGGCAAGATCCGCCGTGAACTCAGCGATGACGAGTTCAAGCACAACCAACTCAACGCCGTGGCGTACCAGCATCTGATCGACCTGCACCGCGGAGCCTGACCCGACCCTTCGGCGCCGAAACCGACGTTTGGAACAGAGAGTTCGAGTAGAAGCTGTCAAAACGTCGGTCTCGGCGCGTCAGCGCAGCGGGTTTGCGAGCTCGTCGGCCGACATCCGCGCCGCGACCCAGGCGATCGCCGCCAGCATCATCGGGGCGATCCCGGCGACGATGAAGATGGTCTGCATCGAGACGATCTTCGACAGCGGCCCGGCGATCGCCATCGACAGCGGCAGGAACGCCAGCGAGACAAAGAAATCCAGGCTCGAGACCCGGCCGACCATGTTCCGCGCCACCCGCCGCTGCAGCAGCGTGCCCCAGATGACCATGCCAATACCGTCGGTGAGGCCGACGATGAACATCGCCGTGGCCAACACCGCGAACGAGTGCGTCCAGCCGACGAGGGCCAGCGGGAGTGCACCCGGACCCCACACCAGCATCATCACCGTGAGGTAGCGGCGCGGCATCCGGCCCGAGGACACGCCGATGGCGCCGAGCGCAGACCCGATGCCGTAGGCCGCCAGCATCAACCCGTACATCCGCGCGCCGTCGGCAAACCGGTCGGCGGCGATGAACGGCAGCAGCACCTCGATCGGCCCGAGCACCAACAGCACGAAGATGCTCGCGAAGGCCACGGTCGTGCGCAGCCACGGGGTCCCCGCCATGAACCGGAATCCGTCCCGCAGGTCGGCCAGCACGTGTGGCTTCTCCCCGATGTGTTCATTCGAAAAGCCTTGGCGCACCGGCCGAGTGGCGATCAGCAGGGTCAGGCCGATCCCGAACAGCAGCGCGACCGCACCAAGCCCGAGCGACGGGAACGTCGCGCCGACGAGTACGCCGGCCACCGCGGGTCCCGCGGCGCGCTGTAGCACGGGCCGCACCACGCCTTCGATTCCCTTGGCGGCCAACAGTTGTTCGGTCGGCAGGATCCGCGGCAGATAGGCGTTGTAGGCGGGGAAGAAGAACGCCGCGGCGCTGCCCAGCAGTGCTGCCGCGACGGCCATGTGCCAGATCTGCAGCAGTCCGGTCGCGCCGAGTACCGCGACCACGCTGACGGCCGTGAAGTTCACCGTTTCCACGGCGATGATGATGCTGCGCTGCGGAAAACGGTCGGCGGCAATGCCTCCCACCAGGATGAAGGCGACCAGGCCGATGCCGAGGCAGGATGCCACCAGCGACAGCGCGGTCGGATCGCGGTCGATGTGCATGACCTGCAGCGCCATCACGACCGTCCACATGCCCTCGGCGAAAATCGAGAGGGACAGTGCGGCGATCAGCAAGCGGTATTCGCGCAGCGCGAAAGGTGCGAGCACGCGCCAGCCAGCGAGCCCGCGGGCCTGTTGGTCGAGTTGCGTGTTCACCTGACGATGGTCGCCGACGAAGACGCGTCGGGTCCAATGATTTTTAGGCCGGGTTCACCCGTCGAGTGTCCGCAAATGTACAGCTGACGCGGCGTGTCGGCGTACAAACACGGGCGCTCGCGCGGGGGAGAAGAAGAAGGGGAGGCGGCTCAGGTGTCGGAGAAAGAGGGGGAGCGCTTCTCCTGGAACGCCTTGATGCCTTCGCGCAGATCACCGGAGTGCAGCAGGAGATGCTGCCCGGCGGTCTCACGCGCCAGTGCGCCGTCGAAGTCGCCCAGGGTGGCGGCGTTGACCGCCTGCTTGGTCTTCGAGATGGCCACCGCGGGCCCGGACAGCAGGCGCTTGATCACCTTGGCCGCTTCGGCCTCCAGATCCTCGGCCTTGTGCACCGCGCTGACCAGACCCCAGTCGAGCGCCTCGGCGGCCGTTACGCGGTCGGCCAGCAGCGCCATCTTCATTGCGCGGGTACGGCCGATGTTCGCGGCGACCAGTGCGGTGGCACCGCCGTCGGGCATCAATCCGATCTTGGTAAACGCAAGCAGGAAAAACGCTGCCTCCGAGGCGATTACGAGATCACAGGCCAGCGCCAGCGACACCCCGACGCCGGCCGTCGGGCCCTGCACAACGGCGACCACCGGCCGTGGCATGTCGATGATCGCGCGCACCGCACGGTTGGCCTGCAGCAGTGTCTCGATCGGCTCCGCAGCGTTCGAGCCGCCCACGGCGTCGTCGGCGCCGATGCCCGCGCCCGAGCTGAAGCCGCGACCGGTCCCGCCCAGGCGCACCACACGCACCCGCGGGTCGGTCTTGGCGGTCTCCAGCGCGACGACGATGCCGTCGAGCACCGCAGGATTGACCGAGTTCAGGCTCTCGGGGCGGTCGATGGTCACCGACAACACCCCGTCGGTGAGCTCCACCAGAAGACCCTTGACGGGGGTCAGCGCGTCCAGACCGGATTCGGCGATAGTCATGGGGACACCATAGAGCCCACCCGCCGGTTGGTTGGGTGCCTACCCCTGACAAGATGCCAGGCGAGGACAAAGCAACAGTTTGACCGACAGTGGAGGTGCACCGTGGCGGGACCGCTCAAGGGACTCAAGGTTGTGGAGTTGGCCGGCATCGGCCCGGGCCCGCATGCGGCGATGATCCTCGGTGATCTCGGCGCCGACGTCGTCCGCATCGAACGTCCATCCAAGAACCCCAACCCGATTCGCGATGCCATGCTGCGCAACCGGCGTTCGGTGACCGCGGATCTCAAGTCCGACGAGGGCCGCGAACTGGTGCTCAAGCTCGTCGCCGCAGCCGATGTGCTGATCGAGGGCTTTCGCCCGGGCGTGACCGAGCGCCTGGGCTTGGGTCCGGAAGACTGCGCCAAGGTCAACGAACGCCTCATCTACGGCCGGATGACCGGGTGGGGCCAGACCGGTCCCCGCGCGCTGCAGGCCGGCCACGACATCAACTACATCTCTCTCAACGGTCTGCTGCATGCGGTCGGGCGCAAGGGGGAAAAGCCGGTACCGCCGTTGAACATCGCCGGTGACTTCGGTGGTGGGTCGATGTTCTTGCTCGTCGGCATCCTCTCGGCAATCTTCGAGCGGCAGACCTCGGGCAAGGGGCAGGTCGTCGACGCCGCAATGGTCGACGGCTCCAGCGTGCTGATCCAGATGATGTGGGCGTTCCGTGCCAGCGGTGCCTGGTCCGATGAGCGCGGCGTCAACATGCTCGACACAGGTGCGCCGTATTACGACACCTACGAAACCGCCGACGGCCGCTATATCGCCCTCGGTGCCATCGAACCGCAGTTCTATGCCGAACTGATCGACAAGTTGGATCTGGCCCCCGAAGTGCTGGCCGGCCTGCCTGCGCAGAACGACTTCTCCGGCTGGCCCAAGCTGCGTGCGGCGTTCACCGAGGCCATCGCCAAGCATGACCGTGACCATTGGACGAAGGTGTTCGCGGGTTCGGACGCCTGCGCCACCCCGGTGTTGGCATTCAACGAGGTGCTCGACGAGCCGCACATCGCCGAACGCGACACCTTCTACGACGCCGGCACCGACGGTCTGCAGCCCCGGCCGGCGCCGCGGTTCTCCCGCAGCCAGCCCGGTACGCCGACCCCACCGCGGGTGCCCGGCGAAGACACCGAGGCTGTGCTCAAGGAGTGGACCCAGAGCTGATATGGTCCCAACCAATTGGTTGGTTGACTGAGAGGATCGTGCGGACGTGGAGATCAAGGACGCGGTAGCTGTCGTCACTGGAGGCGCGTCGGGCCTGGGCCTGGCGACGACGAAACGCCTGTTGGACCGGGGCGCCTCGGTGGTGGTGATCGACATCAAGGGCGGTGACGTCGTCGCGGACCTGGGCAGTCGCGCCCGCTTCGTGGAGGCCAATGTCACCGACCCCGAGCAGGTCAGCGCCGCTCTCGACGCCGCGGAGGAGATGGGCGCGCTGCGCATCAACGTCAACTGCGCGGGCATCGGCAACGCCATCAAGACGCTGAGCAAGGATGGCGCGTTCCCGCTGGACGGTTTCCGCAAGGTCATCGAGGTCAACTTGATCGGCACCTTCAATGTGCTGCGCCTGTCGGCCGAGCGGATCGCCCGGACCGAGCCGATCAACGGTGAGAAGGGCGTCATCATCAACACCGCTTCGGTCGCCGCGTTCGAGGGGCAGATCGGTCAGGCGGCGTACTCGGCTTCCAAGGGTGGTGTCGTCGGCATGACCCTGCCGATCGCGCGGGATCTGTCCCGTGAGCTGATCCGCGTGTGCACCATTGCACCTGGCCTGTTCAAGACTCCGCTGTTGGGCTCGCTGCCCGAGGAGGCGCAGGCATCCCTCGGCAAGCAGGTCCCGCACCCGGCTCGCCTTGGCGACCCCGACGAGTACGGCGCACTCGCGGTGCATATCGTGGAGAACCCGATGCTCAACGGCGAGGTCATCCGCCTCGACGGCGCAATCCGTATGGCTCCGCGATGAGCGTCCGGCACAGCTAATAGAAGGGGACACATGGCAATCAAGACGAAGTTCACCGAGGCGTTCGGGGTGGAGCACCCCATCGCCCAGGGTGGCATGCAGTGGGTCGGGCGCGCGGAACTGGTCGCGGCCGTGGCGAATGCGGGCGGGCTCGGGTTTATCACCGCGCTGACCCAGCCCACCCCGGCAGACCTGGCGAATGAGATCGCCAAGACCCGGGATCTGACCGACAAGCCGTTCGGTGTGAACCTCACGATCCTGCCGGCGATCAACCCGCCGCCATATGACGAGTACCGCCAGGTGATCGTCGATGCCGGCATCAAGATCGTCGAGACGGCGGGGTCCAACCCGGCACCGCACTTGCCGATGTTCCATGACAACGGCATCAAGGTGCTGCACAAGTGCACCTCGGTGCGCCACGCGGTCAAGGCGCAGAGCCTGGGCGTGGACGGCATCAGCATCGACGGCTTCGAGTGCGCCGGTCACCCCGGAGAGGACGACGTGCCGGGCCTGGTGCTGATTCCGGCCGCGGCGGCGCAGATCGAGATCCCGATGATCGCCTCCGGTGGCTTCGCCGACTCGCGTGGCCTGGTGGCCGCACTGGCGCTCGGCGCCGACGGCATCAACATGGGTTCGCGATTCATGTGCACCGTGGAGTCCTGCATCCACCAGAACGTCAAGGAAGCCATCGTCGCCGGCGACGAGCGCGGCACCGAGCTGATCTTCCGCAGCCTGCACAACACCGCGCGCGTGGCGTCGAACGAGGTTTCGCGTGAGGTCGTGCAAATCCTCAAGGATGGCGGTCAGTTCGAGGACGTCAAGGATCTGGTGGCCGGTGTGCGTGGTCGCAAGGTGTTCGACGACGGTGACATCGACGCCGGAATCTGGACCGTCGGCACCGCGATGGGCCTGATCAACGACATCCCGACCGTTGGGGAACTGGTGGCGCGCATCGTCGGAGAGGCCGAGGACATCATCACCGGGCGCCTGGCCGACATGGTCGCTGTCGACGAAGAGGAGTCGGCCGCCTGAGCGTGACGGGTGATTTCGGGGTGATCTGACACGCTGAGCGTGTGCGATCACCCCGAAATCACCCGGGGACGGAAACGAGAAATGCCCGCCGGCGCCGGCGGGCATTTCTCGTTCACAGCACGTGCTTACGCCGTGAACGACATCTGAACAGTGTGGACGCGCTAGGCGTCGGAACCGGAGCTATCCGGTCAGCTGGCAATCAGATGCGAGTCTTCATCGAGTTGTTCGGTGTTGTCGCCCTCGACGAGGACATCGCCGTGATAGAGCGCGTCGAAGTCGACCTTGATGACATCTGCGTTGGTGTCGTCGATCCACATGCCACTGAGCCTATGGGTCACTATTAAGAACTCTTTGAGTTACGGTTCGGAAAATGGTGGCAAAATTACTCCCGAGTAGACTTACTGGCGGGTCGGGAGCTCCAAAAGCTGGTCACCAGCAATTTTGACGCCATCGACAGTTGGTGGAAGGCACACGTTCGGCATTGATCCAGCCGGGTCCAGTGAGATGAACTCGCGGCAGCTCTGCGTCGTTGACACCGATGAGTGATCACTGAAATCTGCGGATCCTGCCGAGGCCGATTCTCGGTCATTCGGAGGGGGAAGACATGCTCCAGCGGATCGCGCGTCTGGCCATCGCGGCGCCGCGGCGGTTGCTTGCCGTCGCGGTGTTGGTCACGATCGCGGCGGCCGTGTTCGGGGTGCCGGTGGCCAAGAGCCTGGCCGCCGGCGGCTTCCAGGACCCGACGTCAGAGTCTGCCCGCGCTAATCACGCGCTGGTCGAGACGTTCGGCCAGGGCGACATGGACTTGGTGTTCACCGTCACCGCGCCGGGTGGAGCCGGCGGCGCCGCGGCCCGCGCGGCGGGTCTGGCCATCGTCGACTACATCAAGGGCACGCCGAACGTCGCCAATGTGGTGTCCGCGTGGACGGCCGGTTCACCGCAGGCCGCCGGAAACCTGATCAGCCGAGACGGTCAGACCGGACTGGTCGTCGCCAGCATCACCGGCGGCGAGAACAACGCGCCCAAGAACGCGGACACGATCTCCGACGCCGTCGGCACCGTCATCATGCCCCAATATCCCGGCGTCGAGGTGCGCACCGGTGGCTCTGCGATGGTCTACGCGCAGATCAATGCACAGAACCAGCACGACCTGTTCCTGATGGAGTCAATCGCCATACCGCTGAGCTTCCTGGTGCTCGTCTGGGTGTTCGGCGGCCTGGTGGCCGCGGCGCTGCCGATGATGGTCGGGGTGTTGGCGATCGTCGGCTCGATGGCGGTGCTGCGTTTCATCAGTTTCACCACCGACGTGTCGATCTTTGCGCTGAACCTCACCACCGCGCTGGGTCTGGCGCTCGCCATCGACTACACCCTGCTGATCGTGAGTCGCTACCGAGACGAGCTCGCCGACGGACGGGACCGCGACGCCGCGCTGGTGCGCACCATGATGACCGCCGGGCGCACGGTGCTGTTCTCTGCGACGACAGTGGCGTTCTCGATGGTGGCGATGGTGCTGTTCCCCATGTACTTCTTGAAATCGTTCGCCTATGCCGGTGTCGCCACCGTCGCGTTCTGCGTATTGGCGGCGCTGTTCGTGACTCCGGCGGTCATCGCGCTACTGGGTCCGCGGCTCGATGCACTCAGCGTGAGCCGGCTGATCGGGGGATCCCGCCGGCGCCACGCGTCGGTGCGCAAACCCGGTACGCAGATGTTCTGGTACCGGTCGGCGAAATTGGTGATGCGCCGGGCAGTGCCGATCGGACTGGCCGGCGCGGCGGTGCTGCTCTTGTTGGGGCTGCCGTTCCTCGGCATCAAATGGGGCTTCCCCGACGACCGCGTGCTGCCGGGCTTCGCGTCCGCGCATCACGTGGGTGACCGGTTGCGCGCCGACTTCGCAAGCAACTCCGACAGTGCAGTGGTCGTGGTGGTGCCCGACGTGAAGGGTCTGAGCCCGGCCGATTTCGAGAGCTACGCCGCCGATTTGTCTCGGGTGGCGGATATTTCCGCGGTGACGGCGCCGACGGGCACCTTCGTCGGAGGACGCAAAGTCGGACCTCCCACGGGTGCGACGGGCGTCGCCCACGGCCGGGCGTTTCTGACCATCGGCAGCGACGCACCGCTGTTCTCGCAGGCGTCGGAGACCCAGCTCGACACCCTGCGCGCGATACCGGGGCCGGACGGTCGTTCGGTTCAGTTCACCGGCATCGCGCAGATCAACCGCGACAGCGTCGCCGCCATCACGTCACGGTTGCCCGTAGTGCTCGGCATTATCGCGGTGATCACCTTTGTGCTGCTGTTCCTGCTGACCGGTAGCGTCGTCCTGCCGGTGAAAGCCCTTGTCCTCAACGTACTTTCGCTGACCGCCGCTTTCGGTGCTTTGGTGTGGATCTTCCAGGACGGACACCTGGGCGCGTTCGGCACCACGCCTACGGGCAACGTCGTGGCCAACATGCCGGTGCTGCTGTTCTG
>DASUGW010000043.1:0-12605 GCA_036273805.1 Mycobacterium sp.
TGGACAGATCAGCGATGGCGGTTTGGGCCGCCGAGCTCAGTGCACCAAAGTTGGGGGCGAACCGGGCCAGTTCGGTGGTGACTGCGTTGACGAACGCGATCGGTGACGGGAACGCCGAGATAGCCGCGTTGAATGCGGCGGCCAGCTGAGCGCCGGCATGCTGCAACGCTTCCGCGATCACCTGTGCGTTGAGGGCGACGTTCAGGTTCAGCATCGGGTTGAGCACCACCTGCAGGGCAATCGACAAATCAGGGCTGATCTTGCCGAACGCTGTGACCAACGCGTTGACGAAGGCAGTGGGACTCGGGAAGGCCGCCAGCGCTGCGTTCAGCGCATTAGTTAGGGCCGCGCCCCCGTTCATCAGGCCGTTGATCAACGCCTGGAAGGCGGTGTTGCCCATGGCGAGGCCGTTGGCCAGCGCGGTTGACAGGGCCGTGGACAGATCAGCGATGGCAGTTTGGGCCGCCGAGCTCAGTGCACCGAAGTTGGGAACCAGCCGGGCCAGTTCGGTGGTGACTGCGTTGACGAATGCGATCGGTGACGGGAACGCCGAGATAGCCGCGTTGAATGCGGCGGCCAGCTGAGCGCCGGCATGCTGCAACGCCTCCGCGATCACCTGCGTATTGAGGGCGACGTTCAGGTTCAGCAGCGGGTTGAGCACCACCTGCAGGGCAATCGACAGATTCAGATCAATCTTGCTGAACGCCGTGACCAACGCGTCAACGAAGGCAGTGGGACTGGGGAAGGCCGCCAGCGCGCTGTCGAGTGCGGCAGCCAGGTTGCCGCTTCTGTCCAACAGTCCGTTGACCAACGACTGGAAGGCGGTATTGCCGCCGTTGATCCCCGCCACAAGACTGTCCCGCAAGGCGTCGGCCAGGCGCGTCACCGCTGCGTCGCCTGCGTTAGCCAGAGTGTTGAGGCCCGACCCAACCTGAGAGAATGCCGCTTTCGCGGCTGCGAAGAGATCAGAGAGTGCGGACAATTGCACGTTGTCGATGGCCGCGACCGCATGGCCGGCCCGACTGTAGAAATCTGGTGGCGCTATGAGAACGGGAGTGAACGCGATTGCACTCGCACTAATAACCGCTACGCCGGTAGTCAAATAGGGTCGAACAGCGACTTCCATAACCTCACCCCTGGATAGTTTGACCCCGACACAGCAAACACTACCTGAGAGCACTGTAAGTGACAAACGCAACTCGCCAGGTATTCGCGAGTGCATCTATTGCCGCCCGCACAGCGGTTTGCTGCTGCCTGAATGATTCTTAGCTGGAAACCTGGCGGGCTGTTATGTTCGGCAAATTCTGATGAATTTCGGCCCCAGCCGAGCCGGGCAAACCAAAAAGGGCATCTTCGTCGGCATATATGTATTCGCTGTGGAATTCTGGAGCGCTCCGCGAAGCCGGACAGCGCGCATTCAGCAATGGAAGTGCCGCCGCCACCGCCGCGTGGTGAGCGTCGCTGACGTGGCGTGGACTGTCACTTCAGTCTCGACACAACCGCCGCGGTCGCCAGCACTGCGCAGCCCATATGTGGTGGCGTTGCTGGGATACGGCATTGCTACCGGGTGGTGGGGCCGCGCTGCCGTTGCCTGAGCCGCAGCATGGCCGGCGACACCACGGCCTGGCGGGGTTTCAGTCCAGCGGTAACTGGGTATGCGGCACATCAGACTGCCGGTGAACGATTCAGGTGGTGGTGTGGTATAACGTAGCGGTTCACCAGGGCAAATGTGCAGCATCAATGTTCGATGTGCCCAATGTGCTGTGAATCCGTGGCCAGGTCTGTCAGCAGAAGTAGCTGATAGTCGTTATTCGGTCCAACTCCACCAACCGTCTTCGGTTCTGGTTCCTTGCGCACCGATAGTGCCAGCTCAGTGTCCAGTTAACTTTCAGCAATATCAATGGCTCGATTCACAGCTATTGACACAATGCGCGATGCTGTCAAAACAATAAAATTTTCCGGCGCGAAAATATTGTGCCCGACCGGCCGAAATTTGGATTTCACGAACCGCGTTTGGGTATGGCGGACATTATTTTCGTGAAAGTAAATAGGCGTGACCTGGGAAGAACTGCCAGATTGGCGCCGTCGGAGGCATCCGCGACGCAGGTCTGACCTTTGCCGGGCTAGGCGAGACTGCCTCAGCGAGGCTGCGATACCGGCTCGGGCCGGCAGGAGGGCCTACTTCAGGAGGGTTTGTGCGCGGTGAGCAGAAATCCAGGCATCTTCAAGTGGTCACCGTCGATGAACCGCGCGAAATCCGGTGCGCCGGTGCTGTCGGGAATCGGGGCGGCATTGCCGTACAGGTAGGCAGGACGCACCTCGTCCACTACCCACTCGGCCGAAACAGCTTGCCGGAACTCGTCTTCGGTGACTCCGCGGGGCCCGGGGCGGTCTGCGGCGGAGGTTACGTCGGCGGCGAAGGACAAGATATACAGCACTGCCCCCGGGCCGGCCGCCCGAAAGATGCAACGCAGGTAATCGGGGCGCCTGTCGACCGGCAGCGAGTGGAACAATCCACTGTCCATGACGGTCGCGAACCGGCCGTCGTAGCCGCCGAAATCACTGACGTCGGCCTGGGCGAAGGTCACCCCGGTGAGTCCGCGTTCGGCGGCGGTGGCGGTCGCGGCGGCCACCGCCGTCGGACTGGCATCGAGGCCGACCACCGAATAACCTTGACCGGCCAACGTCAATGCCAGCTCCGCATGGCCGCATCCGGCATCGAGCACGTCGCTGCGTACTTTTCCGGCGGTGATCAGTGCGGCCAGTTCTGGCTGCGGCGTGCCGATACTCCATGGCGGCGCTACGTCCCGCCGGTAGGCAGCGTCCCAGTCCATCGGTGATTGAGTCATGTTCTCTACCTCCTGTGGTCGGCCGATACGACCAGAACGTCGAGCGTGCGAGGGCCGTGCACGCCCTCGACCCGGTTCAGTTCGATATCGCTGGTGGCGCTCGGCCCGGAAATGAACGTCAGTGGCCGGGTCGGCTCCAATGCCGCGAACGCCTGCGGCACGGTGTCCACGACCTGATCGGTGAATACCACGCAGATGTGGTGATCGGGCACCAGCGTCAACGCGCGACGTCCCTGCGTGCGACCTCCGTCGAGCACGATAGTCCCGGTGGCGCCGATGCCGACGGCGCAGCCCGTGACGACCGCGTCGGCGCCGTCGAGGTCGGACACCGACAGCGGCGAGGCCGGATCGTCGGAAAGGAAATCGAGGCCGCTGAGCCAGTCCGGTGGCACGTCGGCCGGGACGACCAGCCGGGCACCTGGCGCGAGCAGAGCAGCGACAGTGTCCGCCAGTAGCTCCGGGGTGATCCGCCGGACTTGTGCCCGGTAGTCGCTGACGGTCTCCACAAAGCGATCGATATCGGCTGTGCCCGTGAGTGATTCGCGATGATAGTCGCGGGGGACCGGTCCCGGATCTGGGGGCGCGCTCGCCAGGGCCGACCGGATGCGGCCGAGCACCTCGGTGCGGGCGTCACGCATCGCCGCCTCCATGGGTACGCGCCCACCACTGGCGGAACGTCTCCGCCGGCGGTTCGGGGATGTCGCGGCTCGTCGTCCATCTCGAACCCGGCCACGGCAGCATGCTGATGCGGTGATCGGAACCGGCGACCAGTCGGGCCGCCGACAGTGCCTTCTCCGCCAGACCGAACCGCCGCGCCGAGCCCATGGCCAAACCCGCTGCCTTCATCGCGATGTCCTGTCCGCTGGGCAGGCCACCGCGCGCCCCCCGTTCTGCATCAACCTGTTTGGCGCGGAGATGCACCAGGATGCTCGGGATGTCGATCCGAACGGGGCAGGCGTCGAAGCACGCCCCGCACAGCGACGAGGCGTAGGGCAGCGACGCGTTCGGGTCGTCATGGCCATGAGTGCCCGTCAGCTGAGGACTCAGGATCGCGCCTATCGGGCCCGGGTAGACCGAACCGTAGGCGTGGCCGCCGGTGCGCTCGTAGACCGGGCACACGTTCAGACAGGCGCTGCACCGGATGCAGTGCAGCGCAGGGCGTCCCACTTCGTCTGCCAGCACCCGCGTGCGGCCGTTGTCCAGCAGCACCAAATGAAACTCCTGCGGCCCGTCACCGGGATGCACACCCGTCCACATCGAGGTGTAGGGATTCATCCGCTCGGCCGTCGACGAGCGCGGCAGCAATTGCATGAACACTTCGAGATCGCCGAACCGCGGGATGACCTTCTCGATGCCCATGACGGTAATCAGTGTCCGCGGCAGCGTCAGGCACATCCGGCCATTGCCCTCGGATTCGACGACCGCCAGGGTTCCTGTCTCGGCCACACCGAAATTCGCTCCGCTCACGGCGACGCGGGCCGACACAAACTTGCGGCGGAGATAGGTGCGAGCCGCCATGGCGAGCACCCGCGGCTCGTCGGTCAACGCGCCGGCACCGGGCATCTCGCGGGTGAAGATCTCCCGGATCTCGGCCCGGTTGCGGTGGATGGCGGGTACCAGAATGTGACTGGGCTTGTCGCGTCCGAGTTGCACGATGAGTTCGGCGAGGTCCGTCTCGATGGCCGTGATGCCACGGGCTTCGAGGTATTCGTTGAGCCCGATCTCCTGGGTGGCCATCGACTTGACCTTGACGACCTCATCGGAGCCGGTAGCGCGGATCAGATCGGTGACGACGGCGTTGGCCTCTTCGGCGTCACGCGCCCAGTGCACCTGACCTCCGCGGGCCACCACATTGGCTTCGAGTTCTTCGAGCAGCTCGGGCAGCCGCGCCATCACGTCGGCCTTCAGTGCGCTCCCGGCGGCGCGCAGTTCCTCCCAGTCATCGCATTCGGCCACTGCGGCCAGGCGTTTGACCCGGATGGTCTTGGTGGCGTGCCCGACGTTCTGGCGCATCTGGGTGTTGCGCAGCTCGCGCCGCGCCGCGGCGGGGAACGGCTGTTCTCCGCGCAGATTTCCCGTTCCCGGAATGCCGAGATCCGTTGTCATGACAGAGGTTCCCGAGAAGCGAGGATCTCGGCTAGGTGGACGGTACGGACCCCTGACCGGATCCGGCTCAGGCCGCCGCCGATGTGCATCAGACACGATGAATCGCCGGCGGCGCACACTTCGGCCCCGCTCTGCACCACGTTGGCCATCTTGTCGGCCAGCATCGCCGTCGAGGTGTCGGCGTTCTTGATGGCAAATGTCCCACCGAACCCGCAGCACGAATCCGCGGCGGGCAAGTCGAGCAGCGTCATGCCGCGGACGTGGCGCAGCAATTCCAGGGGCTTGTCACCGACGCGCAGCATGCGCAGCGAGTGACACGTCGGGTGATAGGTGACGCGGTGCGGGAAATAGGCGCCCACATCGGTGACGCCGAGGACGTCGACCAACAGTTCGGACAGTTCGTAGGTGTGCTCGGCCACGACCTCGGCGCGGCGCGCCAGCGACTCGTCACCTGCCCGGCGGGCAACCATGGCGTGCTGGTGACGGACCGAGCCCACACAGGATCCCGACGGCGCCACCGCGACGTCGTAGCGATCCGAAACCTGCTCGAACGTTTCCACGTGGTGGCGGACGAGTGCCGTGGCCTCCCGCAGATACCCGGTGTTCACGTGCATCTGGCCGCAGCAGGTTTGGCCCGCCGGGAAGATCACCTGATGGCCCAGACGTTCGAGGAGTTCGACAGTCGCGATGGCCGCCCGCGGGAACATCGCGTCGGCCAGGCAAGTAGCGAACAAGGCAATGCGCATGGTGCTCCGAACATCGGGGCTGCGATCGGACAGCGACTACCCTACGCGCGCGCCCTACACCGCGAGCAGTACCTTCGAATCCGTGCATATCGCGGTAACCGGCGGGACGGGCTACGTAGGCGCGCATATCGTGAGCGCCTTGTTGACCGGCGGCCATCGGGTGCGCTTGCTGACCGAACCGGGCTGGTCGAATGATGCGCTGCTGGCCCGGCTGACCGGTCTCGGCGAGCTCTCGGTTATGGCGGGCGACGTGCGCCGCGCCGAGGTGATCGAAGAGTTGCTCACCGGATGTGACGCCGTTCTGCACGCCGCGGGTGTGGTGGGCACCGACGACAGCCGCGAGCAGCTGATGTGGGAGATCAACGCCCACGCCAGTGAACGAATCATGCGCCGGGCCGTCGCCCTGAATCTAGACCCCGTCGTACTGGTGTCGAGCTACAGTGCACTGTTCCCGCCGCCGACTGACGTCATCACTCCGGATTCGCCTACGGCACAAGGCAAATCGGCCTACGCTCGGACGAAGTCCTACGCCGACACGGTGGCACGGCAACTGCAGCGGGACGGCGCGCCGGTCGTCGTCACCTACCCATCCAGTGTGGTGGGCCCGGCTCTGGACACTGCACCCGGTATTACCGAGCAGGGATGGGGCGTCATCGTCCGGTTCGGCGTCGCCCCCAGATTGCGCAATGCCGGCATGCAGATGATCGATGTCCGCGATGTCGCCGAGGTGCACGAGCGGGTGATGCGGCCGGGTCGTGGACCTCATCGTTACCTGTGCGGTGGTGAGATGCTCTCATTCGATGACATGATTTCGGCGCTCGAGCTGGGATCTGGTCGCCGTGTTCGACGGATACCGTTGAGCGCAAGCATGTTTCGCGCGGTGGGCAGGGCGTCTGACCTGCTTGCGGGGATCATGCCACTGGGCGCCGGTTTCAGCCATGAGGCCGCTGCGCTCATCACCGCGGCGATCCCCATGGACGACAGTGCAACGTTGCGTGACCTCGATCTGCAGTGGCGTTGCCCGGCCGACGCCATCCGCGCGACGTTCTCCGGCGCGACCGCATCACGGGCGGGCCGGAATGACTAACGCACCCGTCGCCGTCGTCACCGGCGCCAGTCGCGGCGCCGGCCACGGCATCGCATCGGCACTGGCCCAGCGGGGGTGGCGGGTGTACGCGACCGGACGCTCGATAACCGATGCGCCACCGGGCGGCGTCGCGGTACGCGTCGACCACCGCGACGACGACGCCGTTGCGGCGCTGTTCGAGCGGGTCCGCAACGATGGCCGACTCGACCTGCTGGTCAACAATGCCGCGGCGATCTCGGATGAACTGGTCGACCCGAAACCGTTCTGGCGCAAGCCACTCGAGCTTGCGGATGTGCTCGACGTCGGGTTGCGTTCGGCCTATGTCGCCTCGTGGTATGCCGCACCGCTGCTGGTCGAGCAGAAGCGCGCACTGATCGTCTTCACCTCGTCGCCGGGGTCGGTGTGCTACATGCATGGACCGGCCTACGGGGCACAGAAGGCCGGCCTGGACAAGATGGCCGCCGACATGGCCGTCGACTTCGGTGGCACCGGCGTTGCGACGGCCTCGATATGGATGGGCATACTGCTCACCGAGAAGCTGCGGGGGGCGTTCGACGGCAAGCCGGAGGCGCTGGCACAGTTCGCCGAGCATGCCGAGACCCCTGAGTTCACCGGCCATGTCGTTGACGCGCTGTTTCGCGACCCCGACGGGGCAGCGCTGAGCGGGCAGACCCTGATTGCCGCCGAGCTCGCGCAACGCTATGGAATCAGCGACGAGGACGGGCGCCGCCCTCCCTCACACCGCGAGATGCTCGGGGGACCACGGCCGCCGAGTTCAGTCGTGGTGCGCTAAGTGGCCGGCCAGGGCGCGAGCGTGCGCAATTCCGGTGATAACTCCGGCATGTCGGCCGGGGACACGCACGCTCGCGGAGAAATGGCTCACGAAGAAGAGGCTCGCGGGGAAAGAGAGGGCGGGAAGACCTACGCGGTAACCGGGTCGGCGTCCGGAATGGGCGCTCAGGTCGCAAGGAAGTTGCTGGACGCCGGGCATCGCGTCATCGGCGTCGACCTGCACGATGCCGATGTCGTCGCCGATCTCGGTACCCCCCGGGGGCGGCGGGCCGCGGCGCTGGAGGTGCTGGAACGTGCCGGCGGTCGTCTCGACGGGGCAGTGCTCGCGGCGGGTATCGGCCCGACACCAGGCGCCGATCGGCTGCGGCTGATCTTCGAGGTCAACTATCTCGGGGTTGCCGAACTGCTGCAAGCCTTCAGGCCCGCGCTGGCCACCGCCGGCAATGCAAAAGTGGTTGTTGTCGGCAGCAATTCGACGACTACAACGCCGGCGGTGCCGAACCGAACGGTGCGGGCGCTGCTCGCCGGTGACGTCGCCAGGGCGGTGCGGTCGCTCCGGCTGTTCGGCAAGGCCGCCCCGGCAATGGCGTATGCCGGCTCCAAGACCGCGGTGTCACACTGGGCACGCCAGCAGGCGGTCACTGCGGACTGGGCGGGTGCAGGCATCCGGCTCAATGTCATCGCGCCAGGCGCGATCCTGACGCCGCTGCTGGAGAAGCAGCTGGCGACCCCCGACGAAGCCCGGACTGTGAACGCGTTCCCGGTCCCGGTGGGCAGATTCGGCGATCCCGCCCAGCTGGCCGACTGGATGATCTTCATGCTCTCCGATGCCGCGGAGTTTCTCTGTGGCAGTGTCATTTTCGTCGACGGTGGATCGGATGCCTACTTCCGGGCCCGCGACTGGCCGGCGCGCCCGTCCGTTCCGGGTCTCCCTCGGTACCTCTGGCGGTTCGCCACCTACCGGCGCCAGCGCTGACTCCCGGATTAGCCAGTTCTCAGGCGAGAAGCATGATGACCCTCGCCAGGCGGGGGAAAGACTGGCACTCGGAAGTTGCCACTCGAAACGATTAACGCATTACAGCAAATTGTGGCGCGTGCCGGGAGTGTGGTGATCTGCGTCACTCGGAGTAGGTAAGGGTTGCCTTACCGTGCCGATATGGGTACGTTCCGAATTGTCGAAAAGACGAATTTATCGGTGCCCGAATATTCGCAACGGATATTCCGCACCGGACATGCAGAGCCCCCAGAAAGTGGATCTACCTGGGTGTTCTCATGAACAGACCGGATCATGACGGGAATACCTGAATTCTCCTACGGGCGCGGAGAATCGGATCTGCATTGACTTGATGTAATTCCACTTGCGTGCTCGTCGGGTTATTTTTCCGCTATTCCAATTTCGGCACGTACAGGATTATCTGGCGTCGCATTGTGCGATTTCAGGATGCATCCGCCGGCCCCGCACTCACGGTGGGCCGGCGCCTGACGACGCTCTGATGCGCGCAAACGGTGGCGTGCGGGACGGTTCGCCGCCCAGGACTATGACGACAGGAGTAGATGGTGGACGAGCGCACACCGCTCACCGACGCAATCGACGCAATGGGGCAGTCCACCAGAGATCTGGTGATCTACCACAAGGGCACCGACCAGTGGCACCGATATCCCTGGGCCAGAGTGCATGAGCTGGCACGCGCGATCGCCGCGCGCATCCTCGACCGCGCCGACGGTGCGTGCCCGACCGTGGGCCTGGTCGGCGAGCCGAGTCTGGAGTTCGTGGCCACGCTGCCGGCCGTGTGGATCGCCGGAGGCAGTTTCACCGTCGCGCCCGGCCCGGTGCGCGGCGCAGACCCTGCGCGGTGGGCGGCCACGACACTCGAAAGATTCCAAACAGCCGGTGTGACTACGGTTTACAGCCACGGTTCGACGCTGGAACTGATGCGCGCGATCACGCCAGGGTTGCCCGTCGAGGATCTGGCGCAGGTTGCGACCGACGCCGAGGTGCACGCCGGGCGCCAAGCGGCGCCGGTGCGCCGATCAGACGCCGCGATCCTGCAGTCGACCGCGGGCTCGACCGGGGTGCCGCAGACGGTGTCGATCCCGGCGCGTGCGGTACTGGCCAATGTCGGCGGGCTGTCCGAAAGGTTTGGTATCGGTAGCGCCGACACCGGGTGCTCATGGTTGCCGCTGTACCACGACATGGGCTTGATCTTTCTGCTGACGTGCATGCTGCACGGTTCCGAGCTGTGGCTCGCTCCGACGTCGGCGTTCTCGGCCGCGCCCATGCGCTGGCTGGACTGGCTGACCGAGAGTCAGGCCACGCTGACCGCCGCTCCGAACTTCGCCTACAACCTGGTGGGACGGTTCGCGAGGCGGATCGGCGAAGTAGACCTCGGCTGGTTGCGGATGGCGCTCAACGGCGGGGAGCCGGTGGACTGCGACGGGTTCGCCCGTTTCAGCGACGAGATGGCCCGTTTCGGCTTCGATCCGGGCGCGGCGACCCCGGCCTACGGTCTGGCCGAGGCGACCTGCGCGGTGACCGCTCCGCCCCTGGGGATGGGCCTGCGCCACGACGTGACGGTCCCGCCGCCCGGCGACGGCCCAAGCGCCGTCAAACACGCGTTGCTGGGAACACCGATCGCCGGAATGGAGTTGCGGGTCTGTCCGACCAAGGCCCTCGCACACCTGGGCCGTGAGATCGGTGAGGTCGAGATTCGCGGCACCTCGATGATGTCTGGGTACCTGGGCTCGGCCCCGGTGTGCACCGACGAGTGGTTTCCCACAGGGGATCTCGGCTACCTCACCGCCGACGGGCTCGTTGTGTGCGGGCGGCGTAAAGAGGTGATCCACCTGGCCGGTCGCAACCTCTTTCCGACCGAGATCGAAAGGGTGGCGGCCACCGTGGCGGGCATTCGTGTGGGTGGGGTGGTGGCCACCGACGTTGCACTGGGCGGGCGCAACGGCCTGGCGATCGTCGCGGAGTATCGCGGCGAGGGACACCACCAGGCCAAACGACAGGTGCTCGAATGCGTCGCCGCCGAGTGCGGGGTGGTCGCGTCCAAGGTCGAACTCGTCGACCCTGGGGCGCTGCCGCGCACCACATCGGGCAAGCTTCGCCGCACCGCGGTCCGGGATCAGCTCGGGACCGGCGCTTGGGCCGGTTCGGTTCGGGAGGAGACCCGGACTTAGGAGCCGCCTTTACACCAGCGGCATATTTTGTAATGCTGATCACATGGCGGTAATGCGGAGTATCCGGTTCGGCGCTCACCTCGGGCGTGGGGCCGGGCGGTTGGCGGTAGATACAGCACTGCGCGGACGCCGCGCGTTCCCTCGCACCGTCGGGGACCTGACGCCGGCGAACCTGTCGGAGATCACCGGGCGACGCATCACGGACATCAACGTGCTCGACGCCGCACCCGGGACCTCGACGCATGCGCGGCTGGGGCTGACCGGCGACGACATGCCGGACTCGGTGTTCATCAAGATGTCAGCGGGCAGCGCCGCCATCCGGATGCTGGGCGAACTCGCCGGCCTGGGGGAGACCGAGGCCCAGTTCTATCGCCACCTCGCCCCCGACCTCGGCGACCGTGCCCTGCCCCGCTCCTACGGGGCCGGGTTTGACGCACTGACCGGGCGCTACGTGGTGGTGCTCGAAGACATGACGGTTTCACCGTGCCAGTTCCCGGACACCCTGCATCCGCTGGACAAGGACCAGATGGGGCAGCTGATCGAGTGCTTCGCCCACCTGCATGCCACCTTCTGGGGTAAGCCGCCCGAAACACCCGGGGGCACAGGAAAATTCGGCTGGCTGATGGCCCCGTCCACCGACCCTTCCAATCCGATCACACCTTCGGTGATGAAAATGTCCGCCCGCAAACTGGCCGGCCGGACCGCGGTGGGCGAAGGCCGTTTCATATGGGAGAACTTCCAGTCGATCACCGAGGTGATCGACTCCGGACCCCACACCGTGCTGCACGGCGACGCGCATCCGGGTAATACGTTCTTCCGCAACGGGCAGGCCGGGCTGCTCGACTGGCAGGTGGTGCGCCGCGGCCATCCGGCCCGTGACCTTGCCTACACGATGGTGCTGGGCATGCCCACCGACGACCGTCGTGCCGTGCAGGAGGACCTACTGGCCACCTACCTCAGCGCCTTGGCCGCCCGCGGCGGCCCGGAACTCGACCGCGAGGAGTTCTTCACCCGCTTCCGGCAAGCGGTAATCCACCCCTACATCTCGGCGCTGTCGACCGCGGCACTCGGCGGCATGCAAGCCGACGACGTCGCGCTGGAAGGCCTGCGGCGCGCGGTGGCCGCCCTCGAGGACCTCGACCCCGTCGGCGCGCTGCGGCCCGTGATCGCTTGAAGCAGTGACGGGCGATCAGGTTCGGCCGCCTACTCCCGAAGACCCGTGGACCGGCGAGCCCTCGGCGGCGACACGGCGACAAATAGTCATGCTGCGCCGGGTGCGCCGGGTGTCCGACATACTCGGGATCTCGTTTGCGCGAACCTTCGCACCGCTGATGTCCACCCGTCGCCCACCGCGGTCGGCGATGCACGGACTTTCGGTCGCGCGCACCGACTTCGGTGGATGGCCTGTCTACACGCTGCAGAAAGCCGCACCGATCGGCACCGCCGTCGTTGCCATCCACGGCGGCGGGTTCACCGTCGAAGCGACCAGGTTGCACTGGCACGACTACGCCGACATCGCCCGGCATACCGGCGCCACGGTCGTCGTCCCGATCTACCCCCTCATTCCACGTGGCAACGCCGCGAACGTGGTACCACAGCTTGCCGACCTCATCAGCTCGGTGACCGACCGCTCCGAGACAAAACATATTGGTGTATACGGTGATTCAGCCGGAGCCACCCTTGCACTGGCAGCTACTCAAGAGCTGGTTCGACGGGGCCGGCGCGTTCCCGACAGCGTGGTGCTGATCTCTCCGTGGCTCGACCTGTCGCTGAGCAACCCCGATTGCGAGGGGGTTCCCGATCCCGTCTTGGGCCTCGACGAACTGCGTCAGTCCGGCAGGC
>DASUGW010000044.1:0-2978 GCA_036273805.1 Mycobacterium sp.
GTGATCGTCGCTGCCGCCTCCCTACGGACGCGCATCAGGGGAGCTCGACCTTACTGGCGCGCCACTTACCGTCGACCTTTTCCATCGTCATCTTGATCCGGCTGCGATCGATCCGGGGATCGGGCACCTGAGAGTTCTGCACGGATTGGTCGACGAACAACAGCACCACGACCTTGTCCTTGGTGGCCGACTGCACCGCAGACTCCTGAACGGCGCCGTGCGCAGTGGCCTTGTTGTCGATCAGCAGCTGGCGCAGTTGCACGCTGGACTTCGAGTACATGTCCTTGAACTCGCCGGTGGCTCCGTCGAGGACCTGCTGAAAGTTCTCGTCGACCTTGTTGGAGTCGATACTCGTCAGGACCTGCGCGTACGCGACGGCCGCTGCCTGGGCCTGCGCACTGGCCTGCGCCACCTGCCGGGTCTGCCACTGCAGCCAGCCAAGATAGCCCGCCCCGGCCAGCGCGGCGACGAGCAGCACCGGCAGAACCCAGGTCAGTAGCCGGCGTGGACGGCGGGATTCGGCCTGGGTAACGGGGGCCTCGCCGTCGGTTTCGGTGGCCGCCTCGGTGGCCTCGCCCGATTCGTCGGCCTCGGTTGCCTGCTCGGAATCGGCGGGCTCCTGTGGCTCGACGGCCTCAACTTCCTGAGCGGTCGACGCATCGTCGTCAGGATCGGACGTCTTCTCTGGGATCTCGCGATCTTTGTCGGTCGTCACAGCCACTAATCATTCTCCTTGCATAGGGCCTGCGGTGTTCGGGTCAGTGGGGCGGCTCGATGGGCAGCGTCGGGCCGCCGTAGGGCGTCGGAACGGTGAACCGGCCCTGCGGAGTCGGGTCGGTGCGTCGGCCCAGGTCTGCGCCGGGCGGGGGATCGGCAGTGTCGTCACCGGCGGGACGCGGGGCGTTCTTGGCTCCACGGATGAGGACGGCCGGGTCGTCGTCGCGGCAGTAGGTGAACATGAACGGTTCCGGGTAGTCGGCTGACGAGGGAGGCAACCGCGGGGTTCCGTAGTCGCACGCATAGCGCGGATAGATGTCGCCGGTCGCCCAGAGGCCGTGGTCGTGCATGGTTGCGCCGATGGAGTCCAGCAGCGAGCCGCGGTAGTCGGGGAACAGCGCGTTGAGCGCCGGCACCCGCAGGTACAACAACTGCGAGGTGGTGGTCAGACTGCCCAGCAGCTGCACCATGGTGTCGGAGTTGTCCAAGAACAGGTTGTCGACCTGTGCCAGCGACCCCGGCGTCTGGTTGGTCAGCCGGCGGAACCCGTTCGTCATCTTGCTCACGCCGGCGAAGGTGGCGGAAAGGTTCTTGTTCGCCACCTTGATGCCGGCGTTCTTGTCGGCCGCCAGCTGCAGCACCACCCGGCTGGTCCGCAGCACGCTGGTGGTCTCGGGCAGCACCCCGTCGAGAGTGCTGAGCAGGAAGGTGCCGCCGTCGATGATGTCCGCCAGTTTCCGCGGACCCTCCTTGCTGAGTGACAGTTCCCGCTTGATGAGGTCGAGTTTCTGGACGTCCACCTGTTTGAGCACGCCGTCGGAGTTGGCGAGCAGTTCGGCCAGGGTCACCGGCACAGTGGCGGTGCCCAGCTTGATGATGCTGCCGTCGTGCAGGAACGGGCCCGAGCCCTGGCCGCCGTCGAAGTCGATGTACTGCTCGCCGGCCGCCGACAACCCGGACACCCGGACACCGGTGGTGGCGGGAATCTTGATTGACGAGTCGAGCCTGACGGTGGCGTTGACACCGGTCGGAGCCAACGCCAGTGAGTCGACCCGGCCGATTCGCACACCGCGCAGGGTGACGTCCTGGTTGGTCAGCAGGCCGCCGGACGCCGGTAGCTCGACGAGCACCTTGTACGAGGAGGCCAGCGGGTTGTCCCGCAGCGCGCCGAGGAACAGGTACGTACCCGCGATCACCAGTGTGAGCACCAGGGCTATCGCCGATAGCCATGCCTTGCGGCGGTAGCCCGCCCGGACGAGGTTGACGATTCCGTCCGCGATGCTGTTGATCACCGCGGCACCCCCGTCTGCGGTGCGGGGCCGGGTGCCGGACCCGGCGTCGGTGCGGATCCCGGGATCGGCGGGGACTCCGGCAGGTGGGGGAAGTCGGGAATCGGTGGCTGCGGCGCAGGCGGCCCAGCCACCTGGATCTGCCCCGGTTCGGTGGGGCTGGGGATCACCGGTACCTGCGGCACGGCCGGTCCCTTGCCGACGATGCGTTCCTGCAAGCGCCACAACGTGTACTTGAACGAACCGACGATCTGCTGGAAGTTGTTCCACTTCGGTCCGTGCGACCCGATGTCACCCGGGAAGCCGATATCCGGGATCGACCCCAGCACCAGACGGTCGAGCGATGTGGTCACCGATATCGCGCCGCTAGGAGTCGCCTTGATGACCGGCGGCATCAGCCGGTTGAGTGCGAACAGGGTGGCGTCGGGGGTGAGCACGACGTCGTTCCAGGATTTCGCGACGGCGTTCGCATCCTTGATCACACTGTGTCCGCTGGTGTCGGTGCCGGCCACCGACGGGAACTTTGCGAGCTCTTTGGTGGTGGCGCCGACGACGTCGACGAGGTCGGCGACCTGGGAGGCGTTCTGGGCCAGCACTTCGGTGGCGGGTGAGGCATTGTCCAGTACGTCGGACAGCGTCTGGTCTTTCGCGCTGATCGTCTGCGCCAGCTTCGAAGTATGGTCCATCGCCGTTGAAATCTGCTGGGTGCGCGCGTTCATCCGCTCCAGCAGGCTGTTGGTCTTGCTGATCAGTGATCCGAAGGCCTCACCCTGGTTGCCGGTGGCCTTACCCAGACCGTTGATGATGCTGGTGAAGTTTCGTACGGCACCGCCGTTGACCAAGATCGCCGCCGAGCTCAGGACCGACTCCACGGTGGCTGCCGCGGTGGTCTTCTCGATCGGGATGATGTCTCCGTCTTTGAGCAGCGGGGCGTCGGGTGGGGCGTCGGGCGGTGGGCGCAGTGAGATGAAC
>DASUGW010000045.1:0-12701 GCA_036273805.1 Mycobacterium sp.
TCGATCGGCCCGAATCGAGATGCAGGCTAACGGCCTGGTCCTTGTATTCCTGGGTGAAGCTTCGGCGTGTCGCCACGCGATATCCTCCGCTGGCAATCAGCGGCAGTCACAACGGGTGTCTACAAGATCGGGTACGGTCCACGGTGGCCACCCGCCGTGGGGTTGAGCTGGGATTGCTGGTGTTCTCGGCCGGTGTGGTCACGCTGGCGTTGGTGCTGGTGGAAGCCGAGCAGAAACAGCACCTGTCCCGGTCGCTGTTGTATCTGGGTCTGGCGTATTTGGGGCTTTTCGCGGTGGCGCATGGGGCGGTGCGCCGGTTGGCTCCCCACGCCGATCCGCTTATCCTGCCGTGTGCGGCGCTGCTCAACGGCCTGGGCCTGGTGATGATCCACCGGCTGGACCTGGGTGCGGCGACCCAAGCCATCGACGCGGGCGAGCCGGTCCCGCCCGCGGATGCCGTCCGCCAGGTGGCGTGGACCGCGGTGGCTTTGGTGTTGTTCGTCGCGGTGCTGTGGCGGGTGGGCGATCACCGGCGTCTGGCGTCCTACGGTTACACCTTCGGTCTGGTGGGGTTGGGGTTGCTGGTCCTGCCCGGGGTGCTGCCCGCGAGCATCTCCGAGATCAACGGAGCCAAACTGTGGCTGCGACTGGGTCCGCTATCGATTCAGCCCGGCGAGTTCGCCAAGATCGGGATCATCGTGTTCGTCGCGGTGTTACTGGTCACCAACCGGGAATTGTTCACCACCGCGGGCCGCCAGCTACTCGGGATGACGTTGCCCCGCCCACGGGATCTAGCGCCACTGCTGACCGCCTGGGGGCTGTCCATTGGTGTGCTGGCGCTGGAAAAAGAGCTCGGCGCCTCACTGCTGATCTTCGGAGTGGTCTTGGTAATGCTCTACACCGCCACCGAACGCCTGTCCTGGGTGCTGATCGGGCTGGTGTTCTTCGCCGCCGGAAGCGTGCTCGCCTACCAACTGTTCGCCCACGTCCGGGTCCGCGTCCACGTGTGGTCAGATCCCTTCGCCAGCTACTACCAGTCGGGCTACCAGGTCGCCCAATCACTGTTCGGACTGGGCACCGGCGGCCTGGCCGGCACCGGCCTCGGCGGAGGCCGACCCGAACTGGTCCCCGTGGCCAACACCGACTTCATCATGGCCAGCATCGGTGAAGAACTCGGCCTCATCGGACTCACCGCAGTCCTAATCCTCTACCTCCTGCTGGTCACCCGCGGCCTACGAGCCGCCCTGTCCGTCCGCGACACCTTCGGCAAACTCCTCGCCACCGGCCTGTCGATCACCATCGCCCTGCAAGTGTTCATCGTCACCGGCGGCGTCACCAACCTCATCCCCGAAACCGGACTCACCACCCCGTTCCTGTCCTACGGCGGCTCCTCCCTACTCGCCAACTACATGCTCATCGCCCTGCTCATCCGCATCTCCCACACCGCCAACCAACCCCCACCCACCACACCACCGAGCCCACACCCAGTCCCCCTCGCCTCCGCCGCCACCGAACTCGTCACCCGCCCCCGCACCTAGCCACACCAGCGTGCCCAGCAGCGCGAGCACAAGCCCGACCTAGACCAACCGCCAGTGCCTTCACCGAGATGACAACCGGGCGCCACGGCGAGCCACTCGTCACCTGGATCGGCCACGTCGAGACCGATGAGCAGCTACACCACGTCCACGACCTCACCTGACGCCTGTGACGCGACTTTTTCGTTCCACCGCGCTCCAATTCCCGTGCCGATCCGCCGATCCACGGTCACCGGTGGCGGCTCAGGCAGGCAGGTGTTGGGACAAGAACAGGCCGCCACCAGCGGGGACTAGGCCGGCCAGCGTGGCCAAGGCCAGACAGGGGTCGTCGGTACCGAACCGTCTCACCTACCGCTGCCCGCACAGCGATATCATCGGTCACGCTCAGTCACTGAGTGTCGTGTCTGCCCGCCCGGTCGGTCGTTGATCTGTGAGTGAGCGGTGATGAGGATGCTGGTGGGCGAACCGGACCACCCAGCACTGAGGTCTCTGGTGGTCGTCGTGCCCGGCTAGGTGGCTATCTGCTGCGGGGGGTGGTCTCCGGTGCTGCACTGGTCTGCGCTTTTCTGGTGGTGGCGGGACTGGCTGGGGTGGCCGCCCCGCTGCCCGATCCCGGGCTCGCTACGCCCACCCGGGTGGTGATGGCCGCGCCTGCGGCGTTGCCCGATGTCCCCGAGCCCGCGGCTCAGCCCGCCGCGCAGACTGTTCAGCCCGCCGGACAGCCGTCTCAGGCCGTCACGATCCCGGTGCGGATCCCCGCGCCTGCGGCGCACCCGCGTGCACCGCAGGTGGCTTTCGTTGGGTGGGCCACTCGGATATCCCGGGCCACCGGGATCTCTCAGCGCGCGCTGGAGGCCTACGCCAACGCCCACGCGGTGATGGCCGCCACCCATCCCAGCTGCCACATCACCTGGGTCACCCTGGCCGGCATCGCCGAAGTCGAATCCCAACACGGCACCATCGGCGGCCGCACCCTGCTGCCCGACGGCCGGCCCTCGGTACCGATCATCGGCCCAGCGTTGGACGGCGCGAACGCCAATCGGGTCATCGCCGACACCGACGGCGGCCTGCTCGATGGCGACAAGGTGTGGGATCACGCCGTCGGGCCCTTCCAGTTCATCCCCTCCACCTGGGCGAAGTGGCGAGCCGACGCGCACGGCGACGGGATGACCGACCCGCAAAACATCGACAACGCTGCCCTAGCCGCGGCGCAGTACCTCTGCGCCGACAACCACAACCTGGCAACCGGTGACGACTGGCTACGAGCGATCTTGTCCTACAACAGTTCCATCGATTACGCCCGGCTGGTCTACGGCTTCGCCCAGGGCTACGCCCGCAGCGCCCAAGGCCTCACCTGACCGTGTGCCGGGCCAAGCCGCCTGGAGCAGACCCAGTCTGAGGTGATGCGACAGGCAGCTCAGGTGCCTATGGGGCAGCCAAAATTTGCGGGCGTCGCGGTCCACCGCGCGCCCTGAGCCGCCAGTTGCTCGCCACTCATATCCACGCTGACACGCCTAGACCGACAGCGGCCACGGCCCTAGTCGTGCCGCATCTACAACGACACGACTGTCCGCCAAGGGAGCGGCTGGCTTGCTCTCGTGGCAGCCGATCAGCCGCTGCTGTCCTGGTGTTCTTGGCTCAGGTGGCGATTAACAACGTCTAACGCCGCCTCGGCGGCTTGCTCGCGCACCGTCTGCGAAGTCGGCCCAAACAGCCGGGCCAACTCGTCGGCGACGACGTTGACGTGCCCGGCATGCAGCGCCGGATCGTCATCATCGGGAAGCGCCGGCTCTACCGGCGGACCCACACTCACCGCTGTGATCCTAGAACAACAACATCAACCACCACCATCGGATCTGTCACCGCGGACACCTCTGGCCTCGGAACCGAGAATGCGGGACAGCACCCAGGGGGTGGATCTTGAGCCACGGTCTGATCGTGTGGGGATCCGCTTGCTCACGGTCAGGCCGCTCCTCGGTTTCGGTGCGTCGCGGCCGGTTCGTCGACCTCGCCGGTTGCTTTGACCGCAGTGCCCGATGGCCCGGCGAAGGGCAGATACTGGTGTCGCTGACCGGCTGGCGGGGAGTGGCGATGACCAACGGTGGGGATCGAGGCGAGGTTGGTCCCGGGCGCAGCGAGGACGGTGCGGGGTGGCGCGCCAACGGTGCTACCAGCGAGGGCAACGCCGGTGATGGTGTGCAGCAGGACCACCTGCGTGCGCTCAGCGCGGTCCGTGCGGAGTTGACCCGTTTGGAGGAGGTGCTCTGCGCCGGGCACCACCCGGTGTCAGAGGCCACCACCCGAGTGGCCCGCGCGGTCGCTACCGGCACAGCAAGGATTCGCGACACCGAGCGCCACGGGCACATCCCGGCCTGGTTGCGGGTCACCCGAGGGGAAAACCGGTGGCCGGTCGCCGCGGCGATCGTGGTGGCCATCGGGTTGCAGCTCGCGCTGCCCGACCGGTTGGTCCTGCAGTCCCGGTGGCTGCTGCCCGGCCTGGAATTCGCCATGCTGATCGGGTTGATCATCGCCAGTCCGGTCCGATTCAACCGGGAATCCACCGCGCTGCGGGTAGCCAGCCTGACCCTGACCAGACTGCTCAGCCTGGCCAACGCGTGGTCGGCGACTCTGCTGATCCAGGGCCTGCTGCGCGGCACCGAAGGCCAAGACGCCGGTGCACTGTTGTCCACCGGGGCAGCGATCTGGCTGACTAACATCATCGCCTTCGCGGTGTGGTACTGGCAGTTCGACCGGGGCGGACCGGCCGCTCGCGCCCACGCCCGGCGTACCCTGCCCGACTTCCAATTCGTCCAGATGCAAAACCCCGACCTCACCCACCCCGACTGGGAACCGCAATTCGTCGACTACCTCTACCTCTCGTTCACCAACGCCACCGCCTTTAGCCCCACCGACGTCATGCCGCTGTCCCGGTGGGCCAAATTGACCATGCTCGGACAATCCCTGATCTCGCTGGCCACCCTTGCTTTGGTCATCGCCCGCGCCGTCAACATCCTCAAATAACAAGTCCAACAAACACGACAACCGCGCCCGCGGTACTGGTCGGGGATCTCCCCTACCCCCGTAGGGCAGCGGCGCCAGCGCGATGGTGCCCAACTGCAACTGCATAGGTGGGTCCAGTCATCGCCGAGGTCGAAGGTCGCCGAGGTCGAAGGTGTAGAAGAACTGCTCAGCGAGCGGAGACAGCCGGGCCCGGTCGCTGGATTGGGCGACCTCGGGTGAGTCGCCGCCCACCGACTGGGCCCGGTCAGCAGATGTCGTCGGCGAGAGTGACGCTGTGCAGATGAGCCCGGTCCCACCCGGCGAACCCCTCGTCGATCGCGGTGGCCAGCGCGGCGAAGGTGTGACCGCAGGCGGCGGCGAAGATCCGCCCGCATCGAGGCTAGGTCGATGAGCCAGCTGACGTCGCGGGCGGGGAGTGTTGTGTGATGGGTAAAGTGCGATGTCAGGGTGTCTGGCGTGGGTGTGAGGCGCTGTGACTGGGTCGGTTTTGCAGTGGGGAGGTGGGGCGCCGTGCGTGGTGAGCCTCCTAGTACTAGCGGCGCGGCCGCTCCGGTCATAATCGATGGCCTGCTCGCCGCGCCGCGGGTGCTCGTTCCTGCTTCCTGCCCGGCTGCCGCCTCGCGATAACGGTTCTGTTTGGGCGGGCTTCCCATGGGAGGTCGTCATGCCCGGTGCTCGTCGCGCGCCGTCGCGTTCGCCGCTGCTCCCGGCTGAGGTGCTGCGCCGCGCGATCCGCTCGCAGCGTGCGACGGCGACGCGGGCGGTGCGAGCGGCGATCGTGTCGTTGGCTGGGTTGCTCGGTGAGCCGGTGCTCAACCAGGCTGGTCAGGAGGTCGGTCGGGTGGTGGATGTGGTCGCTCGGCTGTACGGCGAGGAGCGCTACCCACCGGTGACCGGGCTGGTGGTGCGGGTGGGCCGCCGCCGTGCGTTCCTCGACGCGTCGGCCATCGCGGCGGTCGAGCACCGCAAAGTCACGCTTCGGACGGCCAGGTTGGATCTGCGCGATTACGTGCGGCGACCCGGTGAGGTGTTGTTGGCTCGGGATGTGCTGGATCACCAGTTGGTGGATGTGGATGGGGTGCAGGTGATCCGGGCGGCGGATCTATATCTGGCCCCGGTCGCCGGGGCGGTGCGTCTGGTGGGGGTGGATGTCAGTGTGCAGTCGCTGCTGCGGCGGCTGGGTCCCAAATGGCTGCGCGCTCGCCCGACCCCGGACAAGGTGATCGACTGGGACGCGGTGGCGCCCTTCGGTGAGCAGTCCACCGACGGGCCAGCGACGGTGCGGCTGCGTGCCCGGCACGAGGCGCTGCACCGGCTGCGGCCGGGTGAACTGGCCGACTTGTTGGAGGACCTGGGTCGGCCGGGACGCCAGGAGTTGTTGGCCAGCCTGGAGCGGCAGACCGCCGCGGATGCGTTGGAGGAGATGGATCCCGACGAGTTGGAGGGGCTGCTGCGGGAGTCGACGCCGCAGCGGGCCGCTGAGCTGGTCGCGGCGATGGAACCCGACGAAGCCGTCGATGCGCTGCGCGATTTGACCGCGCCGGAACGCGAGGAGCTGATGGAGCGGATGCCACTGATCATCCGTCAGCGGCTCGCTGGGCTGCTGTATTACCCGGAGGATCGAGCCGGCGGGTTTATGACCACCCTGCTGGTCGCGGCCAGCGAGGGCGACACCGTCGGTGAGATACGGGCCCGACTGGCCGACCAGGCCGAGCACCGCAATGAAATCGACGCGGTGGCGGTGTGCGACGCCCAGCGGCGCGTGCTCGCCGACATCCCACTGTTCGACCTGCTCATCGCTCCCGCCGAGCAGCGCCTCGACGCGCTGCTACACCAGGGCGCACACACCTCCCCAGTCGTGGTCGGACCGCAGGCCGATGTCGGCGAGGTAGCCGCGGCGCTGGTGGAGTCCCGCCGCTCCTCGCTGCTGGTGGTCGATGAGCACTGCCGCCCGCTGGGTCGCATCCTGGCCGACGATGTCCTTGATGCGTTGACCCCCGAGACCGGCCGCCTGCACTTCCCCCGGTTGCTGCGATGACCCGTCCCGATCACGACCACGGCGGGCCGATAGGCCCGACCGGCACACTGTCCGCGCCGACCGGGTCCCGGCCCAACCCTGCGCCCGGTGACGGCCCGTCGCATCGAGTGGGCCGGCGGCTGTGGCAGCGACTGCGCCGCGGCCGGGTCCTGGCCTACCTCGCAATCGCCGGACCCGGATTGATCGCGGCCAACGCCGGTAACGACGCCGCGGGCATCGCTACCTACTCCTCGGCCGGTTCCCAGTTCGTCTACCGCACGTTGTTTTTCATGGTGCTGGTCACCATCGCCCTGGTCCTGGTCCAGGAGATGGCGGTGCGGCTGGGTACTTACACCGGCAAGGGCCTCGCGGCGCTGATCCGCGAACAGTTCAGCCTGCGACTGACCGGCCTAGCGCTGTTCTGCGTCCTGCTGGCTAACACCGGGCTGGTGGTCAGTGAGTTCGCCGGTATCGGCGCCGCGTTCGAGCTCGTCGGGATCACCCGCTACCTCGTCATCCCCCTTTTCGCGGTGCTGATCTGGGCGCTGGTGCTCTTCGGCTCCTACCGCTACGCCGAGCGGATCTTCCTGGTGTTCTCCCTGGCCTTTCTCGCCTACCCGGTAGCCGCGGTACTCGGCCACCCCCACTGGAGCGAGGTCGGCGCCAACCTCCTACTGCCCCACTTCGTCGCCAGCCGCGACTTCGTCCTCCTCGGGGTCGCGCTGATCGGCACCACAGTCAGCCCCTACATGCAGCTCTACGCCGCCGCCGGCGTCGTCGACCGCGGCGCCGCCCCCGACGACTACCGCGCCACCCGCCTCGATGCCATCAGCGGTGCGGTGTTCGCCTGCGTCATCTCCATCACCATCATCATCGCCACCGGAGCCACCATCGGCGGCCAAGGCCCCCTGGACTCAGCCAAACAAGCCGCCGAAGCGCTACGCCCGGTGGCCGGCCCCGGCGCCGAGTTACTGTTCGCCTTCGGACTGCTCGGCGCCAGCGCATTGGCCGGCGCCGTGGTCCCACTATCCAGCTCCTACGCGATCAGCGAAGCCATCGGCGTCGAGCGCTCCGTGTCCCGCCGCTTCCGGGAAGCCCCCCTATTCCTGGGCCTGTTCACCCTTCAAGTCATCCTCGGTGCAGCGATCGCGCTTACCCCGGTCAACCTGATCAAACTACTGATCGGCACCCAAGTCCTCCAAGGCATCGTGGCCCCGATCGTGCTGACCTACATCCTCATCCTGGCCAACCGGCGCAGCGTCCTGGGCCCGGCCGCCAACGGACCCCTCTTCCGCATCGCCGCCACCATCGCGGTCACCGCCGTCGCCGGCATGTCCCTACTGCTGGTCGGGCAAACCCTGCTCGGCTTCCTTGGCCTGGGCTAACCCTGCCGCCTACACTCAAGCGCGGTGAATTGAGGTGGGCGAGGTGGGAAGATCGTCGGGAACTAGCCCGCTGGCCCGCTGGGCACTGGGCCTCACCTCGCTGGTCGCCGCCACAAGCGCCACGCTCACCATCACCCTGCCCGCCGCACACCGGGCGCCGCTGGGCGTAGTCTTGCTCACCATCAGCGCCGCCTGCTGGCTCACCGTGCTCCTCGCCGCCCACCGCCTGCACCACGCCCCCACCCCAAGCCCACCGCGCGCACCAGCCCACCTCCGGTCCGTCCAGCCGTTCCCGCGCCCGGCGCCGCCTCTGGACGATCAGCCCAGTGCGATCCTGCACGCCGCGGTGATCCTCGCCCGCCATGGCCGTTCTCCCCAGCACATCGCCGAGAGCCTGCACCTGCCCCTCGCGTTCGCCGAGCTCCTCACCCACCACGCCGGGGACAGCCACGACGGCCACGTCAGCTGGCCTCCCCCTGTCGATGACCGCTGATCCCCGATCAGAGGGTCGTGGGACTGACAACTAGTGCGCCGAGACTTAGTTGCGCCTGTGGCGGGGCCACCTGCTCCGGGCCGCAGCAAAAGCTAGTCAGCATGTAGCGTCCTGGCCCAGACGCGATCACAGCCACCACGTTCGTCCTCGTCATACGTGATAGTGAGACTTAGGCTCCCCACTCTTCTCCTTGCATCACCTCATTGGTGAGCGCTCCACACCCCGAAGGTTGCATCGACTACCTGCGCACGTCGAGGCAGGGCACGGTCGCCGGTTTCAGGCGTCTTTCCGGCGGCCGGTTGGTTGCATCTTCTGGAGATTGGGATTCAGGCAATCAAGCTTTAGCCATATCGCACGGGTCCCGCAACACCTCGTTTCATACGCCTGAACACGACCGTTGCTTTTCTGGCAAGCTACTGTTTCCTCGCGCTTTCGCGTCCAGGTAAGCCATCAGTCCAAGAACCTCCCTTCGAGTTCCTCCCGGCTGCACCGGGGATATGACGAGGCGCCTCGTGGCGCAGGCAGATACCAACGCACCGCTACCATGATCACCTCCGGAGGAGCCGGAACCTGGCGAAGCTAGACCTAGGCGCAGGTACACGACGAGGGCAACGACGCATCAGCCCAGCCTGGCCGACCAGGTCGTCCGTCAACGCAACGGTGCCCTACAGCTCGACCGGTTCACCAGCTGACCCCTCCAAGGGGCCGACACGGCTGAGCCAGTGTCCACCCTCTCTCATGATCCACCGCCTCCAGCGCCTCATCGAGCACTCCTCGGACCGCCTCGTCCGCACATCTCAGGGGTTTCGCCATTACCGTGTGATGGACGCCCTGGGCCAGCGGCTGGACGGACCGGACCGGTCCCCCTGCGCTGGGGTTGTGTAAGTCTTCGCTGCCGGCTGACCCGCGCTCAGGGGCCAACACGGGTCTCGTGGGCGGGCAGCAGCGCCCAGCCGTCGCCGCGGGGCATTGTCTCGTACACCACCGTTGATTCCGCTACAGTCAGCAATGGCCTGCGGCCCATCTGAGTGGTCACCATCTGGGTGATCACTATGGGGGGATGGCCTAAGGGGCGAGGGTTCTTTTACGATTAGGAAACTATGAGTGATTGGCCTGCTACACGTATGGATGAACGGCCGGGGGTAGCCCATGATGGACCAACAGCACCTCCGGATCCCGACTCTGGTGTCCCGGTCGGTCGCAGGGCCTGTCACAGTCGTGGTATGCGGCGACCCGGATCCGGAGGTGCTTGCGCAGTGGGATGCGATGGTCGTCGGTACTCCGCAGGCCGATGTCACCCAGGTCTCGGTCTGGGCGCGACTGCGAGCCACGGTCGGGTACACGCCACTGTATGTTCTGGTGTGGCGTGGCAACAGTCTTGTGGCGGGTGCGCAGATCCTGTGTCGGCGCTTCCCCGTGCTCGGTACGGTGGGTTACCTGCCCTACGGTCCGGTGATCGCGCCGACGGCCGGGGGCCGAGGGGATGTCTGCCGTGAGCTCGGCGGGGCGCTCGCCGACATCGCTCGTCGGCGACTGCGGATGCTGTTCGTCCAGCCCCCTGATGGCGCCGGGGACGTCAGCGCCGAACTGCTCTCGCGCGGGTTCCGGCCCTCCTGCGCCGAAGTGGCACCCTCGGGTTCACTACGCATCGATCTCGCGGCAGACGAGGAGGTACTCCGGCGTGGCTTGACCAAGCGACTGCGTACCTGGACGAGGCGGTGGCAGGCGCGCGGGGTCATGGTCCGCCGAGGTAACGAGCAGGATCTTGGGCTGCTGATCGACCTCGTCGGCCGCTCCGCCAGCTATCAAGGGTACGAGCCGTTGTCCGGCGATTACCTGCGTGCGCTGTACCGCACGTTGGCGCTGGCGGGGCACGTCGCGTTGTTCATCGGCGAGGTCCGTGGGGTGCCAGTGGCCGCAGAGCTGTACACCGCGTGTGGCGGAATGCTGCGCCTGCGGCTTCGTGGGTTGGACCGATCCGCAGAAGCCGCACGGCTGCTCAGTGTGCCGGCTGCCATCACCTGGGAGGCAATGCGCTGGGCGAAGGCGCAGGGATTGCGCTGGTTCGACTTCGGTGGGCTGCGCGCTCCGACGCTGCGGGCGCTGCTCGATGGTGACGCCGACAGCGGGGAGGCGCCGAGCGTGGACCGCTTCAAGACCTCCTTTGGGGGGACAGCGTACCGTTACCCCGTTCCCGTCGAAGTGATCGACTCCCCGGTACTGCGCGTCACATATGACCTGATCCGCCGGTGGCCGGCTGGGCGGCAGCTCGTCGTCGCAGCGACCCGGATGGCGCGAGGCACGGTCCGGCCGCGCAACGTCGTAACGATGTTGCGCGCTCATAGCCGACCGTGACTGTCACCCGCAGCACCACCGGGCGCGCTGACTCACCTGCCAGTGCGCACAAGCCGCGCTGCAGCTCGGATGACCTGCGTCGACCTCCCGCGAGATCGCCCTCCCGCATCAAATAACCCCACGAACCCTTCATCACCCTCTGCGTCGCCCTTGAAGCCGGCATTGAACCGCCCCTGGTTTCGTACCCCTTCCCAAGATCGGGAAGGGGTACGAAACCAGGGGCGGTTCAGTCAAAGTTCGCTCTTGAAGTTCGTATCGGACACACAATGGGCTGTGGAGTCGGACTCGTAGCGGTTTCATTGGGCGAGGATCGATGCTCACGGTGGGCGCGGCGCCAACAGTTCGGACACTGTGACGAGCTGGTATCCGCGGGCCCGTAAGCCGGTGATGATCACGGGGAGCGCGTCGGCGGTGCGCGGGGCGTTCGTCTGGGTGATGTGAAGCACCACAATCGCACCATTGTGCGCGCTGCGCAGCACGTTGTTGGCGATGGCGGTCGGGTCGTTGTTGAACGGATCGTCGCCGACGATGTCGTATTGGACTACGGTGCAATGGGCCGGGGCGATCGCCCGCAGTGCCCGGGCATCGTAGCAGCCGCCCGGGAATCGGAAGTACCGAGTCTGCCGGCCGCCGAACCGCGCGAGGACGGCAAACGAGTGCTCGACGTCCGCGGCCATCTGCCCGGTGGAAAGTACTCCCAGGTGGTAACACCGTGGGGTGAAGGCGAGATGGGCGTAGGAGTGGCTGGCGAGCTCGAAGCGTGGGTCGGCGGCGATCCTGCGGGTGAGGTCGGGATAGCGCTCGACCCATTTTCCGGCCAGGAAGAACGTTGCGGGCGTGTGGCTGCGCTGCAGTTCGTCTATCACACCGACGTTGGCGTAGGATTTCACCTTTCCGGTGTTTAGCTCCCGGAGCATCGCGTCAGTCATGTTCGAATCGAAGGTCAAGGCGATCCGGGGCAGTCCCGTCGGCCTAAGCGAGCCCGCCGGACCAGGCGAGCCCGTCGGACCAGGCAGTGCCATCGGGTCGGGACGCACGGTCGGGCCGTGGGGGATCACGGCACCAAGCGTGGCCGATCCAGCAGGTGTGTGCTGCTGACCGCAGCCGGCCGGGACGAGCACCGCGGCAAGGCACATCAGCGCGGTCATGCGCCATTGCCTGGCGTGTCCGAGAGTCACCACCGAGGAAAGCGTGCCAGCTAGCCCAGACCCGCCCCGCAGCGGATCCCACAGACCTTGACCGGAGCAACAGGCGCCACACCCGGTGGTGCGGAAACCAGCGAGGCCTCGCCTGACCACGAGCTCGTCCGGTCGCGGTACCGAGAAGCGTCCGACACCCTCAGCGTGGGCACCAACCAGCGGATCGTCGGTGCATTTCGGTCTCTGATCATCCGAGTGTGACCCAATCTGTCACTCGGCTGTCATTGACACAAGCGTACGCACGGCGAATCAGCGTTCACACAGAAGTCTCCATGGACAGGGTCCGCCCGCGGAGGATGAAAATTGGCCAGGAATGTTTGAGCAGTGCCTCCGTAGGGACGTCCGTCCCCTCAGTCGCCTCGGGAACGACTGCGAGGAGCGCGTCGTGCCGTAAGAAGTGTGCATCTCCTGGGAAAGGACGATCGACCAAGATCGAGTCTCTACTCTCGACCGAGGAGCCGCGTTGTCGGTCTGCCCTACCCGTGCACTCGTGTCACCGGTGATCGAGGCTCAGTAGGATAGGTCCGCGTCGTAAGGGCCGCCGAGGGATCCGTTAGGGCTGGCCGTGCAGACATGGAACTGGGTGCCGGCGAGGACGTCATTGACCAGGATTGAGGTTGTCTTCCCGGCGTTGACCACCTTTTGCTCCCCGAAATACTTGCCGTTTTTGGCATCCTTGAGCCTCACCAGCAGCTG
>DASUGW010000046.1:0-7304 GCA_036273805.1 Mycobacterium sp.
ATCGTCAGGGTCCGCCCCTGACCGTCCACCAGGCTCAGCTCGTTGTCCAAGCCCGCGTGCGAAGTGCCCGAGCCGACGAACAGCGCCGCAAACGCGGCGATGAGCGCCACCAGCACCCGAGTGATTACCTTCATGTTCTCCCTAGCTATGTCGGAGGTGACCCGGGAGGCTCACCGATACCTGGTTGTCATGCGTGATGACTAGCACCCCGCAGAACGTAAGACGAGGCAAATGAGAGACCTCACATGCGGCTCTTACGTTTCACTAATCGCAAATGACACGAGGAACATAACGGGGTGGCATTCACCCGGCAACGCATACAACCCCCGCGATTCGACGAGAAGCTATCCGCGACGAGTTTGCTAGGCGATGGTAAGCCGATCACCTGGACGTAACCCCTGCGCCGACTCCGATTTCATCGTGTGTACCCGCGAACGCACCCCTCACAACCTCTCGAACGACACTGTGCGACCTCAGCAACAGCCCGTTATCACCGCAGTTCAGGCGTGGTGGGGGGGCACGTTCTCCTGAAGCCACCGGTCACGTTCCCGCTCGTCGCGCACAGCGTCCGGATCGCGCTCGTCCAACGACTCCGAACTCAACCCCAAACCGAGGAAGTCGTTAGCTGCATTTCGCTTTGCGGGAGTTGGGCCAGACACAATCACTCCTAGGTGTGACAAAGATCACAGTTTTCCTGTTTCCGCAGTTCATACAGCCGTAACACCACACGGGTCAAAGCACAGGACTGGGCGGACGCCAGCTAACAACAAGCTCTAATTTTAGCCGGACATACAACGCTGCCCGAGGCCCCGAGCGGCAGCAGCCCTCGGGGGTGAAGACCGGCGGTCAGATCTCCAGGCTGGACAGCTGACCGATGATCTGAGCGGCCAACGGATTGAGCGTCGCCATGCCGTCTCGGACCGCAGCGCGAGAGCCCGCGATGTTGACCACCAGCGTGCTACCTGACACCCCGGCGAGGCCGCGGGACAACCCGGCATCGGTGACGCCGGCCGAGAGCCCCGAAGCACGCAACGCCTCGGCGATACCCAGGAGTTCTCGATCCAACAGGTCGCGTGTGGCCTCCGGCGTGACGTCGCGCGGGGTGACCCCGGTGCCGCCCACGGACACAACGAGGTCTACGCCACCGATCACGGCCGTGTTCAGCGCGTTACGGATCTCGACTTCGTCGGCGGCCACCACAACGACGCCGTCAACCACGAAGCCCGCCTCAGTCAGCAGTTCGGTAACCAGCGGACCACTGTGGTCCTCTTCCCCGTGCGCAGTCCGGTCGTCCACGACAACCACCAGCGCTCTACCCACCAGCTCGACAGGCTGTTCCATGGCTGCAACCGTATATCCGGACGCTGACAGCGGCGCAGTCAGTCTCGTCGTCGGTGCGGTCGGCGATTCCGGCGCGCGGGTCATTGGGCGGCCTTACCCAGCGTCACCTGCACCGTCTGCGGATTACCCGCCGCGTCCAGGTACGTCAGCGTGATCTTGTCGCCCGGCGCGCGCGAGCGCACCGCCGCGACCAAGGCGTCGGAAGTGGCGATCACCCGATCGTCGACCTTGGTGATCACCACGCCGGACGGCAGGCCTGCCGCCGCGGCGGCGCCACCCTGAGTCACCTCGACGATCTTGGCGCCGTGGGAGCTTTTGTCGTTGCTCACCTGCACGCCGAGCGAGGCATGGGCCGCGGTGCCATTTCTGATCAGCTCGTCGGCGATTCGTTTGGCCTGGTCGACGGGGATCGCGAAGCCCAGTCCGATCGAGCCGCTTTGCGCGTCCTGCGAATCCGAACCCATCGTCGCGATCGCCGAGTTGATCCCGATGAGTTCGCCGTTCATGTTCACCAGCGCGCCTCCGGAGTTTCCGGGGTTGATCGCGGCATCCGTCTGGATCGCGTCCAGCACGGTGTTCTGGTTGCCGGAATCACCTGCGGTCGACACCGGACGATTCAGTGCGCTGACGATGCCGGTGGTGACGGTGCCCTCCAGCCCGAGCGGGGAGCCGATCGCGACCACGTTCTGACCCACCCGCAGATTCGCCGACGAGCCGAGGGCGATGGGCGTCAACCCGGACACGTTCTGGGCCCGGACCACAGCGATGTCACTGGACGGGTCGGTGCCGACGATGGTGAACGGCGCGGTGCGGCCGTCGGCGAATGTCACCGTGGTGGTCGCCTTACCGCCGGGTGCCGGTGTCCCCGAGGCGGGCGGGATATCGGCCGGGCCGCCCGGTGCGGGGGCCGGGCCGCCGGCAGCAGCCGCCACGACATGGTTGTTGGTGAGGATCAGCCCATCAGCGGACAGGATGATGCCCGAGCCCTCCTCGTTGGCCCTGCCGAGATCGGTCTCGAGTTTGACCACACTGGGCACGACCTTGGCGGCCACCTGCTCCACCGAACCGGGCGGCACATTGGCCGCGGGCACGCCCGGAGCGGCACCGAGCGATGTGCTCGACTGATAGCTGTGCGGGTGATCGGGTCCGACGAGCATCGCCACGCCGCCACCGACGCCGGCGGACACCACTGCGATGGCCAATGCCCCGGCGGTCAAGAGCCCTGCGCGCGAACGCTTCTCGACCCGAACCTGCGAAGGATCGAGGGGCGGCTGGGAACCCGGCAAGCCCGGCCCCGGCGCGGGGCGGGGCGGAGAATAAGGCTGCTGGGGCCGCTGCGGGGCCCCGTAGCGCCAGTCGTAGGGCTGCTGCGGGCCGGGCCGGTACTGACCGGCATCGCCGGGATAGCTCGACTGACCAGAGTGGCTCTGCGGCGCATGGCGATGGCCGGGATGCTGCGAGTGTTGCGGCGCGTATCTCGGGTCATTCGTCATCGGATTGTGGTCACGTCCTTTTGAGTTGCCGCAGGCCTTAGGCGCCCGCACGCCGGGAAAATTGTGTCTTTACTGTGCCCGCATCGACTGAGAATCCACTGAGACAACGCTCTGTGTCGGCGATGATATTTCATGAGCTACCGCCCCAGGAGTGGAGAATGCCGGTCTACCTGGGAGAAGCACCATGATGGACGTTCCGGGCGGCTGACCGCCGGGAACGGTGTCCTCGATGCGCAATGCGCCGCCATGTTTGAGCACCACGTGTTTGACGATCGCCAGCCCCAGGCCGGAGCCCGGCATCGCCCGCGCGGCCATGGAGCGATAGAAGCGCTCGAACACCAACGGGCGCTCTTCGGCCGGAATGCCCGGCCCCTGGTCTGACACCACCAGCTCCGCCCGGGTGGCATCCAGTTGCCGCAACCGCACGCCGACCCGGCCGCCGGGCGGACTCCATTTCGCGGCATTGTCGAGCACGTTCAGCACTGCCCGCGAGAGCGCCGCGGCATCTCCGTACACCTGCCATCCGGTGACGTCGACGTCGAATTCGATGTCGTTCCGGCGTCGTCGGACACGCTCGAGACTGCGGTCGATGACCTCGACCATGTCCACCTGGTCGTGCACCACCCCGCCGGCGTCGTCGCGGGCCAGGTCGACGAGGTCGCCGACCAGGGTGGACAGTTCCTCGATCTGTGCGACCACATCGGCGCGCAGATCGGCCATCTCACTGTCCGGGATCGGCGGCGCGCCGGGTTTGTTGGCCGCCATCAGCAGTTCGACGTTGGTGCGCAGTGACGTCAGTGGCGTACGGAGCTCGTGTCCGGCATCGGCAACCAGTCTGGCCTGCCGTTCACGGGATTCGGCAAGGGCACGCAACATCATGTTGAACGCCTCGGTCAGCCGCGCCAGTTCGTCACTGCCGAACACCGGGATGGGATGCAGAGCGTCGGTCCGGGCGACGCGTTCGGCGGCTTCAGTCAAGCGGGCCACCGGACGCAGCCCGGTGCGGGTCACCATGCCGCCGGCCACGGCAGCCACCGCGACGCCGATCCCCCCGACAATCAGCAACACCGTGCGCAGCTTGTCCACCAGCGCTTGCGTCTGCCGCAGGCTCTTGGAGATCAAAAGGGTGCTGTCGTTGCCGAGGTGAATCGCAAGGACCATCTGGTCGGGGGTCGTCCGCCGCGACATCAGCAGGTCACCGCGGATGACGGCCTTCTCGGTGGCCCCGATCGGCAGGGTCTGTCCTTCCTGATTGGCCGTATAGATCGACCGGCCCGGAATCACCAGCATGGCGTTGACGTCGGAGTAGGCCGTGCCCTCGATGGCTTTCGCGGGGTCGGCCGACAGCGAACCACTGGCGATCAGCATCTGGGCGCGGCTCTGCAGCTGGGCATCGATGTCGTCGTGCAGCGCACGGTTGACCACCGCGTACACGGCGGCATTCACCAGTACCACGACCATGACCACCATCGACATGGCCAGCAGCATCACGCGCCAGCGCAGGGACAACGAGGAGGTCGCCCGCAGCGGTGGACGCTGGGGGAACCGGCGATCGAATCCCGCTGACGAGTCCGGGCGAAACAGTGCCATCAGTGCCGCGGCCTCACGGTGGGGTTTCGCGCAGGACGTACCCGACGCCACGCACGGTGTGTATCAGCCTGGGTTCGCCATCCGCCTCGGTCTTGCGGCGCAGATACCCGACGTATACCTCGAGCGCATTACCCGAGGTCGGGAAGTCGAATCCCCACACCTCTTCGAGAATCCGGCTGCGGGTGAGCACCCGCCGCGGGTTGGCGATCAGCATCTCCAACAGAGCGAACTCGGTGCGGGTGAGGCTGATCTGCCTGCTACCTCGGCTGACTTCGCGGGTGACGGGGTCCAGCGTCAGGTCTGCAAACGTCATTGCCGCCGAATCGGCACCATCATCGAAGGCGGTGCGGCGCAGCAGCGCCCTCATCCGAGCCAACAGTTCCTCAAGCGCGAATGGCTTGGGAAGGTAGTCGTCAGCGCCGGCATCGAGGCCGGCGACGCGCTCAGAGACCGAGTCCCGCGCGGTCAGCACCAAAATCGGCAGGTCGTCCCCGGTGCTGCGCAATTGCCTGCAGACCTCGAGCCCGTCGAGCTTGGGCATCATGACATCGAGAACCACCGCATCCGGGCGGTCGGCGGCGATCGCGTTCAGCGCTTCGACACCGTCTTCGGCTAGCGAGACCGAGTAGCCGTTGAAAGCCAATGACCGGCGCAAGGATTCACGGACCGCACGATCATCGTCAACGACAAGAATTCGCACGGCCACCAGTGTTATCCCAACGCCTGAGACGCGCCTGAGAGGCGCGCCGCAGCGACTGCGACCGGGCCGAAGCTACCTGCCCGACGGGCGTCAGCGCTTGTCGAGATCGATCAGGCCGAGGCGGGCGGCCTTCAGCAGGCGCCGCGGCACCTTGTGCTGGCGACCGGCAACCGTGACGTTGACCAGGCCGGTGGCCTCGGCCTTCCACTGCGCACGCCGACTACGGGTGTTCGCGCGCGACATCCTCCGCTTGGGCACAGCCATGACGTACATCTCCTTGATCAGGGGTTCACGCCGTGCAAAAGCTTCCATGCATGCCGACGGCGACACTTGGCGTTCAGAATAGCCGGTGGCCATCGGGCAGCTCAAATTGCGGATTCCCCCAAATGCGCAGCCAGAGCATCGCAACCTCCGACGGCCGGTCAAAAGATCGGCGCGCATGAGGGCCGATCACCCCTTGACGTCAGGCCGGCGACCCCCGGTAACCTACCGGTTGGTTGGGGCAGTCAAGGGAGTTGCGCGTGACAGCGATGACGGCGGTGACAGCTTCCAGTGTCCGGATCGGGAACTGTTCCGGGTTCTACGGCGACCGGTTGTCGGCGATGCACGAAATGCTCACCGGCGGCGAGCTGGACTATCTGACCGGCGATTATCTGGCCGAGTTGACCATGCTCATCCTCGGCCGCGACCGGATGAAGAACCCCGAGGGCGGCTACGCCAAGACCTTCCTGCGGCAACTCGAACAATGCCTCGGCACCGCCCAGGACAAGGGTGTACGGATAGTCGCCAACGCAGGTGGTCTGAATCCCGCGGGCCTGGCCCAGACAATTCGGGCGCTCGCCGACAAGCTCGGCCTGAACGTGGCCGTCGGACACGTCGAAGGCGACGACATCCTGCCCCGCGCCGCCGAACTCGGACTCGGCCAGCCTCTGACCGCAAACGCCTATCTCGGCGCCTGGGGCATCGTCGACTGCCTAAAGGCCGGAGCCGACGTCGTGGTGACCGGGCGCGTCACAGACGCCTCGGTGATCGTCGGCCCCGCTGCCGCCCACTTCGGCTGGAACAGAACCGACTACGACCGGCTGGCTGGGGCCGTGGTGGCCGGCCACGTCATCGAATGCGGCACCCAGGCCACCGGCGGCAACTACGCGTTCTTCAGCCGCGATTTCCCCGACCTGGCGCAATTGACCCACCCCGGGTTCCCGCTCGCCGAAATCCACGACGACGGCTCGGCGGTGATCACCAAACACCCCGGCACCGGCGGGGCCGTCACGGTCGGAACGGTCACCGCTCAACTGCTCTACGAGGTCACCGGCGGGCGGTATGCCAATCCCGACGTCACCGCCCGCACCGACAGCGTCCTGCTCTCCGACGACGGCCCCGACCGGGTTCGCATCGGCGGTGCGGTCGGCGAACCACCGCCGCCGACACTGAAAGTCTCGCTCAACAGCATCGGCGGCTTCCGCAACCAGTTCACCTTCGTACTAACCGGATTGGACATCGAGGCCAAGGCCGAGCTGGTCAAACAACAGCTGCGCGCCGCCATCGCCGTCGAGCCCGCCGAACTGCAGTGGACCCTGGCCCGCACCGATCATGCGGATGCGGACACCGAGGAAACAGCCAGCGCACTGCTGCACTGCGTGGTGCGAGACCCCGATCCGGCGACAGTCGGCCGCAAATTTTCCGGCGCAGCTGTTGAACTCGCCCTGGCCAGCTATCCGGGTTTCCACTCGACCGCGCCGCCCGGCGACGGGCAGATCTACGGGGTCTTCACGGCCGGGCACGTCAGCGCCGCCGAGGTACCGCACATCGCGACGCATCCCGATGGCTCCCGGGTCGACATTCCCCCGGCCACCGATTACCAGGTGTTGGCGCCTGTCGACGAACCGCCACTGCCCGCTCCGCTCCCACCCGGGCCCACCCGGCGGGCGCCGCTGGGGCTGATCGCCGGTGCCCGCAGTGGCGACAAGGGTGGCGCGGCCAACGTCGGGGTTTGGGTGAGCACCGACGAGCAGTGGCGCTGGCTGGCCCACACCCTCACGGTGGAGACACTCAAGACCCTGCTGCCGGAGGCGGCCCGGCTCGACGTCACGCGGCATCTGCTGCCGAACCTGCGGGCACTCAACTTCGTCATCGAAGACATTCTCGGGCAGGGCGTGGCCTATAACGCCCGCTTCGAC
>DASUGW010000047.1:0-14544 GCA_036273805.1 Mycobacterium sp.
GGTTCGCACGTTCTTCCCGATCGATGTCGCACCGCCGAGCGACGGGGAGATCGCCGTCACGGCTGCGGTATTGCCGTGATAGGCATCCGTCGTGACGATGACACCCGTTGCCCTCGTGTACATCTGCGCCACCCTCAGTGCCAGGTCGTTGGCCTCCGACCCGGTGCAGGCGTACATCACCTGGTCGGGTGCGCCGACCGCCCCGGAGTCGGGCATCGTAGCCAACAGCCGTGCCGAGTAGTCGACGATGCCGTCATGCAGATACCTGGTGTGGGTGTTCAGGGTGGCGACCTGGCGCGTTATCTCCTCGATCACATGGGGGTTGCAGTGGCCGACGCTGACGACGTTGTTGTAGGCATCGAGATAGCGCGCGCCGTCGGCGTCGATCAGGTGGCTGCCCTCACCGCGGACCAGGTGCACCGGCCGGTCGTAGAACAGTCGGTACGCCGGCCCCAGCATCCGGTCGCGGGCCGAGATCAGTTCCCGCGAGCCCGCATCTATCTGCTCCAACCCCGAATAGCTGTTGGAGTCCATGATGTTTGAGAAACCCATGATGTCGGAGTGGCTCACGCTCAGCGCTCGTGCGCTTCCTGCAGGACGGTGCGTCCCAGATCCGAATACCGCACCGGATCTTTGTATTTCAGGAACAATGCGAGTGCGATGCCTGCGATTCCGGCCGCGCCGACGACATACGGGATGGCGTGGAAGATCCAGTCCGAGGCCGCGGTACCGGCCGCGAAGGACGCGTTCTTGGTCAGCAGATAGATCACGTAGAGCATGCCCAGCCCGCCGAGCAGCGGCGACAGGAAGGTCTTGAACCAATTGGCGGTTTCCGGATGTTGCTTCATCACATGGAAGTACGAGATCACCGAGAATGCCGCCAGCGCTTGGACGATCATGATCGCGGTGGTGCCCAGCAGTGCCATCAGCCCGTAGAGCCCGGTATACGGATCGCGGCCGGTGACGGCGAAAAACAGCACCACCACGGTGGCGAACAGGGTCTGCACGAACCCTGCGATGTGCGGCGAGCCGTGTACGGCGTGGGTGGCGCCGATGGTCTTACGCATTCCCGGGATGACGTTCTCCCGGCCGATGGCGTAGATGTAGCGGGCCGCGCAGTTGTGGAAGGCCATACCGCAGGCGAACGAACCGGTCATCAGCAGGATCTTGAACAGGTCGACGGCCCACTGGCCCAGGTGCTGCTGGACCGGGTTGAAGAAGATGTTGCCCGCCGTGGACGAATCCTGCGCCAGCGCAACCGCATTCTCCGGCCCGGTGCCGACGATGGCCAGCCAGGACACCAGCACGTAGAAGACGCCGATGCCGATCACCGAGCTGACGACCGCGATGGGGATGATCTTCTTGGGGTTACGCGACTCCTCGCCGTACATGGCCGCCGATTCGAAGCCGACCCAGGACCAGAAGGCGAAGAACAGGCCGATACCTGCGGATCCGGCGACCGTCATCAAGGAGCCGGCCGGGCCGTGGACCGCACCGGACAGGCTGTGAAAGCCGTTGAGCGGGTTGAGTGATCCCCACGACCAGCCCTGCGGTCCGCCGCCGGTGAACAGCACCGACAGCGCCATCATGGACAGCATGACGATCTCGGTGATCAGAAACACACCGAGCACCTTGGCGGCGAGGTTGATGTCGAAGTACGTCAGCAGGGCGTTGACGGCCAACATCACTATCGCGAACACCAGCCACGGCACGTGCACATGGAAGAACGAGTTGAACACGTCCTCGCCGAAGAACGAGAAGATGCCGATCAGCGAAGCCTCGAACACCATGTAGGCCAATGCCGTCAGGAAACCTGCACCGAGACCGACGACACGGCCCAACCCGTGGGAGATGTAGCCGTAGAACGCCCCGGTGGCGGTGATGTGCTTGCTCATCGCGGCGTAGCCGATCGCGAACAGCGTCAGCACGATGGTGGCGACCATGTATCCGGCGGGTGCATACGCGCCATTGCCGAAGCCGACCGAGATCGGCACGTTGCCGACCATCGCCGTGATAGGTGCGGCCGTGGCGACCGCCATGAACAACACGCCGACGATGCCGACGGCGTTGGGCTTGAGGCGCTGGACGCCGGATTGGGTGGGCGCGGCGGTACCGACGGGCGGTGCCGGTGGATCGATGATCTCGCTCATGATGTCCCTCTGGGGGTGTGGACCAGGCCTGCTTTTGGTCTGGTTTCGGTATGAACCCGGTATCCGGGGGAGTCAGCCGCGACGGTGACAGCTGCCATTGTTACCGCGGCCAGATGTGGCCAGCAACTCGAGAAATGTGTTTTTTCACAGCATGTTTCGGGCATGTTTCAGGTCTTCACGCCCAGGTAAAACAACACCCTTTTGGTCTGCCCGCCGCGCCGATTTGGTCCAGACTGGCCTCATGCCCGGACTCCCCCGCGACAGCGAGCACTTCGCCCGTGCGGCACTGCCGGCCTACGGTCGCGACCCCGGTTCATCACTGCGTCTGCTGAGCCTGTCGGAAAACGCGACCTATCTGGCCGGCGGCACCGCCGACCACCAGCCGTTGGTGCTGCGCGTGCACCGGCCCGGCTACCACGACTTCGACGCAATCCGCTCGGAGCTGGACTGGATGGCCGCGCTGCGCAGTGAAACGTCGGTCCGCACACCGCAACTTGTTCGGACAGTTACAGGTAAGCAGGTCAGCGCCGTGCGCGTGGACGACCGCACGCTGCATGTGGATGCGGTCAGCTTCATCCCGGGTTGCACCGCCGAGGAAGCCCCCGACGCGGTCGGTTTCGCCGCGCTCGGACAGATCACCGCGGCCATGCACGACCATGTCCAGAACTGGCGGCCTCCCGCACACTTCACCAGGTTCCGCTGGGACCTGGACGCCATCCTCGGCCCGGACGCCCGTTGGGGCAACTGGCGCGATGCTCCGGCGCTGGACGCCCGCGAGCAGGCAACCATCGAGCGTGCCGTCGACGCGATCACCGCGCGGCTGACCGAATTCGGCACCGGTGCAGATAGATTCGGCCTCGTGCACGCCGATTTGCGGCTGGCCAATCTGATGGTCGGACCGGAGGGCGATATCACCGTGATCGACTTCGATGATTGCGGTTGGTCCTGGCATCTGGCCGACCTCGGCGCCGTGGTGTCGTGGATCGAGGACACCCCGGCCGCCGAACGGATCATCGCCGACTGGCTGGCCGGCTATCTCGCGGTCCGCCCACTGCCGGCCGAACATCTGGCACTGATCCCGACGTTCGTCATGCTGCGCCGCATTCAGTTGACGGCCTGGACCGCGTCGCACTCCGATGCCGATGCGGCGATTGCCGTCGGTCCCGGATTCGTCCGTGGCACAGCGCAGTTGGCCCAACGTTATCTGTCCGATCCCAACTGGCTACGGAATGTCGAGGAATCGCATTGTTCGATCTGACCACACGCTCGGTTCTGGTAACCGGCGGCAGCAAGGGCATCGGCCGCGGGATCGCGACGGTGTTCGCGACCGCCGGCGCCAACGTCGCGGTTGCCGCCCGCAGTGCGGCCCAACTCGACGACTGCGTCGCGGCCCTCGACGGGCTGGGTCCCGGCAAGATGATCGGTGTGCAGGCCGACATCGGCGACCCCTCGTCGTGCACCGAGATGGCCACCGCTGTCACCGATACGTTCGGTGGCCTCGATGTGCTGTGCGCCAACGCCGGTATCTTCCCCGAAGCAACGCTGGCGACCATGACACCCGGACAACTCGACGAGATCTTCACCGTCAACGTCAAGGGCACCTTCTACGCGGTGCAGGCGTGCCTGCCCGCGCTGGCCGCTTCCGGGTCCGGGCGGGTGATCCTCACCTCGTCGATCACCGGACCCATCACCGGATATCCGGGGTGGTCGCACTACGGCGCGACCAAAGCCGCACAATTGGGTTTCATGCGCACCGCCGCAATCGAATTGGCGCCAGAGAAGATCACGGTCAACGCCATCCTGCCCGGCAACATCGCGACCGAGGGCCTGACCGAGATGGGGACTGACTACATCGCCGGGATGACGCGGGCGATCCCGGCCGGCGCGCTGGGCACCCCGGCGGACATCGGGTACCTTGCGGCGTTTCTGGCCAGCCGGGAGGCCGGCTACATCACCGGGCAGGCGATCGCCGTCGACGGCGGCCAGGTGCTGCCCGAATCACCGGACGCGATTATGCCTGCGGCCGGCTGAGACGCCATGGAGGAGTCACCGGGGGGACCGGTCGCCGAGGACGTCCGGCGTCGCATCCTGGCCATGCTGGCCAGTGGCGCACTGCGGCCGGGCTCGCGGCTGGGCACCGAGCGGGAGATGGCCGACGCGTTCGCGGTGTCACGCTCGACACTGCGCAGCGCGCTGCTGCCACTGAGCCGGGCCGGGGTGCTGGAGCGACGTACCGGCCGCAACGGCGGTACGTTCGTCCGCGCCGACGTCGTCGAACGCAACGCGGCCGAGCTGGCGGGGCTGCCCGCGCGGTTGCGCAGCGGCGGCCACACCAGCGCCACGAAAGTGCTGTCCACCGAACGCCGGCCGGCCACCCCGGTCGAGTCCTCGGCCCTCGAAATACGCCCAGGTAGCGAAGTTTTCGCGATCCGCCGGTTACGCTATGCCGACGGCGTGCCGCTGTCGGTGGACCTGGCCTGCTTCGTCGTCGAGCAGGTTCCCGATCTATTGGAGCAGCCGCTGGGTGGTTCGCTCTACGAACTGTTCCGGGTGCGCTACGGCCTGACCCCGGAGATCTCCTGCGAAACCATCGAGGTCGTGAGCGCGAGCGCACGCGAGGCACAATGGCTGGAAATCTCCCACCGCAGACCACTTCTGGCGATCACGCGGGTGGCTCGCGGCAGGGACGGCATGCCGTTCGAGTACGCCTACGACCTGTTCCGCGCCGACCGGGTGCGCCTGACGGCCACGATGTCGTCGGCGGCCGGGAGCGGGACCTGCGGAGTCGACCGGGAGCGTCGCGGCACCGACGGTATGGTAGAGCGCTCGGTCAGCAGCGCCTGACTACGCCGGTAGTCAGTCTTTCCACGATTCGTACTTTCTCCCGGCGGGTTCCGCGCTACGTTCTCGCCGATGATGTGGAAGGTATTGCGGCAGTTGTCGTGCTCCAGGGCACCTATGAGCAGACCTACGCCAAGTGGATCGACGACCGCGCCAAAGACCCGACAACCATGTCCTCGGCGCTGTACACCGCGCTGAACGCCAGGAGCATGCAGGACGTCTCGGGGCCTGAGGTGTCGAGCTGGGTGAGCGTGCCGTCGAGTGACCCCATCGCCTAGAACGGCGGTGCGGTTCCGTCGCCGGAGCTGAAAGCCCGCTCAGAGCTGCGAGCCCGCTCGGCATTGAGTGCTCGCTCGGCGTTGATCCGGTATTCGCGCTCTTTTGCGCGGGTACGTTTTCGCTTCGGCATTTTCAGTCCGCGTGTCGGATGCGGCGGCAGCAGCGCAGGCGGGTCCGCCAACGCGGCGGTGGTGGTGTTCCACGCCGGGAACAGCACGCGACTGAATGGACTCGTGGTGTAGCTATGCCCGGTCGGCATCGTCCACTCGACGACGCCATCCGGGCGCTGCCGGTCACCGAAGCCTGGCCAGAAAGTTTTGGCCAAATGGTGAAGACGGCAGTAGCACTTCGTGTTCGACGGATGTGTCGGCCCGGCGGGCCATGGCACCGTGTGATCGATGTCGGCGGCCGTGGCGGGCCTGTCACAACCCGGTGCGCGGCAGGTCATGTCCCGCATCCGCACCCAGATGTCCTGTGCGGCAGTGGGCCGGTAGCGCGGATGCGCCTCTACTGCAGGCGATTTGAGTTGACGAACCTTCGCACCATTTGCGATCAACTCCGCCAACAGCGGGGCCGGCACGATCGATCCGCCCACGATCAGCGCAGGTCGCAACTGCGCAGATTTCGACGCGTATGCAGGTGTCCGGCGCGCCTCATGTTCAGGCTCGTTGCCGCGTTGGGAGAGCTGAGGAGGTTCGGCCTTCGGCCGTCCGATGCGAATCTTGTCTCCCCGGCCAGGCCGAGGCACCCGCGGCGGCTCGCCCGGGCCCGGCCGATCCTCACCGTGGCAGAGCGGATCAGCCTGGGCGGTAAGCGTTTCCGGGTCCGTCAGCACGTAGACCATCACACTGGCGGCCCGGACGTCACCACCCGCGACGGGACAACCCGACCCGCCGCAGGCACAGGCCAGGCGATCGCCACCGGCCGCCAACACACCAAGAGCATCGGCGCGCCGCTGCGCCACAGTGCGCGGATCATCCCCGCAGACGGCTTTGGCCATCCCATCCAGCCGAATGTCGAGCAGTTTGGCGTCGGTGGCCAACAGCCGCCCCCAGATCGTGGTAGTCCCCTCACCGTCGCCGGGATCACCAAAGCCGATCTCACGGTCCCGCGCGCTGCGGCGGGTACGGCAGACGGCATCGGGATCGACCGCGGTGACCCAGAGATCGATAGCCGTCTCCAGCTTGCGCAGCGACAGCGGCCCGTAGCTCGTGAGGTTCTGCACCAGAGCCGAATCCAGGGCGGCCAGCGCACCGGGATCCTGCACGAGGTCGGTACGGCGTTTGATCGTGGTGGCGGTGCGGGTGTCCACTTCGCCTGCCGCGTATCGGGCGAAGACGCCTGGCAGCCGCGTGCACAGCGCCATCGCCAGGTGCATCTGGCTCGCCGCCATGCCGCTGCTGACGTTCAACGCCGCACCCACTTCGATGGCGGCTGCCTCGAAACCATCCACCGCCCAATCGGCGAACTCGTCGCCGGCCAACCGGCGCGTGGTGAATTCCGCGATCACCGCCAACCGCCGCGCGTCGGCCGCCGCGCACACCGACGCCCAGCCCGCCATCGCGTCGATGAGCGCAGCATCCGACAACCCGGCCACCTGACCGGGCTCCGGAAGCGACTTATCGAACATATGTGCGAGTCTAAACGGAAGGTACGACAATTCCGTCGTGGACAGACGCGGGCACGTGACGTGGCACAGTTCCTGGCGATGGACCACAAAGGCCTGGCCGCCGCCGAACGTCACGAACTCGCCGACCTGCTGAGCGGCCTGACCACCGCGCAGTGGGACGCCGCAAGCCTGTGCGGGCAGTGGCGGGTACGCGACGTCGCCACCCACGTGATCGCCTACCTGGATCGCAATCGGCTGGACTGGACCACCGCCATAGCGCGACATCGACTGAACATCGATCGACTCAATGCCACCGACGTGCAAAGATCTGCCGAGTTGGCGCCGGGCGACATCGTCGAGTCCATGTCCGCAAACATCAACCCGCACAGCATTGGAGCCGGTTTTGGTGGTCGAATTGCACTGCTGGAGTGCATGATCCATCAGCAGGACATTCGCCGTCCCCTCAACCTGCCACGCACAATCCCCAGCGAACGCCTCCGGGCAGCACTGAACTTCGCGCGAATGTCACCGGTGATTCGCGGCGGCTGGCATGCCCGGGGAGTCCGCTTGATCGCCACCGACCTCGACTGGTCGGCCGGCCGCGGACCCGAAGTCCGCGGCCCTGCCGAGGCCCTGCTGCTGGCCATGGCGCTACGCCCGAGCGCACTCACCGAACTCACCGGCCCCGGCGCCGCAGTACTCAGGCAACGCCAACAGGACTAGCGATCGCAGCTCCGGATAACCTCAGCCCAGCTTGCGCAGCCGCGGCTCCAGATCCCGCTTGAACAGCTCCAGGAACCGCCGCTGATCGTGACCCGGCGCGTGGAACACCAGGTGGTTCAGCCCGTACCCGACGTAGTCGGCAACCTTCGCCACGGCCTCATCCGGATCCGACGCGACGATCCAGCGCTTGGCGACCTGCTCGATGGGCAGCGCATCGGCTGCGGCTTCCATCTCGATGGGGTCATGGATGGAGTGCTTCTGCTCAGCGGACAGCGACAGCGGTGCCCAGAACCGGGTATTCTCCAGTGCCAGTTCAGGATCGGTGTCGTAGGAGATCTTGATCTCGATCATCTTGTCGATGTCGTCGACGTTGCGCTCAGCCGCGGCGGCGCCTTCGCGCACCGCGGGCATCAGCTTCTCGGCGTAGAGCTCTTCGCCCTTGCCGGAAGTGCAGATGAAGCCATCGCCCGCGCGGCCCGCGTACTTGGCCACCGCGGGTCCGCCGGCGGCGATGTACACCGGCACACCGCCTTCCGGTACGTCGTAAATCGACGCGCCCTTGAGGTGGTAGTAGTCGCCGTCGAAATCGACGCGGTCACCGCGCCACAATTCACGCATCAGGCGAACGGACTCCCGCAGCCGGGCGAAGCGCTCCTTGAACTCCGGCCATTCGCCGATGTACCCGGTGGCGATCTCGTTGAGCGCCTCACCGGTACCCACCCCGAGGAAGATCCGCTCCGGGTACAGGCAGGCCATGGTCGCGAACGCCTGCGCGATGACGGCGGGGTTGTAGCGGAACGTCGGCGTCAGCACCGAGGTCCCCAGGATCAGCCGCTGCGTGCGCTCGCCGACAGCCGCCATCCAGGCCAGCGAGAACGGCGCGTGCCCGCCGTTGTAGCGCCACGGCTGGAAATGGTCGCTCACAGTGGCGCTGTCCATACCGTGAGCTTCGGCGGCCACCGCCAGCTCGACGAGTTCCCGGGGCGCGAATTGCTCTGCGGACGCCTTGTATCCCAATTTGAGTTCAGCCACGGTCTCTTTCTACTCCCCGCCTTAGACTCACCGAATGGCAGCTGGTCCCCCTGAGCTGATCCAGGTCACCGACACCGTCCACATCGCCAAGACACATCTGGTCAACTGGACGATCGTCGTCGACGGCGATGGCGTGTTGCTCATCGACGCCGGCTTCCCCGGACAGCGCCCCGAAGTCCTCGCGTCACTGCGCCAGTTGGGATTTCAACCATCTGACGTGCGCGCGATCCTGTTGACCCATGCGCACGTCGACCACTTCGGCGCCGCGATCTGGCTGGCAGCCGAACACCGCGTGCCGGTCTACTGCCACGCCGACGAGGTCGGCCATGCGCAACGCAAATACCTCGAGCAGGCCTCGCCGGTGGACGTCGCGCTGCATGCCTGGCAGCCGCGGTGGCTGCTGTGGTCGGCCGAGATCGCCCGCACCGGCGCATTCGTCAAGGCGGGTATCCCCACGGCGCAGGCGCTGACCACCGATATCGCCGCAACCCTGCCCGGCGGCCCGATCGCCATCCCGACCCCCGGGCACACCGGCGGGCACTGCTCATATCTGGTGGACGGCGTGCTGGTGAGCGGTGACGCGCTGGTCACCGGCCACCCGACGAGCCGCAAGGTCGGGCCGCAGTTGCTGCATCGCGTGTTCAACCACGACCAGGCCGAATGCGTGCACAGCCTCGGCGCCCTGTCGGTGCTGGAGACCGACGTGTTGCTGCCCGGACACGGCGATGTGTGGCGCGGGCCGATCCAGGACCTGGCCGAACGGGCCGGGTTCCGCTAAAACTTGACAGGTGTAAAGTTCGGCGCCATGGACAACATCAGCGGCAAGACGATCGTCATCACCGGCGCCGCCCGGGGCATCGGTTTCGCCACCGCGAAGGCCCTGCTCACCCGCGGTGCACGGGTCGTCATCGGCGATCGCGACGTCGCGGTGCTCGACAAGGCCGTCGCTGAACTGGTGCGTCTCGGCCCGGCCACCGGCTACCCCGTCGACGTGACCGACGCCGAATCGTTCTCGGTGTTCCTCGACAAGGCCCGCGCCGACGGGACGGGGCACATCGACGTCCTGATCAACAACGCCGGGGTGATGCCGGTGGGCCCGTTCCTCGAGCAATCGGATCAGGCCATCCGCACATCGATCGACGTCAATCTCTGGGGCGTGCTGACCGGATGCCGCCTGGTGCTGCCCGAAATGGTCAAGCGGCGCAGCGGCCACATCGTCAATATCGCGTCGATGGCGGGCATGCTCGCGGTGCCGGGGCAGGCCGTCTACGCCGGCACCAAGTTCGCCGTCGTGGGAGTGTCCACCGCGTTGGCCGACGAGTTCGCCCCGCAGGGGGTCAACGTCAGCGTGGTGCTTCCGACGTTCACCAACACCGAGTTGATCGCGGGCACCCACCCATCGGCGGCGCAAAAGCCGGTGCAGCCCGAAGACATCGCCACGGGCATCATCAAGGTGCTCGACAAACCCGCGATCACCCACCTGTCGGTGCCCGGACCGCTGCGCGCGGTGGCGGCCCTCACCCAGCTGTTGCCCCCGAAAGCCCGTCGCTGGCTGTCGCACAAGATGGGCAACGACAGCGTCTTCCTCAACCTCGACACGGCCGCCCGGGCGGGATACGAAAAGCGCGCCCAGACCGCCACCGGCGTACTTGAAGACGAGTAACCGAAAGCGTTTCTAGCGCAACGCCATTCCGGAACGCATGATAGCGGCCAGCTGGCCCCTCGAGGTGGCTCCCACCCGCTGGCAGGCCTTGAGGATGTGGCCCTCGACGGTACGGGGCGACGTCACCAGCCGGTCGGCGATCTCTTTGTTGGACAACCCCGCCGCCACCAGCTCGGCAACCTCACGCTGACGGCCGGTCAGCGGTGTCGGCGACACCGGGCTGCGGGTGGCCGGTGTGCACAGGCCACCACACTGCTGCGCCAACTCGCTGGCGATCGACGCCGCCTGAATGCCGCGACTGCGCATCTGAGCGCCGGTCAGCAGGACCGCCGCCTGCGCCGCCGCGTCGGCCGCGGTGCACCGGTCGCCGATCTTCCGGTACCCCTCGACCGCTGACAACAATCGGTCCCCGTCGCCGTCTCGCAGCGATTCGGCATGCACCGCAATGGTTTCCGCGAGTGGCAGCTTCAGGACGTCAGCCAGCTCGCGAGCGCGCACGGCAACATCGGACAGGCGATCACCGGCGCCCCACTGGATGGCGGCTTGCAGGCACGCCAGCTCGTGGGTCGGCTGGTTGCGGGTGCGCGCCACGGCCGCCTCGGACAGCACGGTCTGCACCGCGTCGGCCAACTCCCCGGCCGCAGCCTGGGCCCATCCGATCGCCACGGCCAGCGCGGTCTGCATGAACAGGAAGTCGGGTGGGACGACGGCGCGGGCGTTCGCGAGCATCTCCGCCGCCTCCGCGGACTCACCGAGCTTCGCGTGCGCCTCGACCAGTGCGAAGTAGCAGGCGGGCCGCAACGTGGCGACGCCGTGTTGTTGGGCGGTGGCCAGCGCCTCGTGCAGCAGGCGCACCGCCTCGCGCAACTCGCCGCGGATCAGCGCGGCGTGGCCCCGCAGGAACAGCAGGTTGGCCGACGCGCGGCCGGGCGCATCCTCATCCAGCGCCGTCAGCAGAGCGGTGGCGCGCTGGCATTCCTCGATCCAGCCGGTGATACGGCAGGCGCGCAGGTAAACACCGCCGAACCAGAACCGCATCGATGAGGTCTCATGCGAGTGCGTGGCACGCTCGATGGCTTCGTCGAAGACCGGCGCGATCGCCGAGACGTGGCCCAGTGCCCCTGCGGACATCACGAAGGCCCGCGCGGCCAACAGCGCGGTGAGATCCGACAGCGTTCCGGATTCCAGTGCGACGGCGGCCTTTTGCTCGCCTTCGACGCAGCGGGCCAGCACCGCGTCCACGCACGCTTCGAGCGCCAGTCTGGCCGCGCGGTCGGCGTCGGTCTCGTCATCGGTCGCGAGTTCGGCCAGGATCGCGGCGGCCTCGGCCGGCTTGCCGCGCATCCAGACCGTGTTCTCGGCCCGCAGCAGCGCCCACCGGCGCCGCTCTTCGTCATTGGCCGCGACGATGCCCTTGAGGAACTCCTCGGCATCGTCGCCGCCCTGGGTGATCACCAGACACAGCGCCTGCAACCTGGCGGCAGCCGCCGGATCATGCGTCGCGGCGGCGTTGGCAAACCGCATGGCCAGGTCGATCTCGTTCATCCGCATGGCGTGTTCGGCCGCTTCGAGCAGCAGCGCCGGATCGGGTTGCAGATCGGAGTCCAGCGTGAGCTGCGCCCGGACCACCGTGCGTTGCGGATCCGGCTCGGGCGTCTTCTCGGTGCGCTCGCCGAGCCGCTCGGCCAGCCGCCCCCGCAGCCGGGACAGGTAGATCTCACCCGCGGCGGCGCGGCGCAACTCGCCGAAGATCGGGTGCGCCAACGACGCCATCAGCCGGCCACCGGAACGCTCGACCCGTACCAGATTCATCTGTTCGGCGACCTCGAGATCGGCGCTGCCGACCAGGTCGGTGAGCACGTCGACTTCCAGCGGTTCACACAGTGAGAGGGCGTCCAGCGCCATCGCCAGGTTGGGCGGCAACTGGTCGAGCCGGTGTCCCACCAGGTCGCTCATGCTCTGCGACACCGCGACGTCACCGTCCCACATCCACACCCCGGCCACCTGGCGCAGCCGCCCGGCGGACAGCTGGTCCTTGACCAACTGCTGGATGAACAGCGCGTTGCCGCCGGTGAGTCGCCAGAACCGCTTTGCGCTCTTCTTGTCGAGCGGTCCGTCGAGGGCCGCCTCGACCACCGCGCGGGTGGACTCCACCGACAGCGGTTCCAAGTCGAGACGCGACAGCAGGCCGTCCTTCCATAGTGCGGTGACCGCGTCCGGCTCGGGCACCCCGGTGCGAACCGTTACGACCAGACGCGCCTCGCGGGTCTGGGCAAGCTGGTGCACGACATGCGCCGAGAACCCGTCGAGCTGGTGCGCATCGTCCACACCGATCAGAATTCGGCGAGGATTCTGTTGCGAGACAAGCGCATTGATGACGCGACGGATACTCGGCGCACTTTCGGCCATCGGCGCCGAATTCGGGCCCAGCGCAACGGCGAAAGCGCCCAGCGGAATCGGCCGCGCCGAGGCGGTGCCGACGATCCAATTGGTGCGGCTGCCGGCGGCTGCGGCCTCGCTGATCAGCTCCCGGGCCAGTCGGGTTTTGCCCACACCGGCCGGGCCCGCGATCACCACCCCCGCGTAGTTGCCCGTACCCGAGAGCGCGCGCCGCAGCGCCGCCAATTCGTCATCTCGCCCCGTCAGCGTGTCAACGCTGGTCACGCGCCGACTATAACGTGACAGCCTGCCGGTTACCTGGTAACGGGCCTATTTGCGGAGCGCGCCATCCAGATCGGCGATCAAGTCTTCGGTGCCCTCGAGTCCCACCGATATGCGCACGACACCATCGCCGAGTCCGATGGCCGCCCGCCCTTCCGGACCCATCGCCCGGTGAGTGGTGGTGGCCGGATGGGTGATCAGCGACTTGGCATCGCCGAGGTTGTTGGAGATGTCGATGACCCGCAGCCGGTCCAGTACCTCGAACGCCCGATCCTTGGCACCGCCCTCGGGGGCGTCGAGTTCGAACGTGATGACGGTTCCGCCGCCCGACATCTGGCGCTTGGCCAGGTCATGCTGCGGGTGGCTGGCCAGGTACGGGTACTTGGTCCAGCGCACGCCCGGATGCCCCTCCAGGAACTCGGCGATCCGCAGGGCCGAGGCGGTGCTGTAGTCGACCCGCACGGCCATGGTCTCCAGGCCCTTGAGCAACGTCCACGCGTTGAAGGCGCTGATCGCCGGACCCGTGTGGCGCATCAGCGTCTGCACCGGTCCGTCGATGTATTCCTTGTCGCCCAGGATGGCCCCACCGAGCACACGGCCCTGTCCGTCGATGTGTTTCGTTCCGGAGTACACCACGACGTCGGCGCCCAGCGGCATGCCCTGCTGCAGCAGTGGGGTGGCAAAGACGTTGTCCAGCACCACCTTTGCACCGGCGGCATGGGCAAGCTCGCTGACCGCGGCGATGTCCACCAGGGATTGCATCGGGTTCGACGGGGTTTCGAAGAACACCGCCTGGGTCGGCTTCGACAGCGCCTGCTCCCACTGGTCGAGATCGTCGCCGTCGACGAACACCGTCTCCACGCCCCAGCGCGGCAGGATCTCGTTGCACACCACGAAGCACGATCCGAACAGACTGCGCGCGGCCACCAGTCGGTCGCCGGCCTTCAGCAGCGCACCCAGCGCGGTGAACACCGCCGACATACCGCTGGCGGTGGCAAAGCAGGCCGGCGCACCCTCGATCAGGCGCAGCCGCTCCTCGAACATCGAGATGGTCGGGTTGCCGTAGCGCGAGTACACGTAGCGGTCGATCTCGCCGGTGAACGCCTGCTCCGCGGCAGCCGCCGACTCGTAGACGTAGCCCGAGGTGAGGTACATCGCCTCGGCGGTCTCCTCGAAACCCGAACGCAGCAGGCCGCCGCGCACGCCGATGGTGGCCTGGCTGACACCGTCGGGCAGCGGTGTCGGGATGCGCACCGACGGAACCTGCTTCTCGTCACTCATGACTGCACCCACGGGAGTCCGACGGCCTTCCAACCGGTGCTGCCGCGGTGCCTGTCCGCGTCCAGGTTGCCCTCGAAGCCGTCGAGCACGTTGTAGGACGGGGCAATGCCGGCCGCGGTCGCGGACTCGGCCGCGCCGATGGACCGGTTGCCGGAGCGGCACAGGAACACCACCGGCCGCTCGCCCGACCCGGCGTCTCCGATCTTGTTCAACAGATCCTCGACGAACGCGTCGTTGTGGGTGCCGTCGAGGCGATTCCACTCCACATACACCACCTCGCGGCCCAGCCCTGAGACGTCGGGAAC
>DASUGW010000048.1:0-2952 GCA_036273805.1 Mycobacterium sp.
GCTCGAGTCGCTGGAGAGTCAGCTGGCGGGCCTGCAGAAAACCTGCAGCGAGGTCGGAGCAGCGTTGGCGCTGCAGTACTTCCACGTCACGCCGTGGGTCGCGTGGTCGGACGCCGGCGCCGGGTTGGTCAGCAGACAGGGGGACGGCTGATGTGGCGGCTGCGCGTGGTGCACACGACGGGATATGCCTACCAGTCGGCGGTGATCGCCTCCTACAACGAGGCTCGCCTGACACCGCTGTCGGACACCCGGCAGAACGTCATCCTCAACCGCGTCGAAACCATCCCCGCGACCCGGTCCTACCGCTACGTCGACTACTGGGGCACCGCCGTGACGGCGTTCGACCTGCACGCACCGCACGCCGACCTGACGGTGACGTCGTCATCGGTCGTCGAGACCGAGCGCCCGGAGCCGCCGGTGAGCGACGTCTGCTGGGACGACCTGCAATCCGACGCGGTGATCGACCGCTTCGATGAACTGTTGCGGCCCACCGAGCGCACACCGGAAAGCAAGCGCCTGAGGTCGATCGCTAAGAAGCTCGCCAAGAACCAGGACCCCGCCGAAGCCGTTGTCGCCGTGGCCAAGTGGGTGCACGGTGAGCTCGACTATCTGCCCGGCGCCACCGGTGTGCACACATCGGGACTGGACGCGCTGAAGGAGGGCAAGGGCGTCTGCCAGGACTTTGTCCACCTGTCACTAATATTGTTGCGCAGCATGGGGATTCCCGCGCGCTACGTATCGGGATACCTGCATCCCAAGCGCAACGCCGTCATCGGCGACACCGTGGACGGCCGGAGCCACGCTTGGCTGCAGGCCTGGACCGGCAATTGGTGGAACTACGACCCGACCAACGACAGCGAGATCAACGAGCGCTACGTGAGCGTTGGCGTCGGCCGCGACTATGGGGATGTGGCTCCGCTGAAGGGCATCTACTCGGGGCAGGGTGCGACCGACCTCGACGTGGTGGTCGAGGTGACCCGGCTGGCCTAGCGGCCCGCTGTCACCTCGACGCGGTGCAGGTCGTCGCCGAGCTCGATGCGCCCGCTGAACTCCGACGCGGCCAGCGCCCGCCACTGTTCTTCTTGCCCGGGCACCAGGGCCGGCACGTAGTGCGTCATCACCAGGGTGCCCGCACCCGCGCGGGCCGCAGTCGCCGCGGCCTGCTCCACCGACGAGTGGTAGTCGCAGATGTCCTGCAGTCGCTGCTGCGGGATGTTGTTGACGATGTCCTTGCGGATCACCGTGTGCACCAACGCATCCGCGCCGGCCGCCAGCTCGTCGAGGGAGGCGCAGGGCACCGTGTCCCCGGCCAATACCACTGCGGCGCCGCCGGATTCGATCCGGAAGCCGATGGTCGGCGCCACCGGGCGGTGGTCGGTGGGCGCCACCCGGATCGAAACGCCGTCGCGGTCCCAAACCGAGCCCTCGGTGTACTCGTGCACCTCGATCGCCGGTGGCGCGTTCAGATCGGCGTGATGGGCGATCCGGTAGCCGATGTCGTGGCTGAACGCCTTGAGCATGGCGTCGACGGTCTCCGCGGTGCCCGGCGGACCGATGATCGGCAGCGGCGCGGGATCGGGGTCGAAGGTGCTGATCCACCGGGTGATCAGCAGGTCGCCGAGCTCGGCGATGTGGTCGCTGTGCAGGTGGGTGAGCAGCAGCGCCGACAGCCCGGCGGCATTCACGCCGACCGCGGCGGCGCGCTGCAGCACACCGCGTCCGCAGTCCACCAGAAACACCTGCCCGTCGGCGCGCACCAGGGTGGAGGGGCCGGCGCGGTTCGGGTCGGGTATCGGGCTGCCGGTGCCCAGCAAGATGATCTCGATCATGTCCCTGATCCTCGCAAGCCGCGGCGTTGCACGGGAGCCGTTTCGGCCGTGAACCGGGGGGGTACGGGAGCTTTTTGGTTGCGGTTTTCGCGTTGGCTTTCCCGCCGCGCGAGTTCGCCGTAGCCTGTGTGAAGCAGGTCACAACGGGCGGAGGGCTGAATGCGGATCGCGGACGTCTTGCGGAACAAGGGTGCGGCGGTGACGACGATCAACCCCGAGGCCACGGTTGGGGAGTTGCTCGCCGGCCTCGCCGAGCAGAACATCGGCGCCATGGTCGTGGTGGGCGACGAGGGTGTCGTCGGAATCGTCTCGGAGCGCGACGTCGTGCGCCAGCTGCACACCCACGGCGCCAGCGTCCTGTCCCGGCCGATCTCCAAGATCATGACCACGATGGTGGCCACCTGCGCCAAGACCGACACGGTCGACGCCATCAGCGTGCTGATGACGACCAACCGGGTGCGTCACGTGCCGGTGCTCGACGGCAAGAAGCTCATCGGGATCGTCAGCATCGGCGACGTGGTGAAGACCCGGATGGAGCAACTCGAGGCCGAGCAGGAGCAGCTGCACTCCTACATCACGCAGGGCTGACCGCGGCCCTGTTTCGCCGAGCGTGTTCTCACCGCGAAAAAATGGCTCATTTATCGCGCTGACTGCACGTTCGGCGCGATGACCTGATTAGCGCCAGGAGTATTCGGCGCGCAGCCGCGCCGCCACCACGTCGAAGGTCTTGCGCCCCAGGACCGCGCCCTCGCGGCGAATGCCCTCCTCGGGCACGTCGAGCACCCGATCCAGCCGCACCCAGCTGGCCCGGCCCTCGTAATCCCAGTCGCCGGCACCGATCCCAACCCAATCCGGATCGGCGGCATGGTGTTCCCGGCTGGACAGCATCAGGCCCAGCAGAACGCTGCGGTCGCGGCCGACAACCAGCACGGGCCGGTCCTTGCCGCGCGTCGGATCGTCCTCGTAGACGACCCACGTCCAGACGATCTCGCCGGGATCGGCCCGGCCGTCGAGGTCGGGTGAATAGGTCACTTTGCGGGCCCGTTGCGCAGTCGGGAAGCTCGTTTTGGTCACCGGCCGGCCGGCGGTGATCTCGGTGGGCGCCGCCGGCAGACCCATCGCC
>DASUGW010000049.1:0-19089 GCA_036273805.1 Mycobacterium sp.
CCGACGTCGACGTGGACATACATGGTGCACGACAACCCCATGCAGGACGACACGCTGTCTGCCCTGAGCCTCCCAGGAGTGTTCCGCTAGGGCGACCGACCACTAGGTTTGAGGGCATGAACGCGCCGCACGGGGAGGCCCGCGACCGCGTGCTGACGGTGCCTAACGCACTGAGTGTGCTGCGGTTGGTGCTCATCGCGGTGTTCGTCTACCTGCTGCTGTGCACCCACGCCTACGGCCCGGCCGTCGCGGTGCTGATGCTCTCCGGGTTCACCGACTGGGCCGACGGCAAGCTCGCGCGCCTGCTCGACCAGTACTCCCGGATCGGCGAGCTGCTCGACCCGGCGGTGGATCGCCTCTACATGGCGGTCATCCCGGTATCGATGGCGATCGCGGGAATCGTGCCCTGGTGGATCATTGCGGTCCTGCTCGCCCGCGACGGGCTGCTGGCCGCCATGCTTCCGGTGCTGCGCCGTCGCGGACTGACCGCGCTTCCGGTGACCTACATCGGCAAGGCCGCGACCTTCGCGCTGATGTCGGCGTTCCCGCTGATCCTGCTGGGTCAGTGGGACGCCCAGTGGAGCCGCGTGATCGGGGCCTGCGGGTGGGGGTTCCTGATCTGGGGCCTCGGCATGTACCTGTGGTCCTTCGTGCTGTACGTGGTGCAGCTGGTCATGGTGGTCCGAAGGCTGCCCAAACAGGCCGCACCGGCGACGGGCCAGCTCCCATGACCACGGACCGTTCGCTCGGCGGCTACGACCCGGAGGCGGGGCTGTCGGCCCGGCAAGCCGCGCACGTGCACAAACTTCCGGTGCCGTCATTGCTGCGCTCGCTGCTGTCCGAACACCTCGACCCCGGCTACGCCGCCGCGGCGGCGGCCCGCTCGTCGGGCGACGCAGGCAAGCGGCAGTGGGCCTGGCAGATCCTGGCGTGTCTGCTGCTCGCGGCCGTCTTCGCCGGCGCCGCCGCGCAGGCGCGGTCGCTGGCCCCGGGCGTTAGCGCCGCGCAGCGCGTGCTGGCCGGCAGCGTCGCCGCGGCCGAGCACACCACCGACTCGACCGCCCGCACCCGCGATGCACTTTCGGCACAGGTCGACGACATCGCCCGCACCCAGCTGCGCGACGACGCCGAGGGCCGCCAGCTGCTGAGTGGACTGGATGCCCTGAGCCTGGCCGCGGGAACCAACGCCGTCATCGGACCAGGTCTGACCATCACGATCACCGATCCCGGAATAGGCCGCGACCTCTCCGATGTGTCCAAACAGCGGGTGCCCGGCAGCCGTCAGGTGATCCTCGACCGCGACCTGCAGCTGGTGGTCAACTCGCTATGGGGCAGCGGCGCCGAGGCGGTTGCGGTGGGGGGTGTGCGGGTCGGCCCCAACGTCACCATCCGCCAGGCCGGCGGGGCGATCCTGGTCGACAACCACCCGATTGCCAGCCCATACCGGATCGTCGCCATCGGGCCGCCGCACAGCATGCGCGATACCTTCGAGAGCAGCCCCGGTCTGCGGCGGTTACGGCTGTTGGAGACCTCCTACGGTGTCGGCGTCAGCGTCAGTGCCGGAGACGGCCTGACCGCACCCGCCGGAACGACCCACGACGTCAGGTTCGCCAAGAAAGCCGGATCGTAAGGAGGAGTACTGGATGATCGGAATCGCGGCGCTGGTGGTCGGGATCGTGCTTGGTCTGGTCTTTCACCCCAGCGTCCCCGACGCGGTGCAGCCGTATCTGCCGATCGCGGTGGTCGCGGCTCTCGACGCGGTGTTCGGAGGGCTGCGCGCCTATCTGGAGCACATCTTCGACGCCAAGGTGTTCGTGGTGTCGTTCGTGTTCAACGTGCTGGTCGCGGCCCTGATCGTGTGGGTCGGCGACCAGCTGGGGGTGGGCACTCAGCTGTCGACCGCGATCATCGTCGTCCTGGGCATCCGGATTTTCGGGAACGCCGCGGCGCTGCGCCGACGATTGTTCGGAGCCTGACCCATGCCTGACGCGACCGACTCAGAACCGCTGCACGATCCGGTGCCGCCGGCCCGGCCCCGGGACACGCGGGGCCGTTCCCAGCTGACGTTCGGAGCCCTGGCCGTTCTGCTGTGCCTGGTGCTCGGTGTCGCGATCGCCACCCAGGTCCGCCAGACCGAGACCGGTGACGCGCTGCAGACCGCGCGCCCCGCCGACCTGCTGGTGCTGCTGGACTCGCTGCAGCAGCGCGAAGCCGCGCTCAACAGAGAGGTCGCCGACCTGCAGCACACGTTGGCCTCGATGCAGGCGTCGGGCAACTCCGACCAGGCGGCCATCGACAACGCCCGCAGCCGGCTCGCGGCGCTGTCCATCCTCATCGGCACGGTGGCCGCCGCCGGGCCGGGCGTCACGATCAACATCGGTGACCCCGCGGGAGGGGTGGCGCCCGAGACGATGCTCGACGTGATCAACGAGCTGCGGGCGGCCGGCGCCGAGGCGATCGAGATCCAGGCATCCGGGCGGGCAGTGCGTGTCGGGGTGGACACCTGGGTCGTCGGCGCCCCCGCTGCGCTGGTCATCGACGGTCTCACGCTCTCGCCGCCGTATTCGGTTCTGGCCATTGGAGATCCGCCGACGCTGGCCGCCGCGATGAACATTCCCGGCGGCGCCGTCGACAGTGTCGAACGCGTCGGCGGCTCGATTACGGTGTCCCAGACGCAACACATCGACATCACCGCCTTGCGGCAACCGAAACCGCGCCAATACGCTCAGCCGGTCAAATGACACGGAACCAGAAACAAAGGGAACCGAGGAAAACACAGTGAGCGAAGTCCCGTCCGATCTGCACTACACCTCCGAACACGAGTGGGTCCGGCGCACCGGTGAGAACACCGTGCGAGTCGGTATCACCGACTACGCGCAATCGGCGCTTGGCGACGTGGTGTTCGTGCAGTTGCCAGACGTCGACGCGGACGTCACCGCCGGCGAGCCGTTCGGCGAGGTCGAGTCCACCAAGTCGGTGTCGGACCTGTACGCCCCGCTGTCGGCGAAAGTGGTTGCTGTCAACGGTGATCTGGAGGGCAGCCCCGATCTGGTGAACTCCGATCCGTACGACGCCGGATGGCTGGTCGAGCTGAGCGCCGAGCCGTCCGCTCTGGACGCGGCCGTGGCCGAACTGCTCGACGCCGAGGCATACCGGGGCACCCTCACCGAGTGAGATGTTGTTAGGCTGAATAGCAAGTGCTGACTTCACAATCTGCACACCTGGCACATCTGACGCCGGGGCACGGTACGGTCGAACCGACGACTGTAGTGCGGGGCCATCTTGACCGGGCTCAACCGGCGAAATCGTTAAGGAGTGGCGTGTGACGGACAAGGACAGTTCTGACGAAGTCACGGTGGAAACCACCTCGGTTTTCCGCGCCGACTTCCTCAATGAACTCGACGCTCCGGCCCCGACGACCGGCGAAAGCGCCGTGTCCGGGGTCGAGGGGCTCCCGGTCGGCTCGGCGCTGCTGGTGGTCAAGCGCGGACCCAATGCGGGTTCACGCTTCCTGCTGGACCAGGCGAGCACCTCGGCTGGCCGTCATCCCGACAGCGACATCTTCCTCGATGACGTCACCGTGAGTCGCCGCCACGCCGAGTTCCGCTTGGAGAGCGGGGAATTCCAGGTTGTGGATGTGGGCAGCCTCAATGGCACCTACGTCAACCGTGAACCCGTCGACTCCGCAGTTCTCGCCAACGGCGACGAGGTGCAGATCGGCAAGTTCCGGCTCGTCTTCCTGACCGGCCCGAAGGGCGACGACGGGGGATCGGGAGGCTAGTGACCGCTCCGGATACTCCCGCGTTCGCCGGGATGTCGATCGGAGCGGTACTGGACCTGCTGCGACCTGATTTCCCGGACGTCACCATCTCCAAGATTCGATTCTTGGAAGCCGAAGGGCTGGTCACGCCACAACGCGCTGCCTCGGGGTACCGGAGGTTCACCGCCTACGATTGCGCACGGCTGAGGTTCATCCTCACCGCGCAACGCGATCAGTACCTGCCGCTCAAGGTCATCAAAGCGCAGCTGGATGCCCAAGCCGACGGCGAACTTCCGGCAATCGGGTCGCCCTACGGAGTACCGCGGTTAGTCGCGGATTCAGACTCCGAGGAGCCGGTGTCCACGATCGCGCCGACCCGCGTCCGGCTCAGCCGTGACGACGTCGTCACCCAGGCCGGTATGGACAACGCCGCCGGTGACGAGTTGCTCGGCGCGTTACTGCGGGCCGGGGTCATCACCCCCATCGCGCGGGGAGCCGGTGTGGTGTTCTTCGACGAGGACGCCGTGATGATCTTGCGCTGCGCGCGAGACCTCGCCGAGTACGGTGTCGAGCCGCGTCACCTCCGCGCTTTCCGGTCGGCGGCCGATCGTCAGTCCGATCTGATCGCCCAAATCGTCGGCCCGTTGGTGAAAGCCGACCGGGCAGGCGCCCGGGATCGTGCCGACGACGTGGCGCGCGAGGTTGCCGCCCTGGCGATCACGTTGCATACCTCGCTGATCAAATCAGCTGTGCGCGACGTACTCCACCGCTGAGGATTACAGTTGAGCCCAGGGCTACGGAGGGCAGGCGCTGATGGGTGAAGTACGGGTGGTCGGTGTTCGCGTCGAACAACCGCAGAACCAGCCGGTGCTGCTGCTGCAGGAAGCCAGCGGCGACCGCTACCTTCCGATTTGGATCGGGCAGTCCGAGGCCACCGCGATCGTGCTCAAGCAGCAGGGTGTTGAGCCTGCACGTCCCCTGACCCACGATCTGATCGGGGATCTGATTGCCGCGCTTGGACATTCGCTCAAGGAAGTGCGGATCGTCGATCTGCAGGAAGGGACCTTCTACGCCGAACTGGTCTTCGATCACGAAATCAAGGTGTCGGCCCGGCCTTCAGATTCGGTTGCGATCGCGTTGCGCGTCGGGGTACCGATCTATGTCGAGGAAGCGGTGCTTGCCGAGGCCGGGCTGCTGATTCCCGACGAGGGGGACGAAGAGGCCGCCGGCACCGTCCGCGAGGACGAGGTGGAGAAGTTCAAGGAGTTCCTCGACAGCATCTCGCCGGACGATTTCAAGGCGACCTAGTCGAGTGGGGTCCGGTCGAGAGCCAAACCCCCGGAGTTTGTTACGGATCAGTCTCAACTGGTTATCCCACTTCGACACGCCCGGAAGGTGGTCGGGACGCGCGCGTAATCCCCTCATACTTGTGAGCAGTAAGTCGGTTATTGGCCGGATTTGGCCATACACCGCAGACGAGCTTTGGAGCGTATGCTCTTAACACTCGTGTGCGCAGTCGCTACCGAGGACGGTCGGGGACGGCGGGCACGATCGGCGAGAGGAAGCAGGGTGGGCGAACAGCCACGGCAGGGCCAGCTCGACCTAGACACCGACGCTGAAACCGACTCCACGCTGACGTCCGGCGCAGACATTGCGACCGGCCCAGTGCAGCCCGGCCTGTTTCCGGACGATTCGGTGCCCGACGCCCTGATCGGCTACCGCGGTCCGAGCGCCTGCCAGATCGCCGGTATCACTTATCGTCAGCTCGACTACTGGGCCCGCACCTCGCTGGTGGTGCCCTCGATCCGCGGCGCGGCGGGCTCCGGCAGCCAGCGGCTGTATTCGTTCAAGGACATCCTGGTCCTCAAGATCGTCAAGCGCCTGCTCGATACCGGCATCTCGTTGCACAACATCCGCGTTGCTGTCGACCACCTGCGCCAGCGCGGGGTCGAGGACCTGGCCAACATCACGCTGTTCTCAGACGGCACCACGGTTTACGAATGCACCTCCGCCGAAGAGGTCGTCGACCTGCTGCAGGGCGGTCAGGGTGTGTTCGGCATCGCCGTCTCCGGCGCCATGCGCGAACTGACCGGCGCGATCGCCGATTTCCCGGGGGAGCGTGCCGACGGGGGCGAGTCCATCGCGACGCCTGAGGACGAGTTGGCCTCACGCCGCAAACACCGCGACCGCAAGATCGGTTAACGGCTCCTACCCTTCGCACGCTCAGGTCCGTCGCCGCGGTGCCTGATACGACGGCTCCTACCCTTCGCACGCTCAGGTCCGTCGCCGCCGGGTAGAGTGGGCGGCGCATCACCCGTGCGCGGGAGAGTTCCGTGATCGCCAGTTACGGACGCCGAAGGAGCAATACCTCTCCGTCAACCTCTCAGGCCCCAGGACCGCGCTAGGCCACGATGCCTCTGGAAAGCGGCGGCTTGTCCGCCCGCCCATGGGGAAAGGCTCGATCTGTGTCGGGCCGAATCTCTCAGGTGCCCGGCTCCGGGTGACGACAGAGGGGGAGGAACACCAGAAGTTCCGCCTGCCTGCGAGGAGCCCGCCGTGTCGACCCATCCTGATTTCGCCGACCGTCACATCGGCCCAGCCGCCAATGATCTGTCGAAGATGCTCGACATCATCGGTGTGGCCTCGCTCGACGAGCTGGCCGCCAAGGCGCTGCCCGCCGGCATCCTCGACGCGCTCGGCACCGGTGGCGCGGCACCCGGGCTTGAGGTGCTGCCCGCCGAGGTCTCCGAACACGAGGCTCTGGCCGAGCTGCGTGCGCTGGACCAAACCAACACAGTCGCCGTCTCGATGATCGGGCAGGGCTACTACGACACCCTGACCCCGCCGGTGCTGCTGCGCAACATCCTGGAGAACCCTGCCTGGTACACGGCCTACACCCCGTACCAGCCGGAGATCAGCCAGGGCCGGCTGGAGGCGCTGCTCAACTTCCAGACCATGATCGGGGATCTGACCGGGCTGGAGATCGCCAACTCCTCGATGCTCGACGAGGGGACCGCGGCCGCCGAGGCGATGACGTTGATGCACCGCGCGAGCAGTTCCAAGAGCAACCGCCTCGCCGTCGACGTCGATGTCTTCGCCCAGACGGCCGCAATCCTGCAGACCCGGGCCACGCCGCTGGGCATCGAGATCATCACCGCCGATCTCAGTGCGGGCCTGCCGGACGGCGAGTTCTTCGGGGTGATCGTGCAGCTGCCGGGCGCGAGCGGCCGTGTCGTGGATTGGACGAGCCTGATCTCCGAAGCTCACGAGCGCGGCGCACTGGTGACCGTCGGGGCGGACCTGCTGGCGTTGACGGTCGTGACCCCGCCCGGAGAGATCGGCGCCGACGCGGCCTTCGGCAGTGCGCAACGTTTCGGTGTGCCAATGGGATTCGGCGGCCCGCACGCCGGCTATCTGGCCGTGCACTCCCAGCACGCGCGGCAGCTGCCGGGCCGGCTGGTCGGGGTTTCGGTGGATGCCGACGGGGCGCCCGCCTATCGACTGGCGTTGCAGACCCGCGAACAGCACATCCGCCGCGACAAGGCCACCTCGAACATTTGCACCGCACAGGTGCTACTGGCCGTGATGGCCGCCATGTACGCGAGCTACCACGGCGCCGAGGGCCTCACCGCGATCGCCCGCCGCGTGCACGGGTACGCCGAGGAGATCGCCACCGCCCTGGGTGACGCGCTGGTGCACGAGAAGTACTTCGACACGGTGCTGGCCCATGTTCCGGGTCGGGCCGACGAGGTCATCGCTGCCGCGAAGGCCGCCAACATCAACCTGTGGCGCGTCGACGCCGATCATGTGTCGGTCGCCTGCGACGAGGCCACCACCGCCGAACATGTCGCCGCGGTGCTCGCCGCGTTCGGGGTGTCGGAGGCCGGGCGCAACTGCGCCGGTGTGGTCACCCGAACTTCTCAGTTCCTGACGCACCCGGCGTTCACCAGCCACCGCACCGAGACGGCGATGATGCGGTATCTGCGGACGCTCGCCGACAAGGACCTGGCGCTCGACCGCACAATGATCCCGCTGGGCTCGTGCACCATGAAGCTCAACGCGGTCGCGGAGATGGAGCCGATCACCTGGCCGGAGTTCTCCCGTCAGCATCCGTTCGCGCCCGCCGCCGACACCCCGGGCCTTCGCACCCTGATCGCCGACCTGGAAAGCTGGCTGACCGGGATCACCGGCTACGACGCAATCTCGTTGCAGCCCAACGCCGGATCGCAGGGCGAGTATGCGGGGCTGCTGGCCATCGCCGACTACCACGCCGCACGCGGTGACACCCACCGCGACGTCTGCCTGATCCCGTCTTCGGCACACGGCACCAACGCCGCCTCGGCGGCGCTGGCCGGCATGCGGGTGGTCGTGGTGGCGTGCCGCGAGAACGGCGACGTCGACCTCGACGACCTGCGCGCCAAGGTGGCCGCGCACGCCGAGAAGCTGTCGACGATCATGATCACCTACCCGTCCACCCACGGCGTGTACGAACACGACATCGCCGACATCTGCGCCGCAGTGCACGACGCCGGCGGGCAGGTCTACGTCGACGGGGCCAACCTCAACGCGCTGGTGGGGCTGGCGCGGCCGGGCAAGTTCGGCGGCGATGTCAGCCATCTGAATCTGCACAAGACGTTCTGCATTCCGCACGGCGGCGGCGGTCCGGGTGTCGGACCGGTGGCAGTGGGCGCCCATCTGGCGCAGTTCCTGCCGGGGCATCCGCTGGCGGCCGAGTTGCCCAACGGGCATCCGGTGTCGTCGGCGCCCTACGGGTCGGCCTCGATCCTGCCGATCACGTGGATGTACATCCGGATGATGGGTGCTGCGGGTCTGCGCGCGGCCAGCCTGACCGCGATCGCGTCGGCCAACTACATCGCCCGCCGACTCGACGAGCACTTCCCGGTGCTCTACACCGGCGAGAACGGCATGGTGGCCCACGAGTGCATCCTGGATCTGCGCGGTATCACCAAGGCCACCGGTGTCACCGTCGACGACGTGGCGAAACGGTTGGCGGACTTCGGTTTCCACGCACCGACGATGAGCTTCCCGGTCGCCGGCACGCTGATGGTGGAGCCCACCGAGAGTGAGAGCCTGGCCGAGGTTGACGCGTTTTGCGACGCGATGATCGCCATTCGCGCGGAGATCGACAAGGTCGGGTCCGGGCAGTGGCCGGTGGACGACAACCCGCTGCGGGGTGCCCCGCACACCGCGGAGTGCCTGTTGGTCTCCGACTGGGATCACCCGTACACCCGCGAGCAGGCGGCCTACCCGCTGGGCAAGGACTTCCGGCCGAAGGTGTGGCCGCCGGTGCGCCGCATCGACGGCGCCTACGGCGACCGCAATCTGGTGTGCTCCTGCGCGCCGGTGGAGGCGTTCGCCTGAGTTCAGAAGCCGCCGCGCAGCGTCTGCGACGGTGACTGGCCGTACTTGAGGCGGTACGCCGCAGCGAATCGGCCGGTGTGGGTGAACCCCCACCGCATGGCGACGTCGGTGACTGTCGCTTCGTCATTCCCGCTCAGCAGATCAGCCCGCACCCGCGCCAGTCGGACATCGTTCAGATAAGTACGCGGGCTGGCGCCGACGTACTCGTGGAACCCCTCCTGCAGACGGCGGATGCTGACCCCGGCCACGGCGGCCATATCGCTGGCGGTCCATGGTCGGGCCGGATCGTCGTGCATCTGGTCGAGCACCCGTTTGATGATGCGCGGTCGTGGAGGCGGAGCTTGGCCGTCGGATTCCGGGACGGCGGCCAGCAAGAACCCGGCAGCCAGGGCACCGGAAAGCTGTTCTCGCACCAGCGGATGTTGCGCGGTCGCCGACGACTCGGCCAGCGATTCGACCAGGCGCAGCCAGTTGGCGCCAGCACCCGGGGTCAGGTGCAGTTGCTCGGGCAGCCGCAGCACTGGGTCGGCGAGCAATTTCGCCGCCTGTTGGTGCAGGTAGCCTCGTTCGAACCGGACCCCGACGATGCTGCGCGTCTCGGCCCGCCACTTGACGCGTGCGGGGGTATCGGGAGGATAGACAGTCGCGCAGTCCGGGGTGGCGAGCAGTTCGCTGTGTCCGATCGCCGATTCGAGCTGTCCGGACTGCGGAATGTTGACGGCGTAGCCGCCTGGATGTGTGGTGTCCACCATCACCGCGGCACCCCAGCCGATGCGGACGATGCGCACCGGCCCCATGTCGGCGCTGCCGACAGTCACCTTCGCGACGGATCCGGCGGTCAGCGGGTGCAGCGTATGCGGGAAGTATGCGCAGGCAACCGCGTGCGAAGCCTCATCCCAGTCTTGGGACTTATGAGCACCTGGCGCCGACATGAATCAATTGAAGTGCGTCCGACGCAGGTTGCCAACCCTGAATGTGGTCGCGTAGCCCACTGCGCATTGCGGATGCCCGCCGCGCTCGGCGGATCGACAGTGTGCGCGGCCGGTCCCTAGCGTGATCGACACAACGCCAACGGCCCGCCCTATTTCCAGGTCTGATCTGCAACGGTGTTCTGCCGTTCGCAATGCGAGCAGGGCCCTGGGCCGGAGCTGTTCCCCGCCCAGCTCCGGCCCAGGCGCGCCCGTCATCCACTTTCCCAGCGTGGCATTCGGGAGCTCCCACGGCACTACTGCAGGAGCTGGGTGACGGCGTTGAGCAGCTCGGGGGAGTCTGAACTCTGCACGTTCTGATACGTGCCTCCGCTGATCTGCGCGACCGCCTCCCAGGTGGCACGGTTTGGATCGTCGCCGATGTTGATGACGTTCACCGCGACGGGCCGGGCCGGGTCAACGCTGGAGCGCATCAGCTCCTTGAGCCCCTCCGCGCCCAGCGACTGGTCGGTGTGCGGGCCCGCGGTGATGACCAGCACCGAATTGGGCTGCCCCGGACGGAAGTTCGTCAGCGCATCGGCGTAGACGTTCCGCAGCGTGGTGAACGAGACCGCTCCATTGCTTGACGACGACAACCCGGCCAGCGTCTGTGCGAGCTCCTCGCTACGGGGCTGGCCATCGATCTGATCGGTGAGCGGACCGGTGGTCACCACCGTGGTGCCCTCGGTGCCGTTGAAGGTCGTCAGTCCGACCGACGCTGTCGGCGCGAGCGCACCGATGCGGGCCTTCAGCGCGGCAGCCACCGGCCCCACGTTCAGCGACCGGGACAACATCACCGTCGTGGTCCCCGCGCCCGCCGGCGTGCTCAACACGTTGGCCAGCGCCACCCGCGCGGCGTCGTCACCGACCGACAGGGTCGCCGGCAACGGCGCGAAGTTCGTCACCGGACTGGCCGGCGGGGTCACACCGTCGACTCGGAAGCCGGCCTTGGCGAGCTCCGCCAATTGCTCGGGTTTGTGCAGAAACCGCTCGAACTCGCTGGCCGCGCTGGCCTGTGCCTCGTCCACCCAGTCGCCGGTCAGCAGGGTGGCCGGGAAGTCGGCCACCGCCACCGGTCCCGGCGGCAGCCAGCCGGCCAAAGCCGATGCCGCATCAGGTAGTCCGGCGGCGCGTTTGACCAGCTGCTGTTCGGTGAGTACCACGGCATGTACCGGTGCCGCCGCCGGATCGCTGCTCTTGAGCAGGGCGTCCATCGCGACGTCCAAAGTGTTGTCCGACAGTTTCGGTTGCCCGGCGATCAACGAGTTGACCGCGCCGACCCCTGCCGTCGCCGGTGCGCCCTCCGGTGCCGAAGCGACGGCGACCGCCTCGGCGGCCAGGTGCGTCGCATCGCTGTTGCCCGCAGTCGGCAGCGCCAGCCGCAACGGCCCCCAGCCGGCCAGGTTCAAACCGTCGAGCGCGTTGGGGTCGTTCTGCAGACTCGGCAGCGTCGACCAGTTCTGTTCGGCCAGCGCATCTTTGAGGGCGGGGCGCACCGCGAGCAGCACCGGTGACTTTGCCAGCGAGGTGCTGGTGGTGACGATCTTCGGCCCGGCCGCGGCCTCCAGGCGGGTGACGTCCACCGAGCTGCCAGGAATCCACAGTGCGGGTTTGTCTCCGAGCGACGACGGCCAGGTACCGGTCAGGCCGTCGACGACACCACCGGAGTCGGTGGCGGCCACGTTGACGGCGACGCAATGGTCACCGACCGGCCCAGCCGTGTCGTTGAACTTCTTCGCCAGCGTCCCGATGGTGTCGGCGATCGCACCGTCGGCCAGCACCGCAACTTTGGCTTCGCCTTCGAGGCATCGGTGGGCAGCGAGATTGGAGCGGTTCGACAGCGCGTCGCCGAAGAACCGCCACAGGATGACGGCCGCCACCACCACCACGACAGCCACCAGGGCCGCGATCACCGCGGGGCTGACCCCGCGACGGTGGGGCTGCACGATCCGATGACTACCGGTCCATTCGCCGGAGTTGTAGCGGCTCGTCGACCCCGTCGATCCGGTCGGCCGAGGGGTCTCCGGTGGCCCGGCCTCAGTCGGTTCGGCCAGATACGGGTCTGCGTCGGCGTATTCGGGTTCGGTGAAGTCGTCTCCGGGTGCCGGGAAGTCGTCTCCGGGATCGGGGATGCTGTGCCTACCCATGGGTGACCACCCTAGACCCGACCGCCTCGCTCCTCCGCTCCTCGTACCTCAGAGCTGCGTCGACTCGGCTGGTCACTGGCCGGCGGTGGCCTTGAACTCGCGGCGGCGCCGGTGCAGGATCGGCTCGGTGTAGCCGTTGGGCTGCGCCGCACCCTGCAGAATCAGTTCCTCGGCCGCCTTGAAGGCAATGCTGGAGTCGAAGTCGGGTGCCATCGGACGGTAGGCGGCATCGCCGGCGTTCTGCCGATCCACCACGGGGGCCATCCGTTCCAAGCTGGCCCGCACGTCCTCGGCGGTGATGACGCCGTGGCGCAGCCAGTTGGCCAGCAGCTGGCTCGAAATTCGCAGCGTCGCACGGTCTTCCATAAGTGCGATGTCGTGGATGTCGGGCACCTTGGAGCAGCCCACGCCTTGGTCGACCCAGCGCACCACATAGCCCAGGATCGACTGACAGTTGTTGTCGACCTCCTCGTGGACCTCCTCCGGCGCCCAGGTCAGCGAGGAGTCGGACAGCGGGATGGTCAGCAAGTTATCGATTGAGGTGCGCGTCTTGCCCTGCAGTTCCTTCTGCACCGCAGACACGTCCACCTGGTGGTAGTGCAGCGCGTGCAGCGTCGCCGCGGTAGGCGAGGGCACCCATGCGGTGGTGGCGCCGGCGCGGGGCTGGTTGATCTTCTGCGCGACCATATCGGCCATCAAGTCCGGCATCGCCCACATGCCCTTGCCGATCTGCGCCCGGCCGGACAGCCCGGCGGCCAGTCCGGTGTCGACGTTGGCGTCCTCGTAGGCGAGGATCCACGGCTGGGACTTCATGGTGCCCTTGCGCACCATCGGCCCGGCCTCCATTGACGTGTGGATCTCGTCGCCGGTGCGGTCCAGGAAGCCGGTGTTGATGAACACCACGCGATCGGCGGCGGCCTTGATGCACGCCTTGAGGTTCGCCGAAGTGCGGCGCTCCTCGTCCATGATGCCGACCTTGAGGGTGGCCTCCGGCAGCCCCAGGACGTCCTCGACGCGACTGAACAGCTTGCAGGTGAAGGCGACCTCGTCGGGGCCGTGCATCTTGGGCTTGACGATGTAGATCGACCCGGTCCGGCTGTTGAGGTAAGGACCGTTCACCCCGTCATTCTGGGAGGCGTCCTTGAGTCCGTGCAGCGCGATGACGCTGGTGAACAACGCGTCCTGAATGCCTTCGGGAACCTCATTGCCTTCGGCGTCGACGATCGCGTCGTTGGTCATCAGGTGGCCGACGTTGCGGACGAACAGCAGGCTGCGGCCCGGCAGCGTCAGCTCGGATTCGCCGTCCGGCGTGGTGTAGGTCCGGTCGGCGTTGAGCACGCGGGTGAACGTCTTGCCGCCCTTGCTGACCTCTTCGGACAGGTCGCCGCGGTTGAGGCCCAGCCAGTTTCGGTAGCCGAGGACCTTGTCCTCGGCGTCGACGGCCGCGACCGAGTCCTCGAAGTCCATGATCGTGGTGATCGCCGACTCCAAGACGACGTCTTTGACGCCGGCCGAGTCGGTGGCACCCACGGGTGACTCGGGGTCGATGAGGATCTCGATGTGCAGACCGTGGTTGACCAGCAGCACCGACCAGGCCGGGGAGCCCAGGTCACCGCTGTAGCCGACGAACTTCGCCGGGTCGGCCAGACCGGTGGTCTCCTCGCCGAGGGCCAGCTGGAGCTGCCCGTCGACGACGCTGATACCGGTGACGTCGGCCCACGATCCCTCCGCCAGCGATGCGGCGTCGTCCAGGAACCGGCGGGCGTAGGCGATCACCAGGTCACCGCGCACCCGGTTGTAGCTGCTGCCCTTCTCGGCGCCGTCATCTTCGGGGATGACGTCGGTGCCGTAGAGGGCGTCGTAGAGCGAGCCCCATCGCGCGTTGGAGGCGTTGAGTGCGAACCGCGCGTTGAGCACGGGCACGACCAGCTGTGGGCCGGCCGTCGAGGCGATCTCGGGGTCGACGCCGGAGGTGGTGATGGTGAAGTCCGGGGGCTGCGGCAGCAGGTAGCCGATCTCGGTGAGAAACGCCCGGTAGGCCTCCGGATCGTGCGGCTCGAGCACGCGGTGCCGGTGCCACTTGTCGACCTGAGCCTGCAGCTCGTCACGGCGCGCCAGCAGCGCCTCGTTTTCCGGGGTCAGATCCGCGACCACCTTGTCGACGCCCGACCAGAACGTGTCCGGATCGATCCCGGTGCCCGGCAGGGCTTCGTTGGTGATGAAGTCGTACAACACCTTGGCGACGCGCAGGTCGCCGACGACGACGCGATCACTCATGTTTCCTCCTGGCCCACTCGGGCTGCGCTGGCAGCCGGTCAATCCTACCGGTCGGTAACTTGGCTGCGGATCTGCGAACCCGACGCATCGGGGCGCCAAGTGGCGCGCATCACCGCAGGCCACGACGGTTGCCTATCCATCATTGCAGATTGCAGCGGGACAGCCGTACCGCGACGCACCCACGGCTCAGCCGACCCCCGTGAACCGTTTGCTGTCGGCGGCCAAGTGTCGGCAGCTCGCCAGCAGTGCAGCGCGCAGCGCCGCGGCCCGCGCGGCGATGTCGGCCTGGCGGCGGGCATACTCCGCGCGACCGTCGGGCAGCTCCACCCTGATCGGGGTCAACCCGTATGCGCCGAGGTCGTACGGGCTGGCGCGCATATCGAGTTCCCGCGCCGTCGCGGCCAGGTCCAGGCAGTCGGCGAGCAGGCCCGACTCCAGCAGCGGGCCCAATTTCAGAGCCCATTTCGCCAAATCCATGTTGGCGTGCAGGCAGCCGGGCTGTTCGGTCTGCAACTGCGTATCCCGGGTCAACTGCGCGGCGTTGCGGGGGACCGCCTCCGGGGTGAAAAACCGGAACGCGTCGAAATGGCTGCAGCGCAACGGCATCGATTCGACCACCGCATCGGTGCCCTCGCCGCCCAACCGCAGCGGCACCGCTTGGTGACGGACGTGAGTGCTGCGGTAGACCATCGCCCACTCGTGCATGCCGAAGCAGTTCAACTGCGCCGGCCGGGCGGCAGTCGCCGCCAGCAACTCGGCCACGAACCGGACTGTCACAATCCGCTTCGCCAGGTGGTCCTCGCTCACGGTCATGCCCTGTTCGCACTGCACGTAGCCGGTGCGACCGCGGTAGCGCGCGACCGCTTCGGCTCCGGCAAGCACCACGCCGTAGCCCGGATGCCAGCACCGCAGGTGGCCGGGACGCACGCTGTAATAGGTGAACAGAAAGTCCCACACGGGGTGCGGCGCGTCTTCGCGGTAACCTGCGAGAAAATCCCCGATCCGCTGTTCGTGTCGCTCGGCGCGCGGTCGCCACTGGTCCACAGTCAGCACCCCGGCTGCGCCAGGCGCCTCGTCAGACACGGTGAGTCCCGTCGCGCACGGTGCCGACGAGGTCCTCGACGAGGTCTTCCAGCGCGACCATCGCGGTGACGCGTTCGCCGCTGCTGTCGGTCACCAGCGCCAGGTGGCTGTTGCTGCGCCGCAGCCGCGACAGTCCGTCGGGCAGCGAGAGCGAACCCGGCACCCGCGGCAGCGGTCGCACCGCCGCCGCGTCGACCACCGCGGCCGGATCGTCGCCGAGCGCCAGCACGTCCTTGATGTGCAGGTATCCGGTGAATGTGCCGTCGACCCCGGTCACCGGAAACCGGCTGTACCCCGTCTGCGCCAGCGCCTGTTCCACGGCCCCGACGGTGGGCCCACTCCCGGGCGCCGCCACCGCAACCGCATGAATGTCGGCGAGTGGCACCGCGACATCGGCCACCACGCGGTTGCGGATCTGCAACGCGCGGGTCAGCCGGGTGTGCTCCTCGGGATCCAGCAGGCCCTCCGACACCGACTCGGCGATCATCTCCGACAGTTCGACCGTCGATACAGTGATGTCGAGTTCGTCCTTGGGTTCCACCCGAATTGCCCGCAGCGTGATGTTGGCGCACCAGTTGTAGAAGGCGATGAACGGCCGCACGGCCCGCACGTACACCAGGTACAGCGGAATCAGCAGCATCGCCGTGCGCTCCGGGCCCGCGATCGCGATGTTCTTGGGCACCATCTCGCCGAGCAGCACGTGCAGCAGGACCACCAGGCTGAGCGCCACCACGAACGACACCGTGTGCAATAGCGCGTCGGGAATGCCAAGGAGGTCGAACGGCTCGTGCAGCAGATGTGCCACCGCGGGCTCACCGACACGGCCGAGCAGGATCGAGCACACCGTGATGCCCAGCTGGGCGCCGGCCAGCATCAGTGACAGATGCTCACCGGCCCGCATTACCGTTGCCGCGCTGCGTTTGCCCTGTTCGGCCAGTGCCTCCAGACGGTCGCGGCGCGCTGAGATCAGGGCGAACTCCGAGCCCACGAAAAACGCGTTGGCCCCCAGCAACACGACCGTCAGCAGCACGGCAAGCAGGTCACCCATCGGTGGCCTCCAGCCGGATCAGTTCGACGACGTCGATCCGGCGACCGTCCATCGCGATCACGGTCGCCTGCCAGCGCACCGGAACGTCCTGGCTGCCGTCCGGGTCGAAGGTGTCGAGTGCGACGGTGTCGCCGACCTGCGGGATGTGCCCGAGTTCCTGCAGCACCAGGCCGCCGATGGTCTCGTATTCACCCTCGGGTGCGCGGTAGCCGGTCGCGGCGGCGACCTCATCGGGGCGCAGCAGTCCCGACACCTGCCACCCGCTGCCGGCCCGCATCACGTCGGGGGTGGCGTCGTCGTGCTCGTCGCGAACGTCGCCGACGATTTCCTCGATGAGGTCTTCGACGGTCACCATGCCCGCGGTGCCACCGTATTCGTCGACCACCAGGGCGGTCTGCAACCCGTTGGCGCGGATCTGGGTCATCACCGCGTCGCCGTCCAGGGTCGAGGGCACCACGGCGACGGGCAGGGCCAGGCCGGACAGCACGGTGCCGGCGCGGTCGGCCGGCGGCACACCGAAGACCTGTTTGACGTGCACGATGCCGATGGTTTCGTCGAGATCGCCCTCGACGATCGGGAATCGCGAGAAGCCGGTCTCGGTGGCCGCGGCGACCAGGTCGGCGACGGTGTCGTCGGCTTGGAGCACCTCGATCTTGGAGCGCGGTGTCATGAGTTCCTCGGCGGTCAGCTCACCGAAGCGCAACGAGCGGTCGACCAGCGTCGCGGTGTCCTCGTCCAGCGAGCCGCTCTCGGCCGAGGTGCGCACCAGCGACGCCAGTTCGGCCGGGCTGCGGGCCGAGGCCAGCTCGTCGGCCGGCTCGATACCCATCCGGCGCAGGATCCAGTTCGCGGTGCCGTTGGTGGCCTTGATGGCGGGGGTGAAGATCTTCGAGAACAACAGCTGGGGTCCCGCGGTGGCGCGGGCCGTGGGCACCGGCCGGGCCACCGCCAGATTCTTCGGTACCAGCTCGCCGAACACCATCGACAGCGAGGTCGCGATCAACAGCGCACCGAACACCGCGATGCCGTCGGCCAACCGCACCGGCAGGCCCACCCAGCCCAGCACCGGGTGCAGCAGCCGGGCCACCACCGGTTCGGCGAGATAACCGGTGGCCAGGGTGGTGATCGAGATACCGATCTGCGCACCCGACAGCTGAAAGGACAGGGTGCGGTGGGCCTGCTGGACGAAACGGTCCCGGCGGTCGCCGGTGCGTGCGTTCGCGTCGACGGTGGAGCGCTCCAGCGCCGTCAGGGAGAACTCGGCCGAGACGAACAGCGCCGTGCCCGCCGTCAAAGCGAGGATGGCCAGGATGCTCAGCACGGTCATCAGGGGTGTGGCTGCAAAGTTCATGGGCGGGTCACCGCCGTGGTGCCGGGTCCGGACGAATCGGGATCCGGCGGACTAGAGCAGGGGTCGTCGGCGTCGGCAGGACAGGGCGGAGGTTGACTCAGACCGGGGCCCTCGATAGGTGCCTGCGGCACGGATTCCCTTTCGATCTCTAGCGGTTGCGTGACAGACATGGTAGCCCGGACCGGGCGGTCACCATCCCGTCGGCAGCGGGTGTCCCTCGGCGAAGCCGGCCGCCGACTGCACCCCGAGCACGGCTTTCTCGTGCAGTTCGGCCAGGTTCTTCGCGCCGACGTAGGTGCAGGTGCTGCGCACACCGGAGGTGATGTGGTCCAGCAGGTCCTCGACGCCACCGCGGTCGGGATCGAGCACCATGCGGGAACTGGAGATGCCCTCTTCGAAGAGCGCCTTGCGTGCCCGGTCGAAGGAGCCGTCGCCGGCGGTCCGAGCGGCCACCGCCCGCTTGGACGCCATACCGTAGCTCTCCTTGTAGGCCTGGCCGCCGTGGTCGGCCATCAGGTCGCCCGGCGACTCGTAGGTGCCGGCGAACCAGGATCCGATCATCACGTTGGACGCGCCGGCTGCCAACGCCAGCGCCACGTCGCGCGGGTGCCGGACGCCGCCGTCGGCCCAAACGTGTGCGCCGAGTTGTCTTGCCGCAGTGGCACATTCGAGCACTGCGGAGAACTGCGGGCGTCCCACCCCGGTCATCATGCGGGTGGTGCACATGGCACCCGGGCCGACGCCGACCTTGACGATGGACGCCCCGGCCTCGATCAGGTCCCGGGTGCCGGCGGCCGACACCACATTCCCGGCCGCCAGAGGCAGCCCGAGGTCCAGTGCCGCGACGGTCTTGATGGCGTCGAGCATCTTCACCTGATGCCCGTGGGCCGTGTCGACGACAAGCACGTCGACGCCGGTGTCGGCCAGCGCGCGAGCCTTGGCGGCGACGTCGCCGTTGATGCCGACGGCGGCGGCCACCCGCAGCCGCCCCAAGTTGTCGACGGCCGGCGCGTAGATACCGGCGCGCACCGCGCCGGTGCGGGTCAGCACTCCGGCCAGGGTGCCGTCCGGAT
>DASUGW010000050.1:0-6930 GCA_036273805.1 Mycobacterium sp.
CGCGGCCACTTCGGTGAGCCCGTACCGCCGGCACAGCAACCGCAACCGCGCGACGGCGACCAGCCGCAGTGCGGGTTCGGGCAGCGGACCATAGCGGTCGGTGAGCTCTTCGACGACGGCGCGCACCGCGTCATCGTCGGCGGCGGCGGCAAGCCGCCGATACCCCTCCAGCCGCAACCGGTCACTACCGATGTAGTCCGGGGGCAGATGGGCATCGATCGGCAGGTCGATGCGGACATCCTTGGGCTCCTCGGCGGTGGTGACGGTCTGCCCGTCGGCGGCGGCCCGGTAGGCCTCGACCGCCTCCCCCACCAGTCGCACATACAGATCGAAGCCCACCCCGGCGACGTGCCCGGACTGTTCGACACCCAGCACGTTGCCGGCACCGCGGATCTCCAGGTCCTTCATCGCGACTGCCATGCCGGCGCCCAGTTCGTTGTTCTGCGCGATGGTGGCCAGCCGGTCGTATGCGGTCTCGGTCAACGGCACATCCGGCGAGTACAGGAAGTAGGCGTAGCCGCGCTCGCGACTTCGCCCCACCCGGCCACGCAGCTGGTGCAGCTGGGAAAGCCCGAACGTGTCGGCACGCTCCACGATCAGCGTGTTGGCATTGGAGATATCCAGCCCGGTCTCGACGATCGTGGTGCACACCAGGATGTCGAACTCACGATTCCAGAAGCCCTCGACCGTCTTCTCGAGCTGTTCCTCGGGCATCTGCCCGTGCGCGACGACGACCCGGGCCTCGGGCACCAAGCCGCGGATGCGGGCCGCGGCGGAGTCGATGGAGCTGACCCGGTTGTGGATGTAGAACGCCTGTCCGTCTCGCAGCAGTTCACGGCGCAACGCCGCCGCCACCTGCTTGTCGTCGTGCGGGCCGACATAGGTGAGCACCGGGAAGCGCTCCTCGGGCGGGGTGAGGATGGTCGACATCTCGCGGATGCCGGCCAGGCTCATCTCCAGGGTGCGCGGGATCGGCGTGGCGCTCATGGTCAGCACGTCGACGTGGGTCCGCAGGCTCTTGATGTGTTCCTTGTGCTCAACGCCGAAACGCTGCTCCTCGTCGACGACCACCAGACCGAGGTCTTTCCAGCGCACCGCCGTCTGCAGCAGCCGGTGCGTGCCGATCACGACATCGACTGAGCCGTCGGCCATGCCGTCGACCACCGCCCGTGACTCGGCCGGATCGGTGAAGCGCGACAAACCCTTGACGGTGACCGGGAAACCGGCCATCCGCTCGGTGAAGGTCTGCAGATGCTGATCGGCCAGCAGCGTGGTCGGCACCAGCACAGCGACCTGCTTGCCGTCCTGCACCGCCTTGAACGCCGCCCGCACCGCGATCTCCGTCTTGCCGTAACCGACGTCGCCGCAGATGACGCGGTCCATCGGAACGGCCTTCTCCATATCGGATTTGACCTCGGCGATGGCCGTCATCTGGTCGACGGTCTCGGTGTAACCGAAGGCGTCCTCCATCTCGGCCTGCCACGGGGTGTCGGGCGCAAATGCGTGTCCGGGCGCGGCCTGCCGCTTGGCGTAGAGCGCAACGAGTTCGGTGGCGATCTCACGAACAGCCTTGCGCGCCTTGGTTTTCGTGTTCGTCCAGTCGCTGCCGCCCAGCCTGCTCAGCGTGGGTGCCTGACCGCCGACATAGCGCGACAGCTGGTCCAGCGAGTCCATCGGCACGAAGAGCTTGTCGGACCCGCCGCCGCGTTTCGCGGACGCGTATTCGAGTACCAGGTACTCGCGGCGCGCGCCGCCGACCGTGCGTTCGGTCATCTCGACAAACTTGCCGATGCCGTGCTGATCGTGCACCACCAGGTCGCCCGCTGCCAGCGCCAGCGGGTCAACGGTGTTGCGCCGCTTGGCTGCAAGCCGTTTACCCTCCGGAGCGGTGACCCGGTTGCCGGTCAGGTCCGTCTCGGTGATCATCACCAGGTTCGCGCCGTCGACCACCAGACCGTCGTGCAGCGGACCCTTGAGCACGCCGACCACTCCTGGCTTGGGCTGCGCGCCCGCCTCCAATATCGTTGCGGCCGTGTCGGCTTCGGCGAGTTGCTCGACGATGCGCTGCGCGGTTCCGGCGCCCGGGGTGATCACCGCCGCGTAGCCGCCGGTGGCACAGTGCGCACGCAGCATCGCGAAGATCTCCGCAACGCCTTCTGGGGATCTGGCCGCCTGCCGCGCCGACGGCGACGGCCGCACGTCCAGTTGCACCGCGGACTCGTCGGGCAGCTGTGACAGCGTCCACCACGGATGCCCACCCGCGGCGGCGGCCTGGCGCACGTCGTCGAATTCCCGGAATCCCGAACCGCCGAGTTGCTCGATGTCGATGGGCGCATCCCCGCCGACGGCGGCCACCGACCACGACGCCTCGAGGAATTCCCGCCCGGTCTTGATCAGATCGGCCGCGCGGGTGCGGACCTTCTCCGGATCGCACACCAGCAGCGGTGTGCCCGCCACCAGCTGATCGGTGAGCACTGCCAGGTCGCCCGCGCGCAGCACGGGCAGCAGTGCCTCCATCCCGTCGACCGGAATACCCTCGGCCAGTTTGGCCAGCATGTCACCGACGCTGCCGGCGACGCTGTTGTCGGTCCGGGGACGTCCCTCGGCGAGCCGGGCCGCTTGCGCGCGAACCTCGGCGGTCAGCAGCAGTTCGCGACACGGCACGGCCACCACGTTGTCGACCGGGATCTCGGTGATCGAGCGCTGGTCGGCCACCGAGAACATCCGCATCTCGGATACCTCGTCGCCCCAGAACTCCACCCGGACGGGGTGTTCGGAAGTCGGGGGAAAAATGTCGAGGATGCCACCGCGCACGGCGAACTCGCCGCGCTTGCCCACCATGTCCACCCGCGTGTAGGCGAGCTCGACCAGACGCGCGATGGTCTCGTCGAAACCCACGTCGTCCCCGAGTGCCAGCGCCACCGGTTCGATCCGCGCCAGGTCGGGGGCCATCGGCTGCAGCAGCGACCGCGCGGTGGTGACCACCACGCGCAGCGGCGGCCCAAGCCGGGTGTCGTCGGGGAAGGCCAGCCGGCGCAGCAGCAGCATCCGCGCGCCGACGGTCTCCACCCCCGGCGACAACCGCTCATGCGGCAGGGTTTCCCAGGACGGGAACAGCGCGACGGCCGACCCGTAGACACCACGCAGTTCGGCGGTCAGATCGTCGGCTTCCCGGCCGGTGGCGGTGACGACCAGCAGCGGACCTCCGCGCGCCAGGGCGGCGGCGGTGAACACCCGCGCGGCGGCCGGCCCGACGACGTTGAGTTCAGCGGGCCGAGCGGCGGCACGCTCGATCAGGTCGGTGAACGTCGGCGCCGTCAGCGCCAACTCGACGAGCCCCGCGATCGGGGTCTGGACATGGTGGTGCCCCGGTGCGGTCATGATGCCGTCCATTTTAAGGGCCGCCCCGGTCCGGTCTTCGGCCCGTCACCGAACGGGTGCTCAGCACTCGAGAGGCAACCCGTCAATATCGCGGCAGCGGACGTCAGGAAACCGTCAACGCACGTGCCAGTGGGCCGTGGCCACGCGCACGATCGATTCATGACCCTTCTTGACATCCTTCCGTCACTGCGCCACGCCACCAGGCCCCGGCTGGATCCGGCGGTGTGGCCGCACACCACCCACGTGGACGAGGGCGGCGCGATCAGCGTCGGAGGGGTTGCGCTGACCGATATCGCCGACCACTACGGCACCCCGTGCTACGTCCTCGACGAAGAGGATTTCCACCACCGGATCCGGTCTATTCGCCGGGCGCTGGGCCGCACCGAAATGATCTACGCCGGCAAAGCACTGCTGACCGCCGGCATTGCCCGCTGGCTGGCTGCCGACGGGGTGGGCGTGGACGTGTGCTCACCCGGGGAACTGGCCGCGGCGCTCGCCGGCGGGGTGGATCCGGCGCGCATCGTCCTACACGGCAACGCCAAGTCGCACGAGGACCTGCAAGGCGCGGTCAACGCCGGCGTGGGACGCATCGTCCTGGACTCTCCGCTCGAGATCACCTACCTGGCCGGTTTGGCCCGGCGCCCCCAGCAGGTGCTGATCCGGGTGACCCCGGAGATCGACATCGACGGGCACCCGGCACTGACGACGGGAATCGCCGACGCGAAATTCGGGCTCACCGCCGATGACGGGCAGCTTGCCGAGGCCGTGGAGCGGGTGGTAGCGGAACCGCGGCTGAACCTGGTGGGACTGCACTGCCACCTCGGCTCGCAGATCACCGACGCCGCGGTATACGGCCAAGCCGTCCACCGAATGGTCGAGGCGATGGCCGACATCCGCCGCCACCACGGCGTGATCCTGCCCGAACTCAACCTCGGCGGTGGTTTCGGCGTGCCGTACGTCGCCGGCGACGCCGAACTCGACCTGACACTGCTGGCATCGACCATCGAGGACGCCCTCGACGATGCCTGCGCCACCCATCGATTCCCGCGGCCACGCGTCGTCGTCGAACCGGGACGGGCCATCAGTGCCCGCGCGGGTGTCACCCTCTACCGGGTCGCCGCGGTCAAAGCGCGCCCCGAGGGCCGGACGTTCGTCGCCGTTGACGGTGGCATGAGCGACAACCCGCGAGTGGCGCTGTACGGCGCCAGGTACAGCGTCGCGCTGGCCAACCGCCACCCGTCGGGCCCCACGGCGCGATTCACCGTGGCGGGCAGACATTGCGAGGCCGGCGACGTGATCGCCCGTGACGTAGAACTACCGGCCGACATCCACGCCGGTGATCTGGTGGCGGTCGCCTGTACCGGCGCCTACCACCACAGCATGGCCTCGACGTACAACATGGTCGGACGGCCGCCGTTGATCGCGGTGCGCGACGGACGGCTGCACACGCTGGTCCGTCGCGAGACCACCGCTGATCTGCTGGCCCGCGATCGCGGCTGAAGACGGCCGGGCGCTTGAACGGCTGACGTTCAGGCGCATAGCTTTCCGAGCGCGGTGTTCTGCTCGTCGGCGCTGTGCAAGCGCGCAACCTGCTCGGGATCGCCGTCCGTCGCCCCCGCCGACGCCGCGGCCCCGATGTCCATCAGGGTGTTGGCGAAACCGCGGGCCGCATCGGCCAGTTCCTTCGGCGTCGCGGGATCGATACGCGCCAGCAGGTACTGGCCTCCGTCGAAGAGCGATATGCGGGCGTTGGCCGCCACGGCGCGGGTGCCGGTGATATCACCCGGACCGCCGGGCACCGTGAGGTGGGTGTTGCGTGAAACCCCGCGGCGGACAACGTCAAATGTCTTGCAGGTGAGGGCTTTTGCCTCCGCCTGCTGCTGCTGACTGAACGACGCGGTCGCCGGGCCACTGTGCGGGCGGGTCAACGCCACCACGCCGAGGATCACCCCGGCCAGCGCCAGGAGCGCGACCGCCACCGTCACCCACGGCCGCGACCAGAGCGCCGTCGTGGTGTCGGCGCCGCCGAAACGCTCCTGCGAATCAATCATGAGGCGGACGATAGCCCGGCCTGCAACGTCAGACTCAGTCCTCTTGCAGGTGCGGGTCGGCCTCCAAGTGCGTCAACCCGTTCCACATCAGGTTGACCAGGTGCGCGGCCACCACTTCCTTCTTCGGTTCGCGGGTGTCCAGCCACCACTGCGCCGTCATCGACACCGAACCGACCAGGGCCTGGGCGTACAGCGGCGCCAGGTCGGGATCCAGGCCGCGGCGCGCGAAATCGCCGGCCAGGATCGAACTCACCTGACTGACCGCGTCGTTGAGCAGCGACGAATACGTGCCCGAGCTGATGGACGCCGGGGAGTCGCGGATCATGATGCGGAACCCGTCGGTGCGTTCCTCGACGTAGGTCAGCAGCGCGAGCGCCACCCGCTCCACCCGCACCCGCGACCGGTTGTTGGTCAGCGAGGAGGTGATGCCGTCGAGCAGCGCTGACATCTCCCGGTCGACCACCACGGCGTAGAGGCCTTCCTTGCCGCCGAAGTGCTCGTAGACCACCGGTTTGGAGACGTTGGCGCGCTGCGCGATCTCCTCGATCGACGTAGCGTCATAGCCGCGTTCGGCGAACAGCGAGCGGGCGATGTCGATCAACTGGTGCCGCCGCTCGGTGCCGGTCATGCGGGCCCGCGGCGCGCGTACGTCGCGCTCGGGGGCTTTGTCGGGACCGGCCACGAGCCCCAGCGTATAGACTCCCTGCCGCAACGGTCCGTCGTGGTGTAATCGGCAGCACCTCTGATTTTGGTTCAGATAGTTCAGGTTCGAGTCCTGGCGACGGAGCAACAGCGCCCTGCGGGGCCTTTTGGATACTCCTCAGAACGAGACCGCGTGCGCGCGCAGCGCTGCCATTTCTTCGGCCGACGGCCATCGCGTCACCGCACAGCGCGGCGGCAGCAGCTCATGCCCCGCGATCAGGCCGACGACGTCTGCCAGCACCCCAAAAGGCACTACGAACTGCTCGTCGGGCCCCGCCACCAGCACATAGTCGGTCCGGGGCAGCAGCCACGGCGATCCCTGCCGCCACGCCGTCAGTGTGCGCACCCCCGCTGGGGTGTCGATGAGCTGGACGGAGCCCACGTCGGCGGTGAGCCGGTCGGCGTGGTCGCGCAGCAATCGTTCGGCCTGCGCCTCGTATTCGGTGGCGGCCAGCACCGACCGCGCACGCATCGCCCATGGCCGCACCGGGCCGGGCCCCGCTGCGTCGCACGGCACGATCCGCTCCCCGACGATGGTGTAGGCCTGCGGGGAGATGGGTATGTCGGCGTCGCGGTACACCCGCTCGGCAGCGTCGAAGAATGCCGGCGCCACCTGCGGGTCGTCGGTGCACACCAGCAGCACCTCGTCTCCGGGGAAGAACACCAGCGGCCGGTTGTCACCGCCCACGCCGTCGCCCGCGAAACCACTGAGCCAGCCCGCCACCAGTACCGCCGAATCGCAGTAGCTGGCGCCGTCGCCGAGCAGTTGGCCAACCCGTTCGGTTTGCGGTTGCGG
>DASUGW010000051.1:0-11696 GCA_036273805.1 Mycobacterium sp.
CGTCGGGCACCCGGCGGCAGGTGGTCATCGGCACGGGGATCGCGGCGGCCGGGGCGGCCACGGGAATCGTCGTCGGTCGCAATCTGCTCGCGGGCCCTCGCGCGGCGGCACCGGCGGCTGCCAAGCAGGAGAGGCTCGACCCGAATTCGGGTGCCTGGCGGCCGGTGGGCGCCAGTGCCGACGTGCCCGACGGCGCGACGCTGGCATTTGATCTCGGGGCGGTCAACGGGTTCGTGCATCGCGCCGGCGCCACGTTGGAGGCCGTGTCGGGTGTCTGCACCCATCAGGGCTGCAAGCTCTGGTTCGACGGCCCGGACAGCCGGCTGCGCTGCCCGTGCCACTCGACGTCGTTCTCGCTGACCGGCGAAACCCTCAGCCACCAGCTGCCGGTGGCGCCGCCGCCGCTGCCGACGTTCAATGTGCGTGAAAACAACGGCGTCATCGAGGTTTTCGCGCCGACCGAATCCGCGTGACGAGGTCACAAAACCTGCCGCTGACGTTTGGTGGTACCCACATCGCCGAACCCGGCCCGCAATCGGGTGCACATCGGCTACGTTGAGGCCGAAGTGCAACTAGCCGACCGGCTAGCACAGGTGCGAGGTCTGCCCATGGAAACGGTCCGTAGCTTCTGCCGCGTCTGCACGTCGGTCTGCGGGATCCTGGTCGATGTCGAGGGCGATGACGTCATACAGGTCCACGGCGACAAAGAGCACCCCTTCTCCAAGGGCTATACGTGTGCGAAAGGTCGTTCGCTGCCGCAGATGCACCACCATCCGGATCGTCTCGAACGTCCGCAGCTGCGGGTCGACGGCGTGCTGACGGACTCCACGTGGGACACCTGCCTCGACGATCTGGCCACCAGATTGAAAGCCGTCATCGACCGGCATGGACCCGAATCGGTGGCCTTCTATTTCAGCACCATGGAGAGTGCCGGGTTCCGGATGGCCGAAGCCCTGCACGCGGCAATCGGCACTCCGGCAAAGTTCAGCCCGCTGACCATCGACGGCACCGCCAAACCGCTGGTGTCCGACCTGGTCGGCGGATTCATGGGACTGTCGGGCCGGACAGACCTCGACAACGCCGACTTCCTATTGCTGATCGGGGTGAATCCGGTTGTCTCGCACGGTCACGCCATCTCGATGCCGAACCCGACCGGCACCGTGCGCGATATCGCCAAGCGCGGGCAGGTGTGGGTGATCGACCCGCGGCACACCGAAACCGCGCGGCTGGCCACCGGCCACCTCGCCCCACGGCCGAGCACCGACCACGCTGTGCTGGCGTACCTGGTGCGCGAGATCCTGCGCGACGGCATGAAACACGACGTGCCGGTGCAGGGTCTCGATGAGCTGCGGGCGGCGGTCGAGCCGTTCACCGTCGAGCACACCGCGGTGTACGCCGACGTGCCGCAGGCCGCGCTGACCGAACTCCGCGACGCGATTCGGGCGGCCGAGTGCGTGGCGGTCGAGACCGGGACCGGTGTGACGATGACGGCCGAGCGCGGCAACGTCACGCAGTGGCTGGCGTGGGTGCTGATGATCCTCACCGGCGCGATGAACCGGCCGGGCGGCACGTGGTTTCATCCGGGATTCGCCTACCAGCTGGAGGCCTTCGGCGAGTTCCTGCCCGTCACTCCGATCGAGGGATCGTTCGGCCCGGGTCCGCGCAGCCGACCCGAGGCCCAGGCGTTCATCAATGAATGGCCGTGCGCCGTACTGCCCGACGAGGTCGCGGCGGGCAACATCCGCGCACTGATCAATGTGGGCGGCAGTCTGGTCACCAGCTTCCCCGAGACCGGCGCCCTGATCCCGGCACTGCAAAGCCTGGAGCTGTTCGCCACCACCGAGATCATCGACAACGAGACCACACAGTTGGCCACCCATGTGCTGCCGACGAAGGATCCGCTGGAACGCCCCGACATCACCTTGCACGACATCCTCAGCTCACGGGTGTCGGTGCAGTACACCCCGGCGGTCGTCGCCCCGGTCGGGGACCGCCGGTCGATGTGGTGGGTGTTCGCCGAACTCGGCCGCCGAATGGGCTACGACATGGGCAGCCTCGGCGATCCCGCCACCAGCAGCGACGACGACGTCCTGTCCGTCCTGCTGGCGGGTGCCCGCTGCACCTTCGCCGACGTGGTCGGCACCGGCTGGGCCGAATCGCCGCAGGATCTGCCCGCCCAGTGGGTCGAGGACCACCTCGCGCGGATGGGCGGCTGGCGGTTGGCGCCGCCGCTGCTGGTCGACCAACTCGCCGGACTCGAGCCGCCCGCCCCGCTGGTCATGGTGCCGCGCCGGCAGCGCCGGAAGCTGAACGGCCAGCTCGACTTCCTCGGCGAAGCACCGGAAATCCAGATCAACCCAGACGACGGCGTGGCCGCGGGTGTCACCGACGGCAACCCGGTGACGGTGCGCAGCGCCGCCGGTGAGCTGACCGGTATCGCGAAGATCGACGACACCATCCGGCGCGGGGCGGTGGCCATTCCCCACGGTCACCACGCCGCCAACGTCAACCGCCTCACCAGCAAGGACGACATCGACGTGGTGACCGGGATGGTGCGCTACTCCGGCATTCCGGTCAGCCTGCATCCCGCCTAGCGCACGAAATCACCTGGGCTGCTTTCCTTTTCGGAAGGGCCGGTTCAGCTCACCGCCGCCCGGCCCGCCTCCAGACGGGCAACCGGAAGCCGGAACGGGGAACACGACACGTAATCCAGGCCCGTCTTGTGGAAGAAGTGGATGGATTCGGGGTCACCGCCGTGTTCACCGCAGACACCCAGCTTGAGTCCGGGTTTGGTCCTGCGGCCTTCCTCGGCGCCGATCTGGACGAGTCGGCCCACCCCGTCAGCGTCGATGGTCTCGAACGGCGAAATGGTGAACACGCCCTTCTCCAGATAGGCAGCGAACAAAGATGATTCGACGTCGTCGCGGGAGAACCCCCACGTCGTCTGCGTGAGGTCGTTGGTACCGAAGGAGAAGAAGTCCGCGGCCTCGGCGATGCGGTGGGCGGTCAGCGCGGCACGCGGAAGCTCGATCATGGTGCCGATCGGGATCTGCAACGTGACGCCCTTCTCGGCGGCCACGTCGGCGAGGATGTGTTCGGCTTCGTCCCGGACCAGATGCAGTTCCATCACCGAACCCACCAGGGGAACCATGATTTCGACCTTCGGGTTCTTGCCCGCGGCGATCTGGTCGCTGGCGGCTTCGCCGATCGCGCGGACCTGCAATGCGAACAGGCCGGGCGTCACCAGGCCGAGACGGACGCCGCGCAAACCCAGCATGGGGTTGGACTCGTGCAATTTCTCAACGGCGGCAAGCACTTTCCGGTCGTTGTCCACGTCGCTACCGGTGTCGCCGTTGGCGTCGGCCACGGCCACCCGAATGGCGAGTTCTGTGCGATCCGGCAGGAATTCGTGCAGCGGTGGATCCAGCAGCCGGATATTCACCGGCAGACCGTCCATCACGTCGAGCAACTCCGCAAAGTCCTTGCGCTGCAGGGCCAACAATGCGGCCAGCGCGTCGTCGCGCTCCTCTGGGGTAGCGGCCAGGATCACCCGCTCGATCAGCACCCGGCGATCGCCCAGGAACATGTGCTCGGTGCGGCACAGGCCAATGCCCTGGGCGCCAAAGGTTCTCGCCCGCGTGGCGTCTTCGGCGGTATCCGCATTCGCTCGGACCAGCAGACGCCGGCGGGCATCGGCGTGGCTCAACAGCCGGTCGACCGCCTCGACCAAGGCGGTGGTCTCGTCGTCCGCGCCAGCAATGGCCGCGGCCAGACCGGATTCGATGTAGGCCTGCGCCGGGGAGGCCACTACCGGCATGCCGCCAAGGAAGATCTCACCCGTGGACCCGTCGATGCTGATCTGGTCGCCTTCGGAAATCAGCACCGTGCCCACGCGCGCGGTGCGGGCGGAGGCGTCCACGTCGAGTTCCTCGGCCCCGCACACACAGGTCTTGCCCATCCCCCGGGCCACCACGGCGGCGTGTGATGTCTTGCCACCGCGCGCCGTCAGGATTCCGACCGCCGCGATCATGCCCTCGAGATCGTCGGGGTTGGTTTCCTTGCGGACCAGCACCACGTCCTCGCCACGTTCCGCCCAGGCCTTGGCGGTCGCCGAATCGAACACCGCACGACCCACCGCCGCGCCCGGCGAGGCGGCCATGCCCTTGGTGAGCAGATCGCGCGGTGCGGACCGGTCGAACTGCGGGAACATCAGCAAAGCCAGTTGTGAACCCGAGACCCGCTTCAGCGCCTCGTCCATGGTGATCATGCCCTCGTCGACCAACTGCGCCGCGATCCGGAATGCCGCCGCCGCGGTCCGCTTGCCGACGCGGGTCTGCAACATCCACAACTTGCCGCGCTCGATGGTGAACTCGATGTCGCACAGGTCCCGGTAGTGCGTCTCCAGCCGGCGCATCACCTTCATCAGCTGGTCGTGCGAGGACCGGTCGAGTGCCCGCAGATCGTCCAGCGACAGGGTGTTGCGGATGCCGGCGACGACGTCCTCACCCTGCGCGTTGGACAGGTAGTCGCCGTACGCGCCGGGGCGGCCGGACGCCGGGTCGCGGGTGAACGCCACACCCGTGCCGCTGGTCTCACCGAGGTTGCCGAACACCATGGTGCAGACGTTCACCGCCGTGCCCAGGTGCTGGGGAATGCGCTCACGGCGCCGGTAGAGGCGCGCCCGCTCGGTGTTCCATGAGTTGAAGACGGCGTTGATCGCCATGTCGAGCTGCTCGCGGGGATGCTGTGGGAACTCTTCTCCGGAATGCTCGCGCACCGCGTCCTTGAACGTCGCGACGAGGGCTTTCAGATCGTCGACATCAAGGTCGACGTCGCTGGAGACACCCTTGGTGGACTTCGCCTTGTCGAGCGCGTCGGAGAACACCTCGCCCGGCATCTCCAGCACCGTCTTGCCGAACATCTGCACCAGCCGGCGGTACGAGTCCCAGGCGAACCGCTCGTCACCGGACTCCTCCGCCAGTCCCTTGACGCTGGCGTCGTTGAGCCCGATGTTGAGGACCGTCTCCATCATGCCGGGCATCGAGAACGCGGCACCGGAACGGACGCTGACCAACAGTGGGTCGTGGCGGTCCCCCAGCCGGCGACCGACGGTGTCCTCCAGGGCGCGCAACGCCATCGTGACCTGCACCCGCAGATCACCGGGCTCCGATCCGTGCGCCAGAAACTCCCGGCAGGCCGTCGTCGAGATGGTGAACCCCGGCGGCACCGGCAGCCCCAGTTTCGTCATCTCGGCCAGGTTGGCGCCCTTGCCGCCCAGCAGATCCTTCTGATCCTTGTCGCCTTCGGTGAAGTCGAACACGTACTTCGTCATCGGGTTCCCTCCCAGATCGCGACCGTCGAACCCACATCCGACATAGCGAGGGTGGAAAGACTACGCCGGGGTGCGCGCCCCGTTGGGCGGATAGCGCAGAACAGGATCCGACAAACCGCATGTCACGGTGCACTCGGTACCATCTCGGGTCATCCGCACCCAGAACGTCTTGTCGAACGGGAAGCACAATGACTGCACACGCCGAACAACTGGAGTTCCAGGCAGAGGCACGCCAGTTGCTGGATTTGATGATCCACTCGGTCTACTCCAACAAGGACTCGTTTCTGCGCGAGTTGATCTCGAACGCGTCCGACGCCCTGGACAAGCTGCGCCTCGAGGCCTACCGCAACAAGGACCTCGACGTCGACACCTCCGATCTGCACATCGAAATCGACATCGACAAGGACGCCCGCACGCTGACCGTCCGCGACAACGGCATCGGCATGACGCGCGAGGACGTCGTAGGCCTGATCGGCACGCTGGCCAAATCCGGTACCGCCGAACTGCGTCAGCAGCTCAGGGAAGCGAAAAACGAGGCAGCTTCCGAGGAGCTGATCGGACAGTTCGGTATCGGCTTCTACTCGACCTTCATGGTCGCCGACCACGTCGAACTGCTCACCCGCAAGGCGGGCGAGTCCGAAGCCACCCGGTGGCAGTCCAAGGGTGAGGGCACCTACACCATCGAGTCGGTCGACGACGCGCCGCAGGGCACGTCGGTCACCCTGCACCTCAAACCCGAGGACCCCGAGGACGAGCTGCACGACTACACGTCGGAGTGGAAACTGCGGGCGCTCATCAAGCAGTATTCCGACTTCATCGCCTGGCCCATCCGGATGCAGGTCGAGCGCCGGACACCCGCCACCGAGGAGGGCGGCGAGGAGGTCGTGACCGTCGAGACCGAGACGGTCAACTCGATGAAGGCACTGTGGGCCAGGCCCCGCGACGAGGTCTCCGACGAGGAGTACGCGGAGTTCTACAAGCACATCGCGCACGCCTGGGATGAGCCGCTCGAGGTCATTCCGATGAAGGCCGAGGGCACCTTCGAATACCAGGCCCTGCTGTTCATTCCGTCGCATGCGCCGTTCGATCTGTTCAACCAGGACGGCAAGGTCGGGGTGCAGCTGTACGTCAAACGGGTGTTCATCATGGCCGACTGCGACGATCTGATGCCGCCGTACCTGCGGTTCGTCAAGGGTGTGGTCGACGCAGCGGACATGTCGCTCAACGTTTCCCGCGAAATCCTGCAGCAGGACCGGCAGATCAAGGCGATCCGCCGTCGCCTGACCAAGAAGGTGCTCTCGACGATCAAGGAGATGCAGGCCGAACGCCCAGACAACTACCGCACGTTCTGGACGCAGTTCGGCCGGGTGCTCAAAGAGGGTCTGCTGTCCGACCCCGAGAACCAGGACACGCTGCTGGCGGTGTCCTCGTTCGCCTCGACGCACAGCGAGGACGAAGTCACCACTCTCGCCGGGTATGTCGAGCGGATGAAGGAGGGGCAGACGCAGATCTTCTACGCGACGGGCGAGTCGCGTCAGCAGCTGCTGAGTTCACCGCACCTCGAGGCGTTCAAGGCCAAGGGTTACGAGGTGCTGCTGCTCACCGATCCGGTCGACGAGGTGTGGGTGGGCACTGTGACCGAGTTCGACGGCAAGCCGCTGCAGTCGGTGGCCCAGGGCGAGGTGGATCTCGACTCCGAGGAGGAGAAGACCGCGCACGAGGCCGAACGCCAAGAGCGGGAACGGGATTTCGCCGACCTGCTCGCCTGGTTGACCGAAACCCTCAGCGAGCACGTCAAGGAAGTTCGGCTGTCCACCCGCCTGACCGCTTCGCCGGCCTGTCTGATCACCGACACCTATGGCATCACTCCGGCGCTCGCACGCATGTACCGGGCGTCCGGGCAGGCCGTGCCGGTCTCCAAGCGGACCCTCGAGCTCAACCCGGAGCACCCGCTGGTGACCGGACTGCAGCAGGCCCAGCAGAGCCGCGCCGATGATGCTTCACTGGCCGAGACGGCCGAGTTGCTTTATGGCACTGCGCTTCTCGCCGAGGGCGGTGAGCTCGAGGACCCGGCACGGTTCGCCGGATTGCTCGCCGACCGGTTGGCGCGCACCGTATAGGTCAGCGCACCGGATAGGTCAACGCGATGCTCGTCCGATGGCGAGTGGATGGACGATCAGCGGCATGCCACGCCAGGTGGCGTCCTCGGCGGCGACGGTGAAACCGCAGGCGCGCATCAGGTGAACCGTCGGCCGGTTGCAGCGGCAGCCGCCGCCGAAACTGCGCCACGGCGCCAGCATCCGGTCCTGGCACGCCGCTACAAACCGCGACGTCGCCCGGACGTGTTCGATGAACAACAGCTGCCCGTCCGGACGCAGCACCCGGGCGATTTCGCGAAGCGCCCCCTCCGGGTCGTCAACGGTGCACAGCACGAGCGTCGACACGACGGTGTCCACCGACGCGTCGGGCAGCGGTAAGCGTTCCGCGGTGGCGTCCACAACGTGGGCGAGGCCCGGACGCCGCTGCAGACGATGGGCAAGCCTGCGGCGCATCGCCAGTTCGGGCTCGAACAACGTCAGCTCGGCAATGTCGTCGGGATAGTGCCGGATGTTGAGCCCGGTTCCGGCGCCGATCTCGACCACGCGCCCGCGCGCGTTCTGCAGCAGTGCTTTTCGGCGGCGGCGCATTCCCGCCATCTCCCCGATGAACAGCGTCGGGTCGTACAGCCGGGCCAGAATCCGCAGCCACGACGGGCTGGACTGGTGTTCGGCAACTTGGATATCTGTCATATCGCGAACCTATGGCGTACACCCGAGCGCCGTCATCGCCCAGCGGGGCCATCTTGTGCGGATGGCCCGTTTCGGCCATCACACGGTGCGCCGCCTCAGAGCAGCCCGAGACGCACCGCTTCGGCGACTGCCGCGGCGCGGGACGTGCCTCCGAGTTTGCGCCGAATGTTCGCGGCGTGCCGGTGAACGGTGTGTGGGCTGAGCGTGAGGTGTTCGGCGATCTGGCGGTCGGTGAGGCCGCGCGCAAAGCAGGCCAGGATCTCGCGCTCACGATCCGACAGCGAGACCGGTGCCGAATCCGCGGCGGCCGGCGGGATCGTTTGGGTGGGTGCCACTGCTTGGCGGCAGGCGCGGATGACGGAGTCGGCGTCGCCGTGCCAGGGGAAGTGTGCGCTACCCGGCAGCGGTGTCAGGGTGGCGCCCGGAATCGCAGCCGCGACCTCACGCCCGAGCCGGTACGGCACCGCGCGATCGTCACGGCGATGGATCACCCATGTCGGGCTGCGAACCTCCGAAAGGTGCGCGCGCACGTCGAGGTGATAGACGAAATCCAGCAGAGCGGCGGCCGTTTCGGCGGTGGCCGCGTCCCGCTGAAAACGCGCGAACTGCTCGCGCTCCGCGGACTGCGCACCGTGCAGGAAGATGTCGCCGAGCAAGCGCGAGCCCAGTCCCCAGTGCGCGCGGACCGCCGCGACGATGGTGTCCGCGACACCCGGGGCCGTCAGTTGCGAGCCATCGGCGAAGGACCCGTACAGCAGGAGACGATCCACCCTTTCAGGGAATTCCGCGGCGAAGGCGATGGCGGTAGCGCCCCCGGACGATCCGCCGAAGAGCGAGACGCGATCCAGTCCCAGTTCGTCGAGGAGTTCGCGCAGGGTGGCGACTTCCGCGTCGAGCGACAGATCCCCGTCGCGCACGGTGCGGTCGGACACCCCGACGCCAAAGCGGTCGTACCGGATCAGCGAATGGCCGTCGGCGACCTGCTGCCAGAACCGCTGGAAATCCGGGTTATGCCAATCGAGTTCGAGGTGGCTGATCCACCACGCCGGCGCAACCAGCGGTGGCCCGTCGCCGCGGATCTCGTACGCCACGCGACGGTCGCCGCGGGGCAGGAATCGGATTTCGGACTTGGCCGGCATCGCCACTCTTCGTATTCTGCGACCGCTCAGAGAGTTTCGCGGACGTACTCGAGAACGTCGTGTGCGGCGGCGAAGCCACCGAGATGGCTCTCCTCGGGCCGCAAGACGAGCTCGGCGTTGCGCAGGTGCCCGACTGCCGCATGCGCGTCGGTGAGGGTGACGATGTGGTCGGCGTCGCCGTGCCACCACCGCACCGGGACGGCGACGTCCCCGAGCCGAAATCCCCAGTCCCGCCCGAACAGCCGGGCATCGTCGACGATGGCCCGCATGCCCCCCTTCGCGGCGAGGACGAGGTCGTCGATGAACATGCCCTCCATGTCCGGGTCGTGCAGGACCCGGCGGTCGCTCTCCGGCGAGATGCCGGCGTAGGCCTGACAGACGAAATGGGCGAACGGCAGGATCGGGGTTACCGCCCCGGACAGCACGCTGGCCAATGGCTGGCGCAGTGCCGCCAGCAGCGGATCGAAGCGCCGCGCGAGTTCGATGATGCCGGTGGCGGTGGCGTCGGGCCCGACCGATGGCGCCACGCCGTTGAGCACCGCTATCGCGGCCACCCGATCCGCGAGCGGCGGCAACGCTCCGCAGGCCAGGGCGTACGGGCCACCACCCGAGAGTCCGACGATGGCGAGCCGCTCGGCGCCGACGGCGTCCGCGACATACGCCGCGTCGCCGACCCAGTCGGCAACCGCGTGGTAGCGGTGCGCATCGGAAAGTCCAGCGCCGGGCCGCTCTACGACGACCACGCGCAGTCCGAGCTTTTCGGCGGTCCGGCGGCCGATCAACGGGAACTGGCGTCTGCCGCCCGGGGTGCCGTGGAACCACAGCACGACATCGCCGGCGGGGTCGCCGAACTCGGCGAAGCCCAGGCGACGACCGTTCGGCAGGTGAAAGCGGCCCTCGGCGCGGGGCTTCTCGGTGGGCGGCACCCGAAACGGGTGCCGCATGGGGTTGTCGGGACTCATAGTGCACCAGAGCATATGCGGTGGTGGCACCGTATTTCGGCACCTTTCCGATAGCGCCCCATCGAATTCACCCAGCCACCCCCTACACAACAGACGAATTGTCTGACAAGATGTCGAACAGTCCGTTTAGTAGACACTATGTCTAGTGAAATGTCCACGACGTCAGGAGCGCAACGAGATGCCAGAAGCGGCACTGGGACCTCAGCCGGCGGCGTACGACGCCGAGTGGGTGCGCGCCAAGTACAAGGCCGAGCGCGACAAGCGGATCCGCGCCGACGCTGTCGACCAGTACGTCGAGGTCACTGCCGACTTCTCGCATTACGCCGATGACCCGTACACCGAGCGCGTGGAACGCGACCCGGTGCACGATCACGTCCAGGTCCTGATCATCGGCGGCGGCCTGGGCAGCCTGATCGCTGCGGCACGGCTGCACGAGGCCGGCATCGATGACATCAGGATCGTCGACACCGCGGGCGATTTCGGCGGCACCTGGTACTGGAACCGCTATCCCGGCGCCCAGTGCGACATCGAGTCCTACATCTACCTGCCGCTGCTCGAAGAACTGGGCTACATGCCCACGGAGCGCTACGCCCACGCCCCGGAGATCCGGGAACACCTGCAGGCCATCGGCCGGCACTACGGGCTGTACCGAAATGCGCTGCTGCAGACCACCGTCACCGGCATGCGCTGGGACGACGAGGCCAAGCACTGGGACGTGGAGACCGATCGCGGCGATCTGTTCACCGCGACGCTGGTCGCCGTGTCCCCCGGATCACTGACCCGGCCCAAGCTCCCCGGGATCCCCGGCATCAACGAATTCGAAGGACACACCTTCCACACCAGCCGCTGGGATTACGGCTACACAGGAGGCGACGAGTCCGGCGGGCTGACCGATCTGGCGGACAAACGTGTCGGGGTCATCGGCACCGGCGCGACCGGGCTGCAATGCATCCCGCACCTCGGGCAGTGGGCACAGAAACTGTATGTGTTCCAACGGACCCCGAGCTCGGTGGCTGAGCGGGGCAACCGGCCCACCGATCCCGCCTGGGCGGCGAGCCTGACGCCGGGCTGGCAGCGCGAGCGGATGGAGAACTTCACCCGGGTCACCGCCGGCGTCGAGATGGACCTCGACCTCACCGACGACGGATGGACCCGCAATGCGCTCGAACTGACCGATCCCGCGGTCATCCGGGAGACGGCCCGCCTCGGGCGGGAGATGACCGCCGAGGAGATGGCCGAGTTCCTGTACCAGGCCGACTACGAGGCGATGGAGCGCCTGCGCGCCCGAATCAGCAGTGTCGTACACGATGAAAAGACCGCCGAGTCGCTGAAACCGTGGTTCAAGCTGATGTGCAAACGCCCCGGCTACCACGACGATTACCTGCCGACGTTCAACCGCGACAATGTCGAACTCGTCGATACCGACGGCCGCGGCGTCGAACGTTTCACCGCTACGGGGGCGGTCGTGGATGGC
>DASUGW010000052.1:0-7740 GCA_036273805.1 Mycobacterium sp.
ACGTCAGACGAGACCTGAGGAATTCGACGACGCGTTTGCGCGCCTCATAGGCGGCCTGCCCGTCGGATTCGCGGACCTCCAGCGTCAGCACCGAGTGGGCGGCTTGGCCGAAGCCCCCCGGATTGCCTGGCTTTGAATCGATTTCGATGACCTCGAATGCGTCACCGAGGCGGTCCTTCAATGTCTGAAACCGCTGGGCCGGCGACATCCGGTCCGCGGAGAACCGCAACCCCAACGCACACAGACCCTCTTCGGCGGCGCGCGCCTTGAAAGCCGACAGTTCCTCGTCAGAGACCCCTGGGTCGCGGCGCTGCGCGGGAGTCAGCGGCACCGGCAGCGACGGCTGGCTGAGCACCGGCGCCAGCACCGAGTCGTCGACCGCCGCTGCCAACGCGAAACCCCCCGTGAAGCACTGACCGATAACCCCGACACCCTTACCCGGCGTCTTGTCGTTGAGATCGCGCGCCAGCGCCCGCAGGAAGTCCGCCACCGGCCGTTTCTTGTTGGTGGCGAAGGCCGCGAATTCCTTTGCCACACAGCCCTTCGCCAGCACCGGCAGCACGCCGGGTCGCATCGCCGCGGCACCGGGCGTCCCGAACAACGATGGCGCCGCAACACTGAAGCCGTTGTCCACCAGGTGATTTCCCAATCCCAGCACTTCGGGGGTCAGACCCGGCATCTCCGGGATCAGCACCACACCCGGTCCGCTGCCGCGACGGTACACGTCATGGGTGTAGCCGCCACCGGTGAACGGTTCGCAGGTCCATCCGGTCAGATCCGCTTGAGGTGCCTGGGTCACGGTGGTCCACCTAACGGGTTTGTCGGGCTAGCGGGGTTTATCGGGCAGCGGAGAAGCGGTTTGCACCGCAGTAGCGAGCGTACGGAAGTCAGCGTCGCTGCCGGCCCCGGTCAGCGCGATCTGGGTACCGCCCTGGGCTCCGGCCAGGTGCGTGGTCCACAGCGGCTCGCCACGGATGCCACCGTCGTAGACGATCCAACGAACCCCGGCGACATCCTGTGTGCCCGCGGGGTACATATCCGCGTGGATGGAACGCACCAGCTTGTCCTCGTCGGCATTGCTCTGCGTCAGGCTCAGGTACTTGCCGGACGGCGTGAGGTAGCCGACGGTGGAAACCTTGGCGCGCACCTGCTGGCCGCTGGCCGGATCGGTACGGCCGCCCTCCAGGCCATCACGGGACCCGGAGTTGGCGTGCCAACCCGCGGGCAGCGCGGGCATGCGGATCGGGAAGCCCAACGTCTGGGCGTCGGAGTTCAGTGCGGTCGCGACGTCGTAGCTGGGCGTTGGTCCGGGCTGCGGGCCGCGCGCCTGAAACGAGCACATACCGACCATGCCGGCCAGAACGATGCAGGCCAGCACCAGTGGGGCCATCGACCAGAACATGTCCCGGCCGTCCTGCAACAACCTCGATTTCTCGGGCTTGGGGACCGGCTGTGGTTGCATGCTCACCTCTGCAGTATCCCAGCCGCCGACTCTGGTTCCGCTTCTGGGACAATCTCAGCTCATGAGCGAAGCCGCCGCCAAGAAGCGCCGTGAGGCACCGGACCGCAACCTCGCGCTGGAACTGGTGCGGGTCACCGAAGCCGGCGCCATGGCGGCCGGCCGGTGGGTCGGCCGGGGCGACAAGGAGGGCGGCGACGGCGCCGCCGTGGACGCCATGCGTGAGCTGGTGAACTCCGTTTCCATGCGTGGTGTGGTCGTCATCGGCGAGGGCGAGAAGGACAACGCGCCGATGCTCTACAACGGCGAGGAGGTCGGCAACGGCGACGGGCCGGATTGCGACTTCGCCGTCGACCCCGTCGACGGCACCACGCTGATGAGCAAGGGCATGCCGAACGCCATCTCGGTGCTGGCGGTTTCCGAGCGGGGCACCATGTTCGACCCGTCGGCAGTGTTCTATATGAACAAGATCGCCGGCGGACCCGACGTCGCCGACTTCATCGACATCACCTCGCCGATCGCCGCGAACATCCAGCGCATCGCGAAGGTGCGCAAGGCGTCGGTCTCCGACATCACCGTCTGCATCCTGGACCGGCCGCGGCACACCAAGCTCATGGCCGAGGTGCGGGCCGCCGGTGCACGCATCCGCCTGATCTCCGACGGCGACGTCGCGGGTGCGATTTCGGCCTGCCGGCCCGATTCCGGCACCGATCTGCTGGTCGGTATCGGTGGCACGCCGGAGGGCATCATCACCGCCGCCGCCATCCGCTGCATGGGTGGCGAGATCCAGGCCACCCTGGCCCCCACCGATGACGCCGAACGTCAGCGCGCCCTCGACCGCGGCTACGACCTGGACCGGGTACTCACCACCAAGGACCTGGTATCCGGCGAGAATGTCTTCTTCTGCGCCACCGGTGTCACCGACGGCGACCTGCTCAAGGGTGTCCGCTTCTTCGGCGGCGGCTGCACCACCCAGTCCATCGTGATGCGATCCAAGTCCGGCACCGTCCGGATGATCGAGGCCTATCACCGGCTGTCCAAACTCAACGAATACTCCGCGGTGGACTTCACCGGGGACCTGTCCGCAGCACATCCACTTCCTTAACCAAGAACAGGACACTGATGACCGACAGCGCAGTCGAGGGCGAGTTCCGCATCGAGCACGACACCATGGGCGAGGTCCGGGTGCCGATCAAGGCCCTGTGGCGGGCACAGACCCAGCGGGCGGTGGAGAACTTCCCGATCTCGTTCCGCGGTCTTGAGCGCACACAGATCCGCGCTCTGGGTCTGCTGAAGGGCGCCTGCGCTCAGGTCAACAAGGACCTGGGCCTGCTGGCCGCAGACAAGGCGGACGCCATCATCGCTGCGGCCGGTGAGATCGCCGACGGTCTGCACGACGACCAGTTCCCCATCGACGTGTTCCAGACCGGGTCGGGCACCAGCTCGAACATGAACGCCAACGAGGTCATCGCCTCGATCTGCGCGGGCAACGGCGTGACGGTGCACCCCAACGACGACGTCAACATGTCGCAGTCTTCCAACGACACCTTCCCCACCGCGACGCACATCGCCGCGACGGAAGCCGCTGTGCGGCACCTGATTCCGGCGCTGGAGATCCTGCACGAGTCGCTGGCCAACAAGGCTCGGCAGTGGAAGACCACCGTGAAGTCCGGCCGTACGCACCTGATGGATGCGGTACCGGTCACCTTGGGCCAGGAGTTCGGCGGCTACGCCCGCCAGGTCGAGGCCGGCATCGAGCGGGTCAAGGCGACGCTGCCCCGCCTCGGTGAGCTGGCCATCGGCGGTACCGCCGTCGGCACCGGCCTCAATGCCCCCGACGGGTTCGGAGCCAAGGTGGTCGACGTGCTGGTCGCGCAGACCGGAATCGCCGAACTGCGCACCGCCGCTGACTCTTTCGAGGCACAGGCCGCCCGTGACGGGTTGGTGGAGGCCTCTGGCGCGCTGAAGACCATCGCGGTGTCGTTGACCAAGATCGCCAACGATGTGCGCTGGATGGGCTCGGGCCCGCTGACCGGCCTGGGCGAAATCCAACTACCCGACCTGCAGCCGGGCAGCTCGATCATGCCGGGCAAGGTCAACCCTGTTCTGCCCGAGGCGGTCACCCAGGTGGCGGCCCAGGTGATCGGCAACGACGCGGCGGTGACCGTCGGCGGCCTGTCCGGCGCCTTCGAACTGAACGTCTACATCCCGATGATGGCCCGCAACGTGCTGGAGTCCTTCACGCTGCTGTCCAACGTGTCGAAGTTGTTTGCCACCAAGTGCATTGACGGCCTGGTGGCCAACGAGGCGCACCTGCGCGAGCTGGCCGAGTCCTCGCCGTCGATCGTGACGCCGCTGAACTCGGCGATCGGCTACGAGGAAGCGGCCAAGGTGGCCAAGGAAGCACTCAAGGAGCGCAAGACCATCCGGCAGACGGTGATCGACCGCGGCCTGATCGGCGACAAGCTGTCCGAGGCGGAGCTGGACAAGCGCCTCGACGTGCTCGCGATGGCGAAGGTCCGCGACGGCGAGTGAGCGCTTGCGCGAACGAGTCCGGAGCGCATCAACCCCGCGGCGAGTGAGCGCTAATACTGCGCGTTGATAATGCAGTGAGGGCGAGAATTCGGAATTCTCGCCCTCACTGCATTATCAACGCCCGAGTCAGGCGGGCGTGTAGCCGGCCGCCGACTGTCGCAACTGCCACGTCTGCGCCGGGCACAGCTCCTGCGCGGCCTGACTGAGCAGGTAGGACACCGTCAGCTCGTCATCGGTGTTGAAGTCACGCTTGATCTGCGCGGCCATATCGGTGTAGCTGTCCTTGTTCTCGATACGACCGCACAACCCGTAGCCGTAGTCGAGAGCGGCCTGCGCGTTGGGGAAGTTGTAGGTGGGCCGCACCGTGACGTTGACGATGTAGCCGATCTGGTCAGCGGATGCGATCGGGGCTGCACCGACTGCGGCAGCGACCGTTAACGCCCCCACCACGAGAGTTTTCAAACCGGCGTTCATAACGCCAAAGCCTAGATGATCTACCAGACCAAGGGTGCCAGATGCTTGCGGGCGTAGTCCCGCACCGCCTTCTGATCGCCGATGTCGGGCACCGCCGGAGCGACCTGGGCGAATGAGCACGCCAGTCGGATGTGCAGCTCTGCGACGGCCAGCAGGTCGGCATGCGGCATAGTCGCGCCCGCCGCCCGCAGCGCGTCGGCCATTGCGCGGGATGCCACCACCAGGAAGGCCTGTGCATCATCGGCCATGCCCGCGACGATCACGGTGCCGGCGTCGAGATGCAGAAACTGCCGCAGCACCGGCATGGTGGTGAGCAGACGCAGACCCTCACCGAAGGCCGCGACTGCGGCTTCTTGGGGACCGGCGCCCACGGAGATAGTGCTCAGCCGCAGCATTGCCGTCTCGAACGTCCAGCGACCGACGGCGGTCAGCAGGGCATCACGATTCGGGAAGCGCCGGTACAGCGTGCTGCGACTGACGCCCGCCGAACGGGCCACCACGTCCAGGTTGGCCCGACCGAGACCGACCAGTTCGATCTCTTCGACGGCTGCCTTGAGGATGGCGCCCTCCTGCTCGGAAGGCGAAGCCGTGGTGCGTATCCGCCTCATTCCGGCGGCGCAAACGAGGACAAGCCCACCGAGCGGTAGGCGCTGACGATCTTTTCGTACTGAATCCTGTTGTATGCCAATGGAACCAGTAGCACGCGATCTGGCAGCACGCGCCAAGCCGCCTGCAGCAGCGCGGTGTACACCCCGAACTCCGCGTCGTGTCGGCGGTCCCAGCGGAATCCGGTGAGCTCACGCATGCGTGGGTGCATGATCCCGAACGAGCACACCTTGACCAAGCGGCCGGCAGCCGGCCGCAACAACATCCAAGCCGGCGTCACCGCGGCCCGCACCAGGGCCGGCAGCCCCAGCGTCGGCAATGGCAGTCGGGTCAACCCCTCGATAACCTGCCGTAGAAACGGATTGGATTCCAAACGCGTCGTGACCATCTCGTCGTAATACGCGCTCGCTTCGGCGTAGGTCGCCGGCATCGCACCGGCTTTACTGGGCAGTTCCAGGACGCTGAACGCTTCGACCAACATCTGATAGGCCGCCTCACGCTCAGCCGGTGTCATCTCGATTCCCGTTGCCGGAGTGAAGGAATGGATCGGAACCAGCAGTCCGCTGACGCCAATCCACTTCCACAGTTCCGGTGCCAGCGCGCTGTAGCGGACGTCGGTGAATCGGTCCTTGCCTGCGCCACGGACATCGCGGTGCAGACGCTTGAGGCGCTCGGCCTCGGCGGCTCGGTCCTGCGCGTCGCCGAAGAACACCAGCATCGTGGACGCACCGCTGCGCACCCCGCGGTCGGTGAAGTTGCGGGCAAAGCGTCCGGTGCGATCGACCGCGGCAGCCACCGGAGCCAATGCGACCTCGTCGAACGCCGCGGCGCCGAACACTCCGGCCAGCGCGCTTCCGGTGTGCCTGCGGAACTGGCGCAGCACCCACGGCCGAATCTTGCTGTCTGCCGGTGCTTCCGGCGCTGAGTCGACATTCGCCACGCGCATCAAGATCATCCCTCCGCTCGGGTTGACACAAAGACTAGCCATCTGTGTCACCGTGTCAATGACGCACGCCAAGCTGTGGGAATCCTGGCCAATGCACCCGCAGGGACCTTCGACCCCTTCTACTCCCCTGCAAGCCATGGCAATATGAAATACATCACACGAGCGGGAGGCGTCGGTGATGACTGCTGTGGGGCCGAAGACCGGTTTTGACGAGTGTGCGCTGGCATTCCTGGGGTCGGAATTTGCCGGTGCGCTCTATCTCGACTGGCCGATCGAACGACGACTAGAGGCCTATCTGCGCCACGCCGGGCTGACTCGAACGGTCTATACCGGAGACAGTTTCGACGATCTGCTGGAGCGCGTGATGGCCAACTTCGCCCGGGCCCGCCGCGAAGGGTGGCTTACGCCGAACACGCAATGACCGAGGTCAGGCCCCGTTGTTGGGCCCGCCCGAGTTCGCCCCGGGGATGTCGGTGATCGGGAAGTTCGGCATCGGCGCCGGCGACGCAGTTGCGGGCAACGACGGTATCTGGTCGGCCGGAATGTCCTTCAACACGTTGACCGGCGGCCCGTTGTCCCGGCTGCCGTAAGAGGTGCCCGGCTCGCGTGGACCGAGCATCTGCGTCACCGTGACCAAGTGGTACCCGTTGGCCTTGAGGACCGGGATGAACTGGTACACCAGATCGACCGTCGACGAGTACACGTCATGGAAGAGCACGACGGAGGTGGGCTTGATCTGGGTCATGAGCATGTAGCGCGTGGCCGCGGTGTTCGAGTCGTTGGCCCAGTCGAACGGGATGACGTCCCAGTTGATGTCTGCCAGCCCCTGCTTCTTGGCCTCGGCCAGCACGGCATCGTTAACCAGGCCGCCGGCGGTGCGCACGAGTTTCGGGCGCTGGCCCGTTGCCGCTTCGATCGCGTCGCTGGCCTTGGTGAACTGGGCTGCGATGTCTTCCGGCGGAATCGTGGTCATATTGGGGTGTTCCCAGGTGTGGCTGCCGATCTCCATGCCGGCCTCGCGGACCCGTTTGGCGCCCTGGGGGTTGGCGACCACCTTGTTGCCGATCATGAAAAACGTCGCCTTGGCGTCGTTGTCCTTGAGGATCTGCAGCAGCCGGTCGGTATACGGACCAGGGCCGTCGTCGAACGTCAAGGCGATGCATTTGACCACCGCACAGTCGACGTCGGTGGCGGCCTCGGCATTGGAGTCCACCTTCACCCGCCCGGTACATGCACCGACCACCACCACGATGATGCCCGCACACACACCGACAACGGTGCGCCAGTACGACCAGGTCCGGGTGTCGGAGCGCCGCAAACGGCGTTGCCTGGGGGCTGGGGGCACCACCGCAGCTTACCGATCGTGGCTGTCAGGTTGCCGGAGCTGCGATGGCGGCGATCCCGGGCCGTGCGGTCCCGCTGGACCTACCGCCGCCACCGCAGTCCTGCAACCTGCTACTCCCGCTCAGGGAAGGACGGCGGGGCTGATCTCCTCGAGCATCTCGGTGACCAGCGCGGCGATCGGCGAGCGCTCACTGCGCAGGAGCGTGATGTGGGCGAACAGCGGGTGCCCTTTGAGCTTCTCGATCACGGCGGCCACACCGTCGTGGCGTCCGACGCGCAGGTTGTCACGCTGGGCCACGTCGTGGGTGAGCACCACCCGCGATCCGGCGCCCAGTCGAGAAAGCACCGTCAGCAACACATTGCGTTCCAGCGACTG
>DASUGW010000053.1:0-28228 GCA_036273805.1 Mycobacterium sp.
GATGCACATCGACGGGCAGCGCTATGTCGTAGGCGGTTTCCCCGGCGCCGACTGGGTGCTCAACGCACGGGCCAATTCCGAGGCCACGGTGACGCAGGGCCGCCGCCACGAGCGCGTCCGGATGGTGGAGCTCCCAGCCGAGCAGGCCCGTCCCCTGCTACGCCAATTCCCGGTGCTGGTGCCGGCCGGTGTGGGATTCATGAAGCGCTGCGGCCTGGTCGTCCAGGGCACGCCGGACGAGTGCGAGGCGCTGGCCGGTCGCTGCGCGGTGTTCCGGTTCGATCCGCCGGCCTGACTGACCGGCAGCCAGATGCCGCGCACGGATCTGCACAAGGCTGCACGTTCAGCGGGTGGGGGCACCCGATAGCGTTGGTCCGTGACCGAGAACCCCTTCGATCCCTCGGTATGGCAGCCCGTCGCGGGCTTCGCCGACCTCACCGACATCACCTACCACCGCCACGTCGCCGCAGGCGAGCCGAAGCCGACGGTCCGGGTGGCATTCAACCGGCCCGAAGTGCGCAATGCCTTCCGGCCGCACACCGTCGACGAGCTCTACCGCGTCCTCGACCACGCCCGCATGTCCCCCGACGTCGGCGTGGTGCTGTTGACCGGCAACGGCCCGAGCCCCAAAGACGGCGGCTGGGCGTTCTGCTCCGGCGGCGACCAGCGCATCCGCGGTCGCAGCGGGTACCAGTACGCCAGCGGGGAAACCGCCGACACCGTTGACATCGCACGCGCGGGCCGGCTGCACATCCTGGAGGTGCAGCGACTCATCCGGTTCATGCCCAAGCCAGTGATCTGCCTGGTCAACGGCTGGGCAGCGGGCGGCGGGCACAGCCTGCATGTGGTGTGCGACCTGACCCTGGCCAGCCGCGAGCACGCCCGCTTCAAGCAGACCGACGCCGACGTCGGCAGCTTCGATGGCGGCTATGGCAGCGCGTACCTGGCCCGGCAGGTAGGCCAGAAGTTCGCCCGCGAAATCTTCTTTCTGGGCCGCGCGTATACCGCCGAACAGATGCACCACATGGGCGCGGTGAATGAAGTCGTCGACCACAAGGACCTGGAGAAGGTCGCCCTGGAGTGGGCCGAGGCCATCAACGGCAAGTCGCCACAGGCCCAACGGATGCTCAAGTACGCGTTCAACCTGCTCGACGACGGCCTGGTGGGCCAGCAGTTGTTCGCCGGCGAGGCGACCCGGCTGGCATACATGACCGACGAGGCGGTCGAAGGACGGGACGCCTTCCTGGAGAAGCGCGATCCGGACTGGAGCCCGTTCCCCCGCTACTTCTGATCAGGAGAGGATCCGATGGCCAAATCCCTGCCCCGACGGCTGGCCGACGCGGCCGTGCTGACCGCGATGCGCCCAGCGCTCACCCTGCCGACGCGCACGAAAGTCAGCCTGCGCGGCAAGCGCATCCTGCTGACCGGCGCATCGTCGGGCATCGGTGAGGCCGCCGCGGAGAAGTTCGCCGCCGCCGGAGCCGACGTGATCGTGGTGGCCCGTCGCGCCGATCTGCTCGACGCAGTGGCCACCCGCATCACCGACAAAGGCGGCCAAGCCCAGGCCATCCCCTGCGACCTTGCCGATCTCGACGCCGTCGACGCACTGGTGGAAAACGTTGGGGCCGTGGACATTCTGATCAACAACGCGGGCCGCTCCATCCGCCGGCCACTGGCCGAGTCGCTGGAGCGCTGGCACGACATCGAACGCACCATGACGCTGAACTATTACTCGCCCATGCGGCTGATCCGCGGGTTCCTGCCCGGTATGCTCGAGCGGTGCGACGGGCACGTCATCAACGTGCTCACCTGGGGCGTGATGAACGAGGCCGCGCCGTTGTTCGGCGCGTACAACGCCTCCAAGTCCGCGCTGGCGGCGATCAGCCGGGTCGCCGAGACCGAGTGGGCACCCAAGGGCGTGCACTGCACGGGCCTGTACTACCCGCTGGTGGCCACCCCGATGATCGCGCCGACGAAGGCCTACGACGGTCTGCCCGCCTTGACCGCCGATGAGGCTGCCGACTGGATGATGACGGCGGCGCGGACGCGGCCGGTCCGCATCGCGCCCCGGATGGCGGTCACCTCCCGTGCCGTCGACGTCGTCGCCCCCGGGGTGGTCACCGAGATGATGAAACGGCAGCGGTTCCAACCGCCGGGCTGACGGTGGTGTATCTGTGTGACATGCAGCGCGAGATCCTGACCATCGCCGACATCCTCCGGGTCCACGCCCCCGCGCGCCCGGAGGCCGTCGCACTCGTGGTGGACGAGCGGTGCATCACCTTCGGCGAGCTGGATCAACGCTCAAGCCGCGCGGCGCAGGCATTTCGTGCCGCCGGGGTCCGCGCCGGCGATCGGGTGGCGTTCATCGAGAAGAACGGCGCCGAGTTCTTCGACGTCACGTTCGGGCTGGCCAAGCTCGGCGCCGTGGCAGTGGCGGTCAACTGGCGCCTGGCGGCCCCGGAGATGCGCCAGATCATCGAGGATGCGCAGGCCGAGGTAGTGGTGGTGGGGCCGGAGTTCACCGGCCACATCGAGGCGGTCGAACAGGACCTGTCCCGGGTGCATACCGTGGTGTCCATCGGTGCCCACCATCGCTGGCCGTCCTTCGATGACTGGATCGCCGCACATCCGGCCGATGACCCCATGGTCGCGACGGAGTCGAAAGATATTGCGCTGCAACTGTATACATCCGGCACCACGGGCCTTCCCAAGGGAGTGATGCTGTCCAACGCCAACATCTTCGGCAAGCTCAGCGGGATCGGCGAGCACTGGCGTTTCAACGCCGACAGCGTGAACCTCTCGTTGATGCCGTACTTTCACGTCGCGGGTGCGTCGTGGGCGCTGCTGGGGTTGTACCAGGGCTGCACCAACCTGGTGATGCGCGAGATCGACCCCGCCGCGATCCTGGCGGCGATCCCCGCGTACCGCGTGACCAACGTGTTCATGGTTCCGGTCGTCATACAGTTTCTGCTGACGACGCCCGAAGCCTCCGACGTCGACTTCTCCTCGCTGCGGGCAATCGTCTACGGTGCGTCGCCGATCACCGACGACGTTCTGAAGAAGTGCCTGGCCACCTTCGACTGCGAATTCATCCAGTCTTACGGTCTGACCGAAACCACCGGCGCCATAACGCAACTCGATGCGGCCGACCACGATCCGGATAACCGTCCGGAGTTGCTGCGCTCGTGCGGAAAGCCCTACCCGTGGGTCGAGGTGCGCATCGTCGACACCCACGGCAACGACGTCGCGACCGGGACCGTCGGCGAACTCTGGGTGCGTGCGGTGACGAACATGGCCGGCTACTGGAACAACCCGGCGGCCACCGCGGCGACGATCACCGATGACGGCTGGCTCAAGAGCGGTGACGCCGGGTACTTCGACGCCGACGGCTACCTCTATCTGCACGACCGGATCAAAGACATGATCGTCTCGGGCGGCGAGAACGTGTATCCCACCGAGGTGGAGAACGTCCTGATGACACATCCCGAAGTGGGCGACGTCGCCGTCATCGGCGTACCTGACGACAAGTGGGGCGAGGCAGTCAAGGCCGTCGTCGTTCCGGCGGTTCCCGGCACCGAGCCCGACACCGATGGATTGCTCGCCTTTGCCCGGGCGCGGTTGGCCGGGTACAAACTGCCCAAGTCCGTGGACTTCGTCGAGGTGTTGCCCCGCAACCCGAGCGGAAAACTGCTCAAGCGGGAGTTGCGCGAACCGTACTGGGCGAATGCGGAGCGCCGTATCTACTGAAGTTCCACGGGGCGCGCGCCGAACGGGTGCCACGAGCGCCCGCTTTTGTACACGAATTACGGCGTGTCAGCGTACAAACACGGGCGCTCGGCACATAGTGGCTGGAAGAGTGGGGCGCATGGAGGTGTTGGCCAGCCGGGTGCTGTTTCGGCCGGCGGACTACCAGCGCTCGCTGACGTTCTACCGCGACGACATCGGTCTGGCGATCGCACGAGAGTACGGCGCCGGCACGGTGTTCTACGCCGGACAATCGCTGATCGAAATCGCCGGCCACGGAGCCCCGGCCGCCGGTTCGCCCCCGTTCCCCGGGGCGTTGTGGCTGCAGGTCCGCGACGTGTACGCGACGCAGAACGAACTGGAGCAGCGCGGGGTCGTGATCGCCCGGGAAGCGCGTCGCGAACCCTGGGGTCTGCACGAGATGCATGTCGCCGACCCCGACGGCGTCACGCTGATCTTCGTGCAGGTGCCCGACGACCATCCGTTGCGCCGCGACACCCGCAGCTAGGTCTGACCGCTCAGCGGGCAGGCGCCAGCGGCCAGCCCACCGAAGCCAGCCGCGCCGCAACCTGGTGGATCTCGTCGGGGCTGGGCTCCTTCTCGGTCACCGCTTGAATCGCCGCTCGAATCTCCTCCGGCGTCACACTGTCGGACTCGTTGCCGTGCAGTACCGACCTGGCCGCTTCGACGACTTCTTCTTCGGTGAGCGAGCGCTTCAGCAGCGCCAGCAGCGGGAAGTAGTCCTTCTGCGGAACGCCGTCGGGATATCCGTCGTGGATCCACGACAACACGCTGTCGAGGATGCTCTTGGCTTCAGTCATCTGTGCTCAGCTCACTTCTTCAGCATCGGGAACAGGTCGACCCCGGTGTGGTGGATGATGGTCGCCCGAGCGATCCACAGCACCGCGAGGACGATCACTGCGGAGACGAACAGGAACACCGCGAGCCCGACGGCCTTGAGCGCGGGGTTGGGAGCGTGTGCGGTACCGTCGGCCTCCACACCGCCCGCACCCGCGGAGTAGGCACGCAGCCCGATAGCGAACACGGCGGGCAACCCGGCGCCGAGCACCAGGCCGACGATCAGAACATGCAGCAGAGTTTCGATGTAATGCATGACATACGTCCTTGTCTGTTTCGCGGCTCGGTCAGACCGAGTCAGGCGATCGGAGTCTTGTCGGTGGGGGCCGAGCCGGCCGCGGCGCTGTCGGCCAGCTTGGCTGCGCGCACTTCCGCCGGGACGACCGAGTTGGTCGAGCTGTCCCAATCGGCGTTGACGTTCGTGTGGTCGACCTTCTGCTGCTGGGCACGCCACCAGATGTAGCCGGACAGGCCGACCAGGATCGCGAAGATCAACAGGCTGCCGACCAGCGGACTGGTCAGTCCGGCAACCGCGTCCTCGATCCAGAAGCTCAGTGCGCCAACAAGTGCGGCGGCCGGCAGGGTCACCAGCCAGGCGACCGCCATGCGGCCGGCGACCGACCAGCGCACCTCGGCACCGGGCTTGCCGACGCCGCTGCCCAGGATCGATCCGGTGGCAACGTGGGTGGTGGACAGCGCCATACCGGCGGCGCTGGAGCTGAGGATGATCGCGGCCGAAGACGCCTCCGCGGCCAGGCCCTGCGGCGACTCGATCTCCACCAAACCCTTGCCCAGGGTGCGGATGACGCGCCAACCACCGATGTAGGTGCCGAGGCCGATCGCCAGCGCGCAGCTGAAGATGATCCAGAACGGCAGGCCATCCTTCTTCACATCTCCGGTCAGATGGCCGGTGGTGATCAGAGCCAACGCGATAACGCCCATGGTCTTCTGCGCGTCGTTCGTACCGTGCGACAGCGCCACCAGCGAGGCGGTCGCGACCTGGCCCCAGCGGAAGCCCTCTTCGCGGCGCTTCGTCTGAACGTTCTTCGTCAGGCGGTAGACCAGCCAGGTTCCGCAGGCGGCAACGACACCCGCGATGACCGGCGCGGCCACGGCGGGGATCAGCACCTTCTCACTGATGCCCGACCAGTTCACGCCTGCGACACCGAGCGCGGCCAAACCCGCACCGATCAGGCCGCCGAACAGTGCGTGCGACGAACTCGACGGGATGCCGAACAGCCAGGTGAGCAGGTTCCAGAGGATGCCGCCGATGAGACCGGCGAAGATGATCGCCAGACCGGTCGAGGGGCTGATGCTCGGGATCAGGTGCCCGGACTTGTCCTGCACCTTCAGCACCGAGGTGGTGACGGTGACGGCAACCTCAACCGACAGGAATGCACCCACCAGGTTGAGAACGCCGGCCAGCAGGACAGCCACTTTGGGCTTGAGTGCACCGGTGGCGATGGACGTCGCCATGGCATTGCCGGTGTCGTGGAAGCCGTTGGTGAAGTCGAAAGCCAGTGCGGTGCATATCAACAGCACCAGGATGATCAGCTCTGCGCTCATGGCTGGTAATTCTGTAGGGGGCAAGTGGGAATTGACTAATTTCGGATATTACCGATCGTGCCTCTGACGTGGTCGTTTTCCGGCAATCCACAGGAGTTCATTAATTGTTCATCCGTAGTCGGGTAAGCGTTCCCTCGCCAAGCCGCGGGCGCGCGAGCACGATATCTGCGACTACGATCGACAAAGCAATTCCGCATGGGTTTCGCCGAGATCCAACCGGATCCAGCCCACCCAGAAAGCCACATGAAAGTAGACGCCGTGAACCGGTTCCTCAGCGCGATCGTCACGTGGCTGCGCGCCGGCTACCCCGAGGGCGTGCCGCATGACGACTACATCCCCCTGGTCGCTCTGCTGTCCCGGCGGCTGACCACCGACGAAGTGAAAGCCGTTGCGCACCAACTGAGTGGGCAATCCCAGTACGACGACATCGACATCGGGGCCGCCATCATGGGGATCACCGACGAGTTGCCGACGGCGGCGGATATCGAACGCGTTCGCGAACGACTCGTCGCGTACGGCTGGCCGCTGGACGACCCGCGCGAGGACGGCGCCAGCGGTGATGGCGACAGCGACGGCACCGGAGGCGGCGCATAGCCACGCTGCGTGCGCTCGTCGTCCCGGTTGGCCCATCGGCCGCCTCGATGCTGGCGGCTCTGGACGCGGTGCTGGACGGCCGCAGTTCTCCCCTGCTCCCGGTTCCCGCCGGGGACCTCCGCCAATCCGATGCGCTGACAACCGCTTTGCGGGTTGGTGAGGAGATCGGTGACGACGTCGCGCTGGTGGTGCCGACGTCCGGGACTACCGGCACTCCCAAGGGGGCGATGCTGTCGGCCCCCGCGCTGATCGCCAGCGCGACCGCCACCTACGACCATCTCGGCGGTCCGGGCACCTGGTTGCTGGCACTGCCGAGCTATCACATCGCCGGAATCCAGGTGCTGGTGCGCAGTGCGTTGGCCGGCACGGTGCCCGCCGAACTCGACGTCTCCGCCGGGTTCGACACCGCTGCACTGCCCGCCGCCGTCGCGTCGATGGGCTCGGGTCGGCGCTACGGCTCCCTGGTGCCCGCGCAGCTGGCCAAGGCATTGGCCGACGCGCCGGCCGCGACCGCGCTGGCCGAACTTGATGCGGTATTGCTGGGTGGCGGCCCGGCGCCGGTGGCGATACTGGAAGGTGCTGCGGCGGCAGGGATTTCGGTGGTGCGGACCTACGGAATGAGCGAGACTTCCGGCGGCTGCATATATGACGGCCGGCCGCTGAACGGCGTGCAGGTTCGTATCGACGAAGCCGACCGGAACCGCGTGGTGCTCGGCGGGACCACCCTGGCCAACGGCTACCGGAACCCACCTACCCCCGACCCGTTCGCCGAGCCCGGCTGGTTCCGCACCGATGATATTGGTGCCCTTGATGATTCAGGCGTGTTGCACATCCTTGGGCGGGTAGACGACGCAATCAGCACCGGCGGCCTCACGGTGCTGCCCCAACCCGTCGAAGCCGTGCTGGCCCGGCATCCGGCGATCGCCGACTGCGCGGTGTTCGGGGTGCCCGACGACCGTCTGGGTCAGCGGGTGGTGGCCGCAGTGGTGGTGCGAGCAGGCGCGGCCATGCCGTCGCTTGCCGATTTACGGGCCCACGTCGCGGAGTCGCTCGCGGTCACCGCGGCGCCACGCGAGGTGCATGCCGTCGACGAGCTTCCGCGTCTCGGGATCGGCAAGCTGGACCGGCGCGCGCTGATCGCACGTTTCTCGTAAGGCCCTGCCACCCGCGACCAGCACCGGCGTGTTACGGCCACACCGACATGAGCACCACGTACACCGCGGTTCCGACCAGGATGCTCACCAGCGCATGCCGCCGCCACAGATGCACACCAACCGTCGTCGCCACCGCGATCAACTGCCACAAGAGCTGTCGCGTCCCGGCGTCGGGAGCCGGCCGCACCGTGTACAACGCGAGCATCACCATGACGCCCAGCGGCATGTGCAAGGACAGATAGCGCACGATGGCGCTGTGCCGCATGGGTGCCAGCATCGCGAAGGGCAGCGCCCGCAGCGCCCAGGTGATTGCCGCGCTGACGGCCACCAGCAGCGCGATGTGGCCCGCCCCCGACATCGAGTCAGGCATCCGAGGCCCCGCGCTGCGCGAAGTATCGGACGAACAACGTCGCGGTGAAGGCCGCGAACGCGCACACCAGCAGCTGCCCCGGCGCCACCACCCAGGCCAGCACCGCGCACACCACCGCACTCAGCGCGGTCACCGTATCCGGCCGCTGGCGGTAAGCGTCCATGGCCAGGACGACGAACAACGCCGTAAGCGCGAAGTCCAGACCCTGCAGGCGCGCGACGGGGAGCATCGCGCCGATCAGGCCGCCCAACGCCGACGACGCCGTCCAGGTCAGGTGAAATGCGAACTGCATCAACAAGATCTGCCGCGATGTCCACGACTGCGCCACCGGTGAGACGGCCACGGCGTAGGCCTCGTCGGACAACACGTAGGTGCTGTACAGCTTGGCCCACACGCCTTTGACACGGTCGAGCGGAAACGACAGCGCGTAGAAGACGTGCCGGGAGTTGACGATCAGGGTCGTCAGCGCCACCGTGGAAACCGGAGCCAGGGCCGCCGCAAGTCCCACCATCAGAAACTCCAGCGAGCCGGCGTAGATGACGGCGGCGAACGCCGGCGCCCACCACCACGCCAGTCCGGCGTGCACGATCAGCAGGCCCAGCGCCATCCCCAGCGGCACGAAGGCCAGCCCGACCGGGGCCGCCAGTCGCAGCACGTCGCGAATGGAGTGTTCGGGCATTGCCACAGTCTGGCCCACCCGCACCGTGACGCCGGCACCATTCCGGCACACCGCTGCGCGACGCTTCAGCCGAGCGATCCAGCGTGCGTGCTCTGAATCCTCGCTACGAAGACGCCGCGCCCGCGGACGCTTCGGTGAGCGCGCGCCACGCGTGCAGAGGTCGCAGCAGCGAACTCTTCTTGCGGTGATGCCCGGCCATGCGGGTCAGAATGTCACGCAGAGTGCTCACTGCGTCTTCGATGTAGGGGCCCTTGTTGAGCATCACGCACTCGGCCCGTTCAGCGAGGGCGGCGTCGCTGATCTCGGCCCGCGACGGCAGCCCGGATTTGGCCAGACTGTCGAGGACCTGCGTGGCCCAGATGACCGGCAGGTGTCCGGCCTCGCACAGCCACAGGATCTCCTCCTGCACCTCGGCCATTCGTTCGTGACCGCATTCCACGGCCAAGTCGCCGCGAGCGATCATCACGCCCACCCGGCGGCGGCGCATCGCCATCAACGCCAGTTGCGGCAGATGTTCGAAACCGCTGCGGGTCTCGATCTTGAGCACCACACCGAGGTCACGGTCACCCATCGAGTCGAGGAGCTCCAGCAGCCGCGCCACATCGCCGGGTTCGCGCACAAACGACAACTGCACGATGTCGGCGATCTCGGCCACCGTTTCGAGATCGGCGATGTCCTTGTCGGTCAGGGCCGAGATCGGCAGGTGCGTATCCGGCACGTTGATGCCTTTGCCCTCACGGAGTTTGACGCCGGCGTGCGCCGGCTGGTCGATGCGGACGTCGAAGAAATCGGGGCCGATGGCGGTCACCTCTCCCCCGATCTTCCCGTCATCGAAGAACACCCGGTCACTGACCTCGATTACGTCGAACACCTCGGCCAGGGTGCAGCCGATGCGCGGGGGTGTGGCGTCGACTGGGGCGGGTGAAAGGTCGCGGGTCACGCGCAATACGTCGCCGGCCTGCAGCCGCAGCGCCTGCGACACCGGGGGCAGCTCACCGATCTCGGCCGACTCCTCCGAGCCCACCTGGTGCAGAACCGTTCCGGTGCCCAGGTACACGGTCTGCTCGCACGCCACCACAACTCCGCCGGCGCCGACCCGTTCGACCTCGAGCCAGCGCCGCGAATCGCGGGTGTCGCGAAGTTCGATGACGTCGCCCTCGCGCAGTTGGCGCATCCAGCTGCCGGGCACGGGGACCACCGCCAGACCCGCCTCCGGCGCGGGCGCCGGCGAACGCTCCGAGGTCAGCCAGGCCCGTGCAGGGCACAGCACTTGGCCGAGCGAATTGCGAGAAGGTCGCAGCCGCAACACTTTCGGCCCCGGTTCGAGTGGCCCGGTGCGCAGCTTGGGACCGCCGAGATCCATGGCGATCAGGCAACTGCGTCCGGCGGCCCGAGCGGCCGAACGAACGTGACCGGCCATCGCGTGCCAGGCGAATGCGTCGTCATGCGCGCAGTTGATCCGTGCGATCGCCATGCCGGATTTCACCAGCCCGGCCACCAGCTCGGCATCCGTGGCAGCCTCGGACGGCAACGTCACCATGATGCGGGCCGAGCTGTCGGCGGGCACCGGACCCAGCAGTTCAGCGGCGTTGCGTTCCAATAGCTCCCACCCGCCGACGAACGACACCGCACCGGGTTCGGCGGGCCGCCAGGGCTTTCCACGCAGCGCGGCGACGGCGGCCGCGACGGCCGTCAGGGTCGCCCGGACGTGAGCCTCGCTGCGTCCGAGCGACGACAACCCCAATTCGGAGAGCTGAACCTGCAGCTCGCGAAGGTCGCACTGACGCAATGCCCAGTAATGCACCAGGTTGATCGCGTCGGGACCGTGCTCGGGAGCCACCGATTCAAGCCAGCGCCCCCACTGTTCCTCGGCTCTGTCGAGAGCGGACAGCAGGCCGTCGACGTCCTCGCTCAGCTGATCCAGATCCACGGGGGCCATACTTCCGACGCTAACCCCATTCGGTGTCGCGGCGGTGAACGCAATATCCCCAGTTGGCGCCGGTCAGTCCGACAACGAGCCGCCCAGCCGTTCGGCGGCGTTGACGTAATCCTCGATGAACTCCAGCACGACCTCGCGGGCCGGCTTCACCTTGTTCATCAGGCCCACGCCCTGACCCACGAAGTAGGTCGCCAGCGCTTGCGCGCCGGGGTGACCGGTGGAGGCCAGCTTGTCGATGCGCCGCAGCGTGGGTTCGACGAGCATCGACTGCAACGGCAGCGGCAGCGGTTTGCGACCACCTTCGTGGGGTGCCCAGGCGTCGGTCCAGTCCGAAACCAGTTGGCGCGACGGCTTTCCCGTGCGTCCGGCCGAGCGGATGGTGTCGCGCGAGGTGGCCGCGAGCATCTTCTGCACGGTGTGCGGAGCGGTCTCGGCCTCCTCTGTGGTCAGCCAGACCGACCCGGTCCAGGCGCCGGCCGCACCGAGTGCCACACACGCGGCCATCTGCCGTCCCGTCACGATCCCGCCGGCCGCCAGCACCGGGATATCGCTGCCGATTCCGGCCAGCGCGTCGAGCACCTCGGGCACCACCACCAGCGTCGAGACCTCGCCGCAGTGTCCGCCCGCCTCAGTGCCCTGCGCGACGATCAGGTCGACGCCGGCGGCGGCCTGCTTGAGCGCATGCTCCCGGGCGCCGACGAGAGCCGCCACCGGGATTCCGGAGGACTTTCCCGCCTCGATCATGTATCCCGGCGGCACCCCCAGCGCATTGGCCATGAGTTTGATCGGGTGGCGCATCGCCACCTCCAGAAGAGCTTCGCCGGTGTCGCCCGACAAGCTGCTGCCGCCGTCGCGGCGCTCGTTGTCGACCGGGATGTCGTGGTCGGCCAGCAGGCCGGTGACGAAGGTGCGGTAGTCATCGGGGATGCGGTCCACCAGGTCGCCGGTGGACAGCTTCTCGCCCTTGCCCTCGAACTTGGCGGGCACGATGATGTCGACGCCGTAGGGCTTGCCGCGCACCTGCTCGTCGATCCAGGTGAGCTCTTGATCCAGCTGCTCCGGGGTGTATGCGGTACCCCCGAGCACACCGAAGCCGCCGGCGTTGGTGACCGCGGCAACGACGTCGCGGCAGTGACTGAAGGCGAACAGCGGGAAGTCGATGCCGTACTGCTCACAGATCGGGGTCTTCATCGAACAAGTATGACTTGACGGGTGTCAACCACAATGGGCTGGGTTGCGGAACCCGGCGCCGGACACCGGCCCGAGGCGGCGTCGGGAACCCGCGGCGTGGCGCACCCCGGGCCACAGGTCGAAGTGCTTCACTGCCGACATGAACGTCGCCGTCCGGTTCGGCGCCGCTGCTGTGCTTGGCGTCCTGGCCGCCCTTGCGATGGGCCTGACGGTCGGGTGGCCGTACGCACCACCGTCGGGCTGGATCACCGCGGCGGCGGTCTATCTGACCTGGACCTGGCTGCTGGTCGGGCGGATGGACGCCACCGCCACCCGCGCGCACGCCACCGTGCACGGCGAGGACGATTCCACGCCCCGGACCGCCGAACTGGTGGTGGTGCTGGCCAGCATCGCGAGCCTAGTCGGCGTGGGCTATCTGCTCGCCGCCGCGCAAGGACACAATCTGCCCGCGGCCGTCGTGGGCATCCTGTCGGTGGCGTCGTCGTGGCTAGCGGTGCACACCACCTTCACGCTGCGGTACGCGCGGCTGTACTTCCCCGATAAGACGGTCGACTTCCACCAAGACGACATCGAGCCGACCTATGCCGATTTCGCGTATCTGTCCTTCACCGTCGGGATGACCTACCAGGTCTCCGATACCGATCTGAAGGGCTACGGGATCCGGCGCGCGGTGCTCTTCCAGGCCCTGGTCTCCTTCCTGCTCGGCGCGATCATCCTGGCGATGACGATCAACCTCGTCGCCGGGCTGTTGAACGTCGGCAACTGAGCGGGTGCGACGATTCGGGGTATGGCCACCGCCGCACAGTGGATCGAAGGCGCACGTCCGCGCACGCTGCCCAATGCCGTAGCCCCGGTGATCGCCGGAACCGGCGCCGCAGCCTGGCTGCACGGTGCGGTGTGGTGGAAGGCGCTGCTGGCGCTGGCGGTGTCCGTCGCGCTCATCATCGGCGTCAACTACGCCAACGACTACTCCGACGGGATCCGCGGCACCGACGATGACCGCGCCGGGCCGCTGCGCCTGGTCGGTGCAAAGCTGGCGTCCCCGCGCAAAGTTCTCACCGCGGCCATCGTCAGCCTGACGGTTGCGGCGGTCGCCGGGTTGGCCCTTGCCTGGGTGAGCAACCCGTGGCTGATCGCCGTGGGAGCGGCCTGCCTGGCCGGCGCCTGGCTGTACACCGGGGGCTCCAGGCCGTACGGCTATCAGGGCTTGGGCGAGGTCGCGGTATTCGTGTTCTTCGGTCTGGTCGCCGTGCTGGGCACGCAGTACACCCAGGCCCTGCGGGTCGACTGGGTGGGCCTGACGATCGCCATCGCGATGGGCTGCCTGTCCTCTGCGGTGTTGGTCGCCAACAATCTGCGCGATATCCCCACCGACGCCCAGTCGGGCAAGATCACCCTTGCCGTGCGACTCGGCGACGCCCGCACCCGCCGGTTCTACCTCGCGCTGCTGGTGATCGCGGCCCTCGCGACGGTCGTCACCGCGTTCGCGACGCCGTGGTGCCTGGCCGCGCTGGCCGCGACGCCGCTGGCGATCCGTGCGGCCCGGCCGATTGCGACGGGAAGCGTTGGGCCACAACTCATCCCAGTGCTACGGGACACCGGTTTGACGATGCTGGTGTGGGCGATCATCATCGCGGGCGCGTTGATCCTCGCCTGACTTCAGCCGGCCCGTCGCAGCCTCACTTGGAGGAGGAATCCCCGCGCAGCCGGGCCTGCAGTTCGGCGCGGTCCTGGCGGCGGCGCTCGTCGACAGCGGCGATACTCGCAGTCGCCCGCCGCCGCAGCGGCCCGAACAACCAGATACCCAGTGGTAGGGCGACGACGATGCCGAACAACAGCGCGACGACCAGTGGGAATTGCGCGACGCCCACCAGATGCGCCCCGTAGAAGATGGCGGCGGTAAGCACGGCCACCAACAGCAGCCTGGCTAGCAGATACACCACGACGTCGCGCACCATCCGGCCGGTTAGACGCTCTTCGGTCACGTACCAGAGCCTACCGACGCGCGTATATTCGCAATGAGGAGGTCTGAAGGTGGCATACCTGATCGTGCTGATCTTGCTGGGCGTACTGGTGTACACCGGCTGGCGGGTCGTGCGGTCTCAAACCAGCAAGACCTCGACCCGAGTCATCGGTCCTGATGATGATCCGGACTTTCTGTGGCGGCTCACCCACGGTGACAACAATCCACGTTGACCGGCCGGTGAACTTCTCGACCTACGGCGTCTGAGCTCTGCGCGGTCAGCGCTGATTCTCGCCGGCCGCCGCCGGGAACCCATCGGCAACCACGGCCGCCAGCTCGATCAGCGCTTCGCGGGTTGCGGGCTTGAGGCGATCCAGGCTGACCTCGCCCCCCTCCTCCAGATGCGGGTCGAACGGGACCAACCGCACCGCCCGACAGCGCCGCGAGAAGTGATCGACCACCTTGGTCAGATCAACCTTGCCCGACCGCGGCCGAACCGCGTTGACCACGGCCACCGAGTTGCGTACCAGCTCGTCGTAACCATGCGCGTCCAGCCAGTCCAGGGTGGCCGCCGCGCTGCGCGCGCCGTCGACCGAACCGGAGCTGATCACGATCAGCGTGTCGGTCTGCGCCAACACCCCGGCCATCGCCGAGTGCATCAATCCAGTCCCGCAGTCGGTGAGCACCAGGCTGTAGAACCGCTCGAGCACGTCGAGTGTGCGCAGATAGTCCTCGGAACTGAACGCCTCCGAAACCGCGGGATCGCTCTCCGACGCCAGCACTTCCAGCCGGCTGGGGCCCTGCGAGGTGTAACCGCGTACGTCGCTGTAACGCTCCAGCCGATCAGCGTCGCGCAGCAGGTTGCGCACCGTGGCGGCGGTCTCCAGCGGCACCTTCTGGCTCAGCGTGCCGCGATCGGGGTTGGCGTCCACGGCTATCACCCGGTCACCGCGGATGGACGCGAAGGTGGCACCCAGAGCCGCGGTGATGGTGGTCTTTCCCACGCCGCCCTTCAACGACAGCAGCGCCATCTTGTAGCAGCCGTGCATCGGCTGGTTGACATGCGCAACAAGGTTGTCTTGGTGCACGTCACGCGGGCTCTTGCCCAGGTTGAGCAATCCGCCGGACAGCGCGTAGATCCAGCGGCGCCATCCCGACGACGGCGCCGGACGGGCCTGCCGCAGCAGCGCGCGGTTATCGAGGTCTGGATACGGCGTGGGCGGCACAGACGGCCGGCGCGGCGGGGCCGCCAGCGGAGCTCCGACCGGTACAGCCGGAGCGGCCGGCGGCAACGGGTCGGCACCGCCATACCCCGACGGGTCCAGCGGCGCGATTCCCCGCGGCGCCGCGGCGTCATCCCAGCTGCCCGGGACCACCGGCAGCACCGCCGTCGGGTCGCTGAAACGCCGCTCGGCCCGGAACCCGCTCATCGGCTGCAACGGGCTGTCGCTGGGCGCCGGGGTGCCGTAACCGGGTGTGGGAAACTGCGGAACTTCGACCTCGGAGGTGGCAGATTCTGCGTTGGCGTTCGGTTCAGACGGCCTGACCTCGGCGTTCGCCGACGTCACCGCCTCTGCGGCGGAACCGAACCACGTTGATAAAGCCTCTGTCTCACGGATACGACGGCCTTCGGTGCGCTGCACCGGATAGTCGGACACAGGATCGTTCCTTCCGGACGGGTCCCCCGAGCGGATCATTGCCAACCCTAGCTCAGCGGACTGAGTACCCAGAAACTCTCAAAATCAGCCGACCCCAGCGTAAGAGTGCAGCCCCACGGTCACCAGATTGATGAAAAACAGGTTGAAAACCATTGCGACAAAGCCGACTACATTGATCCAGGCAGCCTTCTTGTCCCGCCAGCCCGCCGTCGAGCGAGCATGCAAATACGCCGCGTACACCACCCACGCGATGAACGACACCGTCTCCTTGGGATCCCAGCCCCAGTAGCGGCCCCACGCCTCCTCGGCCCAGATGGCACCGAAGATCACCCCGAAGCCGAACACCGGAAACGCGAAAATGGTTGTGCGGTAAGCGATGCGATCCAGCGTCTGGGCGTCGGGCAGGCGCGCGATCACGCGGGCCAACGCGCCGTCCGGCGCCTTATCGGCCAGTGGCGACGTCTTGAGCAGGAACAGGATGCTGGCCACACCCGCAACGAGGAACACACCGGAGCCCAGGCTGACGACTGAGACGTGAATCGGCAGCCAGTAGCTCTGCAATGCCGGCATCACCGGGGCGGCGTTGGTGTAGAGCCAGTGGCCGGACACGGCCAGCAGAATCAGCACCGGCACCAGCACGAACACCCACAACGCGCGGTAGGCCGGTTTGCGCAGCACGATCGCCGAGGCCACCAGACCCGAGAAACAGGTCAGGTTGATGAACTCATACATGTTGCCCCACGGCACCCGCTCGGTGGCCAGGCCGCGCAGCACGATGCAGGCGAACAGCGCCGCGATCCCGAGATAGACCAGCGCCAGGCCGGCGCGGCCGACCCGTTCGTCGACCGTCCGGGTGGGCGTTTGCTCGACCACGCCGGGACGGTCACTGTCGGCGGTGACCAGGTTCGTCGAACCGCCGGCCAGCACCAGTTCACGTTCGGCGAGGGTCCGGCTGCGGCTGTAGGCCAGTTCGACCGCCAGCAGCAGCAACGCGACCACCAGCACCACGACCGATGAGGTGAAGGCCCAGTCCGAGAAGCGGGCCAGTCCGAGGTTGACGTGCTCGGTGTTCATGAGTCCTTCTCTTCCGGCGGCGTCTCGGGTGCGTCCAGCAGGCGTTCGGTGAGCCGCTCGAACTCGTCACCCCAACCGGAGTTGTCGGTGCGCGCCAAGCCGCCCAGTTCGACGTTCACGGTACCGCCGGGTGGGTCGTTTCCGCTGGCCGGGGCGGGCGCCGGGGCCAACCGCACCCAGATCCGGCGGCGCCGAACCACCAGCGAGACGATGAGGCCGCCCATCATCGTCAGTGCGAACACCAGCACCCACAGCTGCGCGGGATCGTGGGAAACCTGCAGGTTGACGAAGGGCGTGGCACCGTCGAACCGCACCACGGTGCCGTCGTCGAGGCGGACCTGCTCGCCGACCCGCAGGTTGACCCGCTTGGCCTTGGTCAGCCGGCCCTGGTCGATCAGCCGCGGGTCCAGCGAGAACAGGGACTGCGGGCGGCCGGTGTCCAGGCCGGTGTCACCGCGGTAGATGTCGACGGCCACCGCCGGCTTGTTGGCCGCCGGGAAGCTCGACGACAGCAGTGTGCCGTCGAGTTGTTCGGTGGGCGCGAACAAGCCCTGCACGGCGATCTGGTGTTTGCGCCGTTCCATGGCATCGGGATACATGCCGCCCGGCGGGTCGATCCGTACGACACCCGAGGACAGCAGGGTCAGCGGGTCTTCGGGCCGCCACTGCACGGTCTGGCTGCGGGTCTCGCCGTTGGGGAAGGTCACTGTGAACGTCGGTGCGTACCCGTGACCCTGCAGGTAAACCCGGTCACCGCCGACGCGCAGCGGATGGTTGACCTCGAGGTGGTACGGCGTCCAGTCGTCGGTCTGCAGCGCTTTGCCGGTCTGGTATTCGATGTGCGCGGCAAAAGAGTGTGCCTGGCCGCTGGGCAGGTATTCAGCCTGGAAATCGTTGACCCGCAAGCACATCGGATACAGCGAGGTGCCGTCGACGGTGTTGCCCGCCCGGAAAGAGTCGAACGCGGCCGGCGATGCCGAGCAGAACCCGGGGCCGCCGTCGGCAATCACGATCACGTTGCCCTCGTAGCCGAACATCTTGCCGGCCGCCACCGCGACCAGCAGGCCCAGCAGCGAGAAGTGGAACACCAGGTTGCCGAACTCGCGCAGGTAACCCTTCTCCGCCGAGACCTCCGTCAGTCCGTCCTCGTTGCGGATCACGGTGCGCCAGCCGCGCAGCCTTCTCGCCATACCTTCGGCCACGGCCTGCGGATCGCCCACGACGCGCCCTTCGGCGTGTTTGGGCAACCGGGCGAGGTTGCGCGGAGCCGGTACCGGGACGGCACGCAGAGTGCGGGCGTGCTCGATCATCCGCGGGGTCAGGCAGCCCACCAGCGAGATGAACAGCAGCACATAGATGGCGGTGAACCAGAAGCTGGAGAACACGTTGAAGAACTGCAGCCGGTCCAGCCAGGGGCCGATGGTGGGGTGCTTGACCAGGTACTCGTCGACCTTGGACTGGTTGAGGCTGTGCTGCGGCAACAGCGCGCCCGGCACCGCCCCCAGCGCGAGCAGGAACAGCAGCACCAGGGCGGTGCCCATCGACGTCAGCGCCCGCCAGGTGTTCCGGACGAGCGCGAGCAGACGCAGAATTGCCCTTTGAGGGGTGGTTTTGCGCAATTCTGTGTCTGCTCGGGGGGTGTCGGTGGCGCTCACAGGGGCAGCCTCGCTCGACTCACAGGGGCAGCCTCACATCGCTCACGAACGCGTCGCGTATCCAGTACACGAAGTCGCTCCACACGCCGGTGACCAGTGCCAGCCCGACGATTATCAACAGCACGCCACCGAAGATCTGAATGGCGCGGGTGTGCCGGCGCAACCAGCCCAGCGCGCCGACCGCCCAGGTGGATCCCAGCGCCAGCAGGACGAAGGGGATGCCCAGGCCCAGACAGTAGGCGATCACCAGCGCTACGCCACGGGCGACGCTGGCGCCGTCGGTGGCCGAAGCGACGGTGATCACCCCGGTGAGCGTCGGCCCCAGACACGGCGTCCAGCCCAGCGCGAACACCGCGCCGAGCAGCGGCGCCCCCGCGACGGTCGACAGCATGCGCGGAGTGAACCGGGCCTGCCGCTGCAAGGCGGGGATGAAGCCGATGAACGCACACCCCATGACGATGGTCAGCACGCCGCCGATCCGTTGCAGCACAAGCTGATCGGTGATCAACGTGGTCGTCATGCCCAACACCGCGACGGTGCCCAGCAGGAACACCGTGGTGAAACCGGCGACGAACAGCAGTGCCGAACCCACCACCCGCAGGCGTTGGCCCCGCACGCCCGAAGCACCTTGCGCAGCGCGTTGTGCGCCTGCGGTGACGAGCGCACTGTCGTCCACCCCGACGACTGCGGCAAGATACGACAGGTAGCCCGGTACCAGCGGGACCACGCACGGCGAGGCGAAGGACACCAACCCGGCCAGCAGGCACACCGCCAGCGCCAGCAGCACCGGACCTTCGGCGGCGAGTTGCGCAGTGCCGCTCATTGTTTGGGCCCCGACGTCTCTTTGGCAAGGCGCTGCACCACCGGCACCAGGTCGGAGGCCAGCAGCTCGCGCAGGAACACCGCGGCGACCCGGTGCTCGCGATCCAGCACCACGGTCGAGGGAATGACGGTGGTGGGGTACTTGCCGCCGAACGCGATCATGGTGCGCATGGCCGGGTCGTAGATCGACGGGAAGGTGATCTTACGGTCGGTGACGAAATCCACGGCCGCATCACGGTTGTTGTCGCGGACGTTGATGCCCAGGAAAGCGACACCATCTCCTCGCGTCTGGTCGTAGACCTGCTGCAGTTGGGTGATCTCGGTCCGACAGGGACCACACCACTGCCCCCACACGTTGACGACGACGACCTTGCCGGCGAAATCGTCCAGCGACACCGTCTTGGCCGGGTCTTTGAGGTCCGGTCCCCGCAATTGACCTGGGCGGCTGCGCTTTTCGGGCGGGTCATAGAAGATGTCGGTCTTACCACCTGGGGCGACGAACTCGAAGGTGCCACCCTGGGCGACGGCGTCGTGACCGGTCGAGCAACCGGTGAGCGCGAGCACCGCGCACACCAGCAGGACCGCCAAACGCCTCACCGCCCGGCCGGCTCCGCGTAACCCCAGCCCACCAGCTGGTCACCGTCGAAGGCGAACGACGTCACCGACGCGAGGTTGCACTGCCGGCGCGTCGGGAAGTGCGCCAGGCGATCACCGTTCATGGCCCGGCGCAGGGTCTCGACGGGGAGCTGGTGGCTGACGCACACCGCCTCGTGACCGCGGGCGCGGTCGCGGGCCCGGTACAACGCGCCCCTCATCCGTGCCGCGATGTCCCGGTACGGCTCGCCCCACGACGGGGTGAGCGGGTCGCGCAGCAGTGTCCAGTTGCGTGGATCGCGCAGCGCCCCGTCGCCGGGTGACACCCGCTTGCCCTGAAAGACGTTCTCCGACTCGATCAGCTCGTCGTCGACGGCGACGTTCAGTCCGTGCTCGGCGGCGATCGGCGCCGCGGTCTGCTGGGCACGCTCCAACGGGGAGGCCACCACATAGACGATGTCGTTGGTTGCCAGCCACTTTGCGACCGCCTTGGCCTGAGTGCGACCGCGATCGGACAGGTTGTAGCCGGGCAACCGGCCGTAGAGGATCTTTTCCGGGTTGTGCACCTCGCCATGGCGCATCACATGAACAATGGTCTTCTCGGCCACGTCAATTCCCCAGATCTTCGGCGGTCGCGGCGGCTTTTGCCGCAGCCGGCAGCGCGGCTTCGATGTGCGCGAACGCCTGCTCATCGAGCGCGGCCGAGACGAACCAGGCCTCGTACGCGCTGCACGGCGGGTACACGCCGGCGTCGAGCAGCGCGTGGAAGAACGGCGGGAAGCGCCACGTCTGGGTGGCCCGCGCTTGCGTGAAATTGGTCACCGGCGTCTCGGTGAAGAACACGCTGAGCATGTTGCCGGCACGCTGAACCTGGTGCGCCACACCGGCTTCGGACAGCGCATCGCCGAGCATTGCAGCCAGCCGATCGGCGTTGGCGTCCAGCTTGGCGTACACCGCGTCGTCGGCGGTGCGCAACGTCGCCAGTCCGGCCGCCATCGCGACCGGATTCCCCGACAACGTGCCCGCCTGGTACACCGGCCCCAGCGGAGCCAGCCGCTCCATGACCTCGGCACGGCCGCCGAACGCCGCCGCGGGCAGGCCGCCGCTCATCACCTTGCCGAAGGTGAACAGGTCGGCATCGACAGGATCGATTCCGTACCAGCCACTTCGGCTGACCCGGAACCCGGTCATCACTTCATCGGAGATGAGCAGTGCTCCGTGCTCAGCAGTGATCCGGCGCAGTGCGGCGTTGAAGCCCGGCAGCGGCGGAACACAACCCATGTTGCCGGGGCTGGCCTCGGTGATGATGCAGGCGATCTGCTCGCCGTGCGCGGTGAAGGCCTCTTCGACCGCCGCGATGTCGTTGTAGGGCAGCACGATGGTGTCGGCGGCGGCGGCGCCCGTGACTCCCGGCGACGACGGCAGACCCAGGGTGGCCACGCCGGACCCGGCGTCGGCCAGCAGCGCGTCGCTGTGGCCGTGGTAGCAGCCGGAGAACTTGATGATCTTGGGGCGTCCGGTGAAGCCGCGGGCCAGCCGGATCGCGCTCATGGTGGCTTCGGTGCCGGAGTTGACCAGCCGGACCCGCTGCACGGGTGCGACGCGGCCGATGATCTCGGCGGCCAGTTCGGACTCACACGGGGTGGGAGCGCCGAACGACAGGCCGTTGACCGCCGCCCGGGTGACAGCGTCGACGACGGCCGGGTGTGCGTGCCCGAGGATCATCGGCCCCCAGGAGCAGACCAGGTCCACGTACCGGTTGCCGTCGGCGTCGGTAAGCCAGTAGCCCTGCCCGGAGGTGATGAAGCGCGGGGTGCCACCCACGGCATTGAATGCGCGCACCGGAGAGTTCACGCCGCCCGGGATGACCGCGCAGGCGTCGGCGAACAGCTGGGCGGATCGATCGACGGTGCTCATCGCTCGACTCTCGCGCGTTCGTCCCTCACGCTCGTTGGTCTCGGCGGGTTCATGACGACCAGTGTCCCAGACTCCGGGGGACGCAAACTACACGGTGTAGTTGCCGGCCTAGGTAGGCGGGGCGCGTGTGGGCTCCGTCACCGTGCAAACAGCGTACGGACGTCACATCCGCCACACTGCGCAGCGTTTTCCTGTTATCTCTGGGCGCTTTGGGGCATCCCTTACTCATGCGTGCAGATGACGGCGACGAGTCGATCGAAGAACTCGCAAAAGATGCGGCGAAGGCCGAACAGACGCTCGAAGGGGCACTCGACGACGACTCCGCCAAGGGGTCCAATGCCCCGACCGGGCCCGCACATAGGAGGAGCTGAGGCATGGCTCGCGGCGACCACCCCCAACGCACCCCGTTCTACGGCGTGTGCCTGATCACGATTGCCTTCCTGGCGTGCTGGCCGGCCGCATCGCTGCATACCGCCTGGATGTCGGGCACCATTTACGCGCTGGCCGCCCTGACCGCGTGGATCGGGTTCCTGATGACGTTCCGCGACTACTCACCGAGTTCCCTGCCTGCTCCGCCGAAACCTGGAAAATCCGACCGCAGAATGAAGTGATCGTCGTCACAAAGCGGTTGGATGCAGGTATGCAACTCCCACAGCGATTGGCCCGGTTCAACCGGTACGTGACCAATCCGATTCAGAAGATCTGGGCGGGTTACGCACCCACCTTCGGCATCCTCGAGCACGTCGGGCGCAAGTCCGGCAAGACCTATCGCACCCCACTGTCGGTGTTCTCCACCGACGAGGGGGTGGCGATCATGCTGACCTACGGTCCGGATCGCGACTGGCTGAAGAACATCACCGCGGCCGGCGGTGGAAAAATGAAGCGCCACGGACGCACCTTCGAGGTGTCGGATCCGCGGGTGGTCAGCAAATCCGAAGCGGCCCAACATGTCACCGGGTTGGCCCGGAGGGTGTTCCCGCGGCTGCCATTCGACAACGGTGCGGTGCTCTTGCGCCGCCGCTGACTCAGATGCGGGCTGTGCGCAGCGCCGCAGGCAGACTGGGCAGGAACTGCTGGACGGCGAAGGCGCGAATTTCGTCTTCGCTTTCCATCGGTCGCAAGCTGGGCAACAGCAGCGCCATCAGCGAGTAGCGAAGGATGGTATCGGCCAATTCGGCTACCGCCGGCGCTCCGACGCGCTCGGCGAATCCGGGCGGGAAGATGACGTGTAGCGCCGCCACGATCCGCGCCACCGCTGCGGCGTAGTGCTGGTGGGCGAGCTCGAATGCGAGCACCGGATCGTCGATGATCATGCGGTTGAGCACTCGGTGACCGCGGAACCGGACGATGGCCGCGGTAAAGGCCTCGATGTAGATATTCGCCTGCGGTCCAGCGGCATTGATGTGCTCGGCGATGTCTACGAACAGGGTTTCGTTCTCGCGGTCGATGACCGCGGCCACCAATTCGTCACGCCCGGCGAAGCGCCGGTAGATGGTGGTGCGGCTGACCTTGGCCCGGCGGGCGACATCATCGATCGCGACGCGGCGGAAACCGTGCTGCTCGAACTCGGCGACCGCCGCGTCCAGGATCGCGGTGGTCGCCGGGTCTGTCGGCACGACGGTTATGGCGTCACACCTTCCCGGGCGTACCCCGTAGCGGCAAACTTGTTGTAGCGCAACGATATCGGCATCCGATCCCATATCGCGTTCACCACCGGGGACCGCCAGAAGGCAGCGAACCGCTGGTAGCGGCGCTCCTTCTTGTCGTTCCACGGCAAATTCAGCATCTCGCGCGCCTTCGGCGGCATGCCACCGGTGGTCAGGAAGGCAGCGATCGGATTGAACACCGGCGCAATGAGTTTCCAGGCCAGCGGCGAGACGCCCTTGGGTTTCGGGAATCCCTTGGTGACATAGCCGATGCCGTATTGGGCCGTCTTGTGCGGCACTACGACGGTGTCCATCATGCGATCCCAGTACTTCTCAAAGTCGGCATAGGTGTCGGGCAGAATCCGGTCGCTGACGCCGTAGCGACGGTACCAGGTCTTGCCCTCGCGCCAGATCTGTTCGCGCTCGTCGTCGGTGAGGCGCTTGACGAAGGTGTCGGCGAAGTACAGCACCTGCTCGACGAACGTCGCGTGTGCCCAGAAGTAGGTCTCGGGATTCAGCGCGTGGTAGCGGCTACCGTCGGGCATGTCGCCCTTGATGCCGACATGGAAGTCACGGACCTGGCTGCCGGCGTTGTCGGTTTCCGAGCCGTAGACCGTCTTGAAGATCGGCGGCAGTGAACGTTTGACCCGGGCGGCGGTGTCGGCGAAGAACACCGAATGGTCGAGCACGCCCTGCCCCAGTTCAGCCAGCATGTTCTGCAGCACCGCCGGTCGCGGACCGATGAGGAACATCCGGTTGTCACCGAAGTACCGCCAGACCAGGGACTGCGCGTCCAGAGGTGCGGCGTCGGCCTGGGCGTCGGTGGCAACCACTTCCGTCATGGGCACAGTGTTACAGAATCTGCACTTTGTACCAACATGGAGTGAGCAGGCTCACCAGCTCAGTAGTGGCCCGACATGTCGTAGTAGTCCCGCCAGGCCGCGATCTTGCCGTTGGCGATCTCGAAAATGCCCATCAACGTGACCGCGACCTTCCGACCGTCGTAGTCGAACGAGTCGATGCGTTCTGTGAACACCTTGTCCCCGTTGACCGCGAGGTTCACCACCTTCAACTCGGCGGACTTCATCCGGCCGAGGTAATCGCGAACCGCGGACAGAATCTCGTCACGTCCCGTGAAGGTGACGGTCGGCGCCGCCTGCCAAACCGCGTCGGTCGCGAACGGCGCCATGATGGCGTCGACGTCCAGGCTCGACCAGGCGTCAAGCTCAGCACGCACCACACCCTCGACTTGATCACTCGTCATAAGCAGATTGTCACGCCGTTCCGGACGAGCGGGCGCCAAAACCCGCGAACTACCGGGTCAGCGGAAGCGTTTGAGCCGCAGGCTGTTCAGAACCACGAGCACCGACGAAGCCGCCATCGTGGCCCCGGCGATCATCGGGTTCAACAGCCCCAGCGCCGCCAGCGGAATCGCCGCGACGTTGTAGGCGAACGCCCAGAACAGGTTGATCCTGATGGTCCGCAGTGTGCGCGAGGCCAGGCGCAGCGCCGTGGGAACCGTGGACAGGTCGCCCCGCACCAGCGTCACGTCGCCGGCCTCGATCGCCGCATCGGTGCCGGTGCCCATCGCCATGCCGATGTCTGCGGTCGCCAGTGCCACCGAATCGTTGACACCGTCGCCGACCATCGCGACGCGCCGCCCCTGACCTTGCAGTCGTTGCACCACGGCGGCCTTCTCGGCGGGCAGCACCCCGGCGATCACGTCGCTGTCGACGATCCCGATCTGTGCGGCGACACGGCGGGCGACACCGGCGTCGTCGCCGGTCAGCAGCATCGGCGTGACACCCATCGCCACGAGTTCGGCGATGGCCGCCGCGCTGGTCGGCTTGACCGCGTCCGAAAGCAGGATGACGCCACGCACCTTCTCGCCCCAGGACACCGCAACCGCGGTACCCGCCTGCGCCGGCGCCAACAGGTCCACCCCGCTGATCGAGCCCCGCCGCGACACCGACACCCGCACGCCTTCGACCACACCGACGACGCCCACACCCGGGTCATTGGTGAACCCGGACACCGCGGGGATCGACACCCCGCGCTCGCGTGCGGCGGCCACTACCGCCGCGGCCACCGGATGCTCGGAGGCGGCCTCGACTGCGGCGGCGCGCGCGAGCACTTCGTCCACGTCCTCGCCCGGGCCCGGTTCGACGGCATCGACCGTCATGACCCCGGTGGTCACGGTGCCGGTCTTGTCCAGCACGACGGTGTCGATCCCGGTGACGGTCTCGAGCACCTGCGGGTCCTTGAACAGGATTCCCAACTGCGCACCGCGACCGGTACCGACCAGGATTGCCGTCGGCGTGGCCAGGCCCAGGGCACACGGGCAGGCGATGATCAGCACGGCGACAGCGGCGGTGAATGCCGCGGCCACCGAACCGCCGGACAACAGCCACCCCAGCAGGGTGAGCGCCGCGACCGCCAGCACGACGGGCACGAAGACGGCCGACACCCGGTCGGCCAGGCGCTGGATCGACGCCTTGCCGTTCTGCGCCTCGGTGACCATCCGGCCCATCCGGGCCAGCTGCGTGTCGGCACCAACCCGGTTGGCACGCACGAGGATCCGGCCGTAGGTGTTGACCGATCCACCGATCGCCTCGTCTCCCGGGCCGACGTCGGCGGGCACCGACTCACCCGTCATCGCCGACGTGTCTAGCGCAGAAGCGCCGTCGGTGATCACTCCGTCGGCCGCCACCCGCTCGCCCGGGCGCACCACGAACACGTCACCGACCATCAACTCCGACACCGGAACCCGGACCTCGTCGCCCTTACGCAGCACGACAGCGTCCTTGGCCCCCAGCGACAGCAGTGCATGCAGCGCGGCACCGGCCGAACGTTTGGCCCGGGCCTCGGCGTAGCGGCCGGTCAGCAGGAACACCGTGACGGTGGCGGCCACCTCGAAGTACACGTGATGCCCACCGCCGCCGAGCAGCACGACGACCGACCACAGGTAGGCCGCCAGCGTCCCCAGCGAGACCAAGGTGTCCATGGTCGAGGTGCGGTGCCGGGCAGCGCCGAGGGCGGCACGGTGGAACGGGTAGCCGCCCCAGAAGACGATCGGCGTGGTCAGTGCCCAGACCAGCCACTGCCAACCGGGGAACTGCCAGGCCATCAGCATGGACACCGCGACGACCGGAACGGCCAGGATGGCGGAGCCGATCAACCGGGCCCGCAGTCCGGGACCCGCGTCGTGGGTCATGTGGTCGTGCTGGTTGTGCCGGTTGTGTTCGGCGTGCGGCGCGGGTGCGACGGCGGCCTGGTAGCCGGCCGACTGCACCGCGGCGATGAGGTCGGCCGTCGACACCGCGCCGTCGTGCTCGACGTGGGCGCGCTCGACCGCGAAGTTCACCGTGGCATGCACACCGTCGATGTCGTTGAGTCGACGCTCCACCCGGGCGGCGCAGGATGCGCAGGTCATGCCACTGAGGCGCAGGTCGGTCGAAGTCGTTACGGACATGCCCTCAATATACCCCTATGGGGTATGTGCGCCGGGGTCCACCTTGTGAGATCTACGTCGCCATCCGGCGACTCCGAGGACCACCAGAACGCCGGCGAGCGCGACCAGCACCAGCGACAATGCCAGCAGCGGCGGGTCGTAGACCACTGACGTCGTTGCCGGCTGGCCCCCGAGGATCGGTGCCACCTCGACCACCGACTGCGCGCCGAGCCACGAGAACACCGCACCGACCGCGGCCAGCGCCGCAAGCACCAGCCGAAGGACGTCGCGGTTCACGCGTTCGCCCCGCGTTCGTCGACCAGCGTGCTGAGTGCGGCACGCAGCTCGCGGTGCCGGCGCGCCCATGCCTGCGCAGTGCGTCCGCCGGAGAGTTTGAGCCCGATACCGGTCCGACCGCGGGGCACACCCGTCAGCTCGCCGAGAGCCCGCGCAGCCTGCCACTTGGCGACCAGCGCGACCGCGTCTTCAGCCTGCCGACGAGCCTCTTCGACCTCCGGAGACTCCGGCGCTCGGGCGGCGTCGGATTCTTCGAGGTCGGACAGATCAATGCCCGCCTTACGCAGCGCACGGCTGGTGAGTGCATTCGTGCCGCCGGTCTGGTTCAGCCGGCGGTCGGCGGAATAGCTACGCTGACCGCCCCTGGGTTCCGGATAGACCGCGACGATCTCCTCGACCAGGGTGGTTTCGGTGCCCTGCCGCAGCGTCTCCGCGGTCAGCTCTACCGAGGTGTGGATGCGTGCCGCCTTGATCTGCAGCGAAACGAAGCTCGTCACCAACACCAGGAAAGCCACCGGCACCACCCATTGGATGCCGGCACCACTCCACAGCTGCACTCCCAGCATCGCCAGCGCCGAGCTGGGGCCGGCGAGCAGCCACCACCAGCTCGCGCCGCTCTCGGCGAACAGCACCGCGCCCTCGGCGTCGGGCTCAGTCATCCGATCCACCCGTACCGCCGGAGGCGTCTGCCGAACGCACCATCAAGATCGCGCCCACCAGCAGCACGATCATGATGAGCAGCCAGACGAGGCCGTGGCTGATCAGCGCGAACATCGCCAGCAGGACGACCAGGGCCAGGGCCAGCGCGACCGTGGCATTGCGGAAGCGAACGTCACCCCCGCGCGCGCGGCCCGACAGGAACGCCAGGCCCATACCGGCCACCGCGAACAGCACACCCGCACCGCGGAAGAACGCAGGGCCGGATGCCGCCGGGAACACCAGCAGCAGCCCGAAGGCCATCAACGCCACGGACGCGACAACCAACGACCAATACGAGATGCTGGCAGTGCGGCTACGGGGTGCAGGTGCAGTCATGGTCGGGCCAGCCTATCCGTT
>DASUGW010000054.1:0-6654 GCA_036273805.1 Mycobacterium sp.
GCGACCGATCGGACCGGTGACCAATTCCAGCGCATGCTCTCCCGTCAACCCGTCGGCGGTGGCGGCGAGCACCGTCAGCATCGCGTGCACCACCGCGTTGTCGGCCAGCGGCGCACTGACCGTCGGCGCGGCCACCGGCACGCCCGCCGCGGAAAGCACCCGGGGCAGCGCGACCGCCGCACGTGACACCGAACGCACGACAACCGCCATCTGCGCCCACGGCACTCCGTCGAGCAGGTGAGCCCGGCGCAGGGTGTCGGCGATCAGATTCACTTCGGCCCGCTCGGATGCCGCCAGCTGCACGGACACGGAGCCCTCGTCGGCGTCCGTGTCGGCGGCGCTTCCGCTGATCACACGCGCCGGCCCGTGCCCGGGCAGTAATCCGGCGACGCCGCTGATCGCGCGGGCGATCGCCGGAGCGCATCGGTAGCTGCGTTCGAGCTGCACCGCGGGCGCATCCGATGCCGTGAGCAGGGCAGGGTCGGCGCCGCGAAAACCGAAAACCGCCTGATTGGGATCGCCCGCGATGATCGCCGAGTCGACCCCGGCAGCGAGCACCCGCACCAGCTGCGCCGCCTGCGGGTCGAGGTGCTGGGCGTCGTCGACGAGCAGCGTGCTGATGCGGGCACGTTCGCCGGCCAGCAGCTCAGGGTCGGCCGCCAGCGCGTCGAGCGCGGCACCGACGAGCTCTGCGGCTCCAAATGCCGGCACCGTCGCCTGCGGTGCGGCCATGCCGACCGAGGAACGCAGCAGCATCACCTGCTCGTACTGCTCGGCGAACCGGCCCGCGGCCACCCACTCGGGACGCTTGTGCAGCCGGCCCAGGCGCCGCAACTGCGACGCGTCCACCCCACGTTCGGTGCACCGCGCCATCAGGTCGCGAAGTTCGGTGGCGAAGCCCGCGGTACCGAGCGCGGCACGCAGCGGCGCCGGCCAGTACGTCGCGCCGTCTTCGAGGTCACCGGCGAGCAATTCGCGGATGGTGCCGTCCTGCTCGGCGCCGGTGATCAGCCGGGGCGGCGGATCCCCGGCGCGCTCGGCGGCCAGCCGCAGCACCGCGAACGCGTACGAGTGCAGCGACCGCAGCAGCGGCTGGCGCACCACCGGCGGATGCTGTCCGTGCTCCCCGGTGCTCAGCAGCCGGACCGTCAGCCCGGCACGGGCCTGTGTGCTCAACCGGCCCGAGCCGGTGAGCAGCAGCACCGACTGTGGGTCGGCTCCCCCCGCGATGCGCGCCACCGCAATATCGACGAGCAAGCTGGTCTTGCCGGTGCCGGGGCCGCCGAGCACCCGTACGGTTCCGCGCGATCCGCCGTCGAGCAGCGCGACCGCCGGCCCGTCCCACGTGCGGCCGGGATCGCGGCATTCGGTGTCCGTTGCGGTGGGCATGTGGGGCATGACAGCACGGGGGTCCGACAACAATTCGTAACCGCGGGCCCGAACTGGCACGATCGTCGAGTGCACCGCTCCTCACGCCCGCCCCTGCACGTGCATCGCTTCGGTCCGGCCGCAGCACCCCGAGTGCTGGCCGTACACGGACTGACCGGCCACGGGCGCCGGTGGGAGACGCTGGCGGCCACCGAGCTGCCGGGCGTCGCGGTCGCGGCCCCGGACCTCATCGGTCACGGCCGGTCCACCTGGGCCCCGCCATGGACGATCGACGCGAACGCCGATGCCCTTGCGTCGGTGATCGAAGATGCGCAAGCCACCGAACCGGTTGTGGTGGTGGCACACTCGTTCGGCTGCGCGGTCGCACTGCGATTGGCCGCAACCCACCCCGACCGCGTCGCCGCGCTGGTGTTGCTCGACCCCGCCGTCGGCCTGGACGGCGAATGGATGGGCGAGATCGCCGATGCCATGTACGGCTCGCCGGACTACACCGACGCCGCCGAGGCCCGCAATGAAAAGGCCTTCGGCTCATGGGCCGACGTGGCCGCCGCACAACTGGACGCCGAGATCGACGAGCACCTGGTGGAATTGCCCAACGGCAGGGTCGGCTGGCGCATCTGCATCCCGGCCATGATGTCGTACTGGAGCGAGTTGACTCGCGATATCGCCGTGCCGCCCACCGACATCCCGGTGACGCTGGTGCGGGCCGGCCGGACCTCTCCCCCGTACGTCAGCGCCGAGTTGATCGAAACCCTCAGACAGCGCCCCGATTTCCGGCTGGTCGACCTCGACTGCGACCACATGATCGAACAGGCAAAACCGGCGCAGACCGCGCAGCTCATCCGCGAGACGCTGGCGAACATTCCGTGCCGCCGGTAACCGACGATCAAGTGGAGCGGGTCCGCGGCCTGGTGGCCTCGATCCCGTCCGGCTTCGTTGCCACCTATGGTGATATCGCTTCTGCAGCAGACCTTTCCAGCCCTCGAATTGTCGGATGGATCATGCGCACCGACTCCTCGGATCTGCCGTGGCACCGGGTGATACCCGCATCCGGCCGGCCCGCTGCGCATTTGGCCACCCGCCAGCTCGAGCGTCTACGCGCCGAAGGTGTGCTCGCCGACGATGGCCGTATTCCCCTGCACGAATACAGATTTCATTTCTGAACCGACTACAGCGCCAGCCGCACCAATGCCGCGGTGCGCGCCAGCCCCGGGAATGCGGACGCGGTGGCCCGCGGGTGCAATGCGTGGACAGCCAGCCGGAACATCAACGCGCGCAACAGCATCTGCGGCCATTCCGGCAGGGCACTCCACCGTTCGATGAGACCGTCGTCCGCCTCGCCCCATGACAGCGCGTCGACGACGACCACGCCGGCGGCCCACGGCGCCGGTCGCCAGTACGGGGTGATGTCTGTGATGCCGGGTGGGGCCGCACCAGCGAACAGCACCGTGCCGTACAGGTCGCCGTGCACCAGCTGGCTGGCAATTTTGGTCGGCTTGCGCAGCGTCGCAAGTTGATTGATCAGATCGACCGAACGATCACCATTGGCCGACCCCGGAGCGACGTGCGCGCCGCGGGGCAACGATTGCAGCGGGCGTTCTTCCCAGGCGGCGCGGTCCGCCGCGACGAAGACGTCCACATCCGACCAGGGCGCCGCCGGGGCCTGGGTCAGAAACCGCGGCCGTTCCAGGTTCGCAGTGGCTTCATGCAACCGCACGCCCAGCGATATCACCTCGTCGTGGCGGCGCTCTGGGGTGCCGGCGACGAAAGTGTCGGCACGCCAACCCGAAACCACGAACCGGCCGTCGGTGGAACGCACCGGGCGGGCCAGCCGCGCGCCGTCGACGAACAACGTCTCACGAATTTTGGCCGACCAAGCCGCCCGGGCGGGGTCGGCGGCCACCGAGAGCACCACCTCACCGCAGCGCCAACCGCCGTCCCAGCCCGCACCCAGCGGCTGGGGCCGCATCCCGCCGAGCCCGAATGCCACGAGCACATGTTCGGGTGGCGGTTCCAGAGTCACCCCGTCACATTAACCCCAGCAGCCCCTGCGGAGTCTGCGCAACGGCTCGCTGACCAGCTGTGTCGCAAACAGCGCCGGTCAGTACATCACCATGTCGGGGTCATACAGCCGGGCCCACGCCGCGATGCCGCCCTGCAGGTGCAGCGCCCCGGCGAATCCGGCTCCCCGCAGCACTGCGACCGCTTCTGCGGAGCGCAACCCGGTCTTGCAATAGAGCACCGGCACCCGGTCGACGGGCACGTCGGCCAGCCCCGATCCGGCGTCGAGAGCCGACTTCGGGATCAGTCGCGCACCCTCGATGTGGTTGATGTCCCATTCCACCGGTTCGCGAACGTCGATGAGAGCGATCTGCGCTCCCGTGTCGAGCAGCTCGCGCAACTCGGCGGGGGTGATCGTGGCGTCCCGGACGGCTTGCTTCGCTTCTGCCGAAAGCGTTCCGCAGAAGGCGTCGTAGTCGACGAGACCGGTGATCTTCGGCGCCGACGGGTCCTTGGCGATCCTGACGGTTCGATAGGTCATCGCCAACGCGTCGTACACCATCAGCCGGCCCAGCAGGGTCTCGCCGATCCCGGTGATGAGCTTGATCGCCTCGGTGCCCATGATGGATGCGATCGATGCGCACAGGATGCCCAGGACACCGCCGTCGGCGCACGAAGGCACCAGTCCCGGTGGCGGTGGATCCGGGTACAGGTCGCGGTAGTTGAGTCCGCGTCCGTCAGGCGCGTCTTCCCAGAACACCGATGCCTGCCCGGAGAACCGGTAGATCGACCCCCACACGTAGGGCTTGCCGGCCAGCACCGCGGCGTCGTTGACGAGGTAGCGGGTGGCGAAGTTGTCGGTGCCGTCGACGATGAGGTCGTAGCGGCTGAACAGTTCGACGGCGTTGTCCGGTTCGAGGCGAAATTCGTGCAGTTCGACGGTGACCAGCGGGTTGATCCGCGCGATCGACTCGCGGGCACTGTGCGCCTTCGGGCGCCCGACGTCCGACTGGCCGTGGATGATCTGACGCTGCAGGTTGGACTCGTCGACGACGTCGAACTCGACGACGCCCAGAGTGCCCACACCGGCAGCCGCCAGATAGAGCAGCGTCGGGGATCCCAGACCGCCGGCTCCGATCACCAGCACGCGGGCGTTCTTGAGGCGTTTCTGCCCCACGACACCGACCTCGGGGATTACCAGGTGCCGGCTGTAGCGGGCCACCTCGTCGCGGGACAGTTCGGCTGCGGGCGCCACGAGAGGCGGCAGCGGCGACTGTGACACCGGCGTCTCCCTTCAGCTGTTATGCCCATCAGATCAGGTCGACGCGAACAACGAAAATAGAGGTTCACGGGTTCCCGCTGCGCAAGCCGCCGTCGGGCGCTGGCCGGATTTACCTGACTCCTCACCCGCCTCGTCCCTCGGCGGGATCGTCATCAGGCGATGGGATACGGCCAGGGATTGAACCGGCACACCTTGCCGTCGGCCTTCACCCAGTCGGGGTCGAACTTGGCCGCATCGTTGTTGGCCGTCGAGAAGGTCTGCTGCATCATGATCGGCGCCAGCGAACCGTTCTGATCGCACGGCTCGTGATGCTGATATCCGATGGCGTGGCCGACCTCGTGGTTGATCACATATTGCCGGTAGGACCCGATGTCACCCTGGAACGGGACCGCGCCGCGTACCCAGCGCGCCTCGTTGATGAAGACCCGCTGTTCGGCGGAACCACCGGAGGGCGGCGTATAGGCCGGGTTGTAGCAGGAGGCCTCTAGTGGGATCTCGTAGCCGCACCCCTCGCGCACCGTCATCGGCGAGGTCAGCGATACCCGGAAGTCGGGTTGGCTGTCCGAGGTACTGTCGATCCGCAGAAATGCGAACTGCGGGTTGTGCGTCCAACTCTTGGGGTTACTCAAGGTCTGGCTGACCATGCGCGCGTAACCGTCATCCCCGCCGTAGGGCGCGGTGTCGATGCCGTTCTCGACCTCAACGGTGTACGTGAATGTCTTCGCCGTGCCCTGGCCGACCTTGGAGTCGCTGCCGGGGACCACGTGCCAGGTCTTCTCGCCGGCCTCGGTGAACGGACCCCCCGCGGGCAGGATTCCGGTCGGCAGGTTGGCGTCGAATTGGGTAAGCCCGCGCGGTGGCGCGCCGATGATCTCGGTCCCGTGGGAGCCGATGGTCGGCGGCGAGTCGACCGCGTCGCCCGCCGTGGCCATCGACGGGCTCGAGCGCGTCCCGGCCATGGTTTGGTACAGCACCAAAATGGTGACCACCGCCAGCACGGGCAACGCGTAAGCACGCCAGCCGTAGGTCGAGATGAACCGGCCCAGCCAGCTCTGCTTGCGCCACTGGGGCCGTTCTTCGCGGTTCACTCGGACCCGACCCGCATCGCCGGCCAACGGATCGCGCTGCGCTCGCAGCGGCTCACGCCATTCGCTTCGCAGCACCGGCACGCGTCCGTCCCCGCGACGTTCCGGGCCGTAAGTCACTGCCCAAGGATGGCACAGACCGGCCTCGACACCTTCTCGGCACGCCCGGAGCAGGCATTTGACCTGCCACCGCGGTATTCGCAGGACCTGGTAGTAGTGTCCAAGTTCTGACGTGTCGGCCGCTGCCGAGCGTCGCCGGGCGCCACAGCATCGCCTGCCAGCCCAGCACCGGATGAGACAGAGGAATCGATGAGCGAGCTCGCCAGCACGGCCGGAAGGCGAGGCGCCAAGTCCGCCGACGGCAATCGGGCGGCTGGCCAGGGGGCCAACAAGCGCGGAAACCGGCTGCCCCGTGACGAACGCCGGGGCCAGCTACTGAAGGCCGCCAGTGAGCTCTTCGTCGAGCGCGGCTATCACGCCGCCGGAATGGACGAGATCGCCGAGCGGGCCGGGGTCAGCAAACCCGTGTTGTACCAACACTTCGCGAGCAAGCTGGAGCTGTATCTCGCGGTGCTCGCCAGGCACGTCGAAAACCTGGTCTCCGGCGTGCGTCAGGCGTTGCGGACCACGACCGATAACCGGCAGCGTGTGCGCGCCGCGGTCGCTGCCTTCTTCGACTTCATCGAGCACGACGGCCAGGGCTACCGGCTGATCTTCGAAAACGATTACGTCAACGAGCCGCAGGTGGCGGTGCAGGTCAAAGTGGCCACTGAGGCCTGCACCGACGCGGTGTTCGACCTGATCAGCCACGACTCCGGACTCGACCCGCACCGGGCCAGGATGATCGCCGTCGGCCTGGTGAGCATCAGCGTCGACTCGGCGCGCTACTGGCTGAAC